>NZ_JBDWHW010000070.1:0-14269 GCF_039975035.1 Hoeflea sp. | reverse complement strand
CCGCCAGATCCTCAATGCTCATCGAGCCGCCGGCGTCGCGCACCGATGCCGCGATCTTCTCCGCCACGTCGCCGGTGTAAAATCCGTCCGGGCCATCGCTGGCGATCTTCTTCAGCGTTGCTGCCAGATCCGGCTGCCTGATCACGTCGCCGGGCTCATAGAAGCTGCCATCTTCCTTGTAGAAGATCGCCGCCGAGGCCGGCCAGGTTTTGAGCCGCTTTTCCAGACCCTTGAGACTGTCGGCCAGATCGGCGGTGACCGTGATGCCGTCCTCGGCCAGCCTGATCGCCGGTTCTGCTGCCTGAGCCAGCGTCATGGTGCCGTAGGTGTCAAGCGCCAGCTGCATGCCGGCGACGGTGCCGGGCACACCGACGGCCAGACCTGAAAACCGCGACAGCTTGCTGTCGGCATTGCCGTCGGCATCGAGATACATGTCGCGGGTGGCGCTGGCCGGCGCCATTTCGCGGTAATCGATGGCCTTGGTCTCGCCGGACTTGGCGTCATGCACCAGCATGAAGCCGCCGCCGCCGAGATTTCCGGCGCGGGGCAGGGTGACCGCCAGCGCCAGCGCCACGGCGACGCCTGCATCCACCGCATTGCCGCCATCTTTGAGCACCTGCAGCCCGATGTCGGCGGCCACAGCCTCCTGCACCGAGACCATGGCCTCTTTGGCCCAGACCGGATGCACTGCGTCCATCGAGCTGTAGATCGCCGCTTCCTGAGCGGTGGCAAACGGGGCAAACGCGATCAGCGCGGCGGAGGCGAGGGCGGCGATGGGACGGATCATCGGGGCGGTCCTTTCGAGACTGTCGACTGTCAGCACATTGGACGGAGCCTCGCCGCGATATGGCAAGGCATCAGTTCATCGAAGGCCACATTGACCTCGCCGTCAACCCGGTTGCGCGCCTGCATCTGGTGCTGAGCTTCGCGCTGCGTTGACCTTTCCCGCCGCAGCTGCCTGCCCCTCATGCCCTTTATCAGAGGGGCGGCGCACCCTATGTTAGGCTTATGACTGAACCCGGCTTTGACAGCGACTGACCATGGCACTCCTGGGAATTATCGCCTTCCTTGCTGTGCTTGCCGCCATCTATGGTCCGCAATACTGGGTCGGCCACACCATGCGCCGCCACAGCGTCGAGCGGCCGGATTTTCCCGGTACTGGCGGAGAGATGGCGCAACACCTGGTCGAGCGGTTCGAGCTAGCCGGGGTCGGTGTCGAGGCAACCGATGCGGGCGATCATTATGATCCGGAGACGCGGATGGTGCGGTTGTCGAACGCCAATTTCGATGCGGCCAGCCTGACAGCCGTGGCGGTGGCGGCACACGAGGTCGGCCACGCACTGCAGCATCATCGCGGCGAACGCGGGCTGGCGCTCAGGCAATCATTGGCAGGCCTCACAATGATGACCGACCGGATCGCCTCGGTCTTCTTCATCGCGGCGCCGGTGCTGGCGATCGTGTTGCGCGCGCCGGTGGCCCTGTTTGGCATGGCGGTGATCGGCATCGGCCTGTTGGGTATCCGGGTTGTGGTGCATCTGGTCACACTGCCGGTCGAATATGATGCGAGTTTCAACAAGGCGCTGCCGATCCTGAGGGAGGGCGGTTATCTCGGTGATGAGGACATGGCAGGCGCCCGCAGCGTGCTCAAGGCTGCAGCTCTCACCTATGTCGCTGCCGCATTGGCGGGCATGCTCAATCTGGCGCGCTGGATCAGGTTCCTGCGCTGAAGTTTTATTGAATTCCCGTTGCGGTGATGCATCTAGTAGGATGTAAACAATTCAGCATGATGCAACACTCACGAAACCACAGGAGAATGCCATGACGACCAGACGCAATTTTATCATTGGCGGGGCCGCTACTGTCGGAGCCGTAACGCTTCTGCCATCGCTCGGATTCGCGGCGGCACATGCGGCGAGCTTCAACCTCATGGATGGCAAGATCGTGATCCATCCGGTCGAGCACGCTTCCATCGTTATGGAAACCCCGGCAGGAACCCTCTATGTCGACCCGGTTGGCGATCTCAGTCTGTACGAGGCGCTGCCCAAGCCGGACCTTATCCTGATCACCCACCGGCACGGCGATCACTACAATGCGGACCTGCTGGCCGCACTGGCGCAGGCACCGATCCTGACCAATGCCGATGTCAAAGGCATGATGCCTGAGGATCTGCAGGCTCGCACGGACGTCATTGCTCCGGGTGAATCTACAGAAAAGACCGGCATCGCCATTGAGGCCATCGCGGCCTACAACACCTCTGCCGACAGGCAGGATTTTCACCCGAAGGCGAGAGGCGACCTCGGATTGGTGCTGACCATCGACGGGACTCGTGTCTACATCTCCGGTGACACCGAGGGAACGCCGGAAATGGAAGCGCTCGAAAATATCGACCTGGCCTTCGTCTGCATGAACCTGCCGTTCACAATGGACGCCAAACAGGCAGCTGAAGCGGTGGCGGCGTTCGCGCCGGGTATGGCCATTCCCTACCATTACCGCGGCCGCGACGACGGTACCCAGGACCCGCAGGTGTTTGCAAAACTGCTGAGCGAGGCTGGCAGCAAGACCGAAGTCAAGCTGCACGACTGGTACAACGGTGCGCTGAACTGATCAGCAAACGGCCTCTGCGCCTGATCACTATTCTGCCGGGTCCATGCTGACAGCATGGATCCGTTTTGCCGATGGTTGCAGGATCTCCGGGCGGCGATGACTGAAATGGCAATTTGCATCTCCCGCCCACGCGGGTAGAAGGAATTCCGCTGCGACAAAACCTGCCCGAAACCACCCGCACCCCCGAAGGAATGCCCTTGAACGCCCCCGATCGTATTGAAGAGCTGTTGAGCGCCACCAGGACGGCATTTTCGAGCGGAGTGCTGGTGCAGCTCAAGCTCGGCGGCTATCACGGCGACGAGCCGGAGCTGAAGGCGGTGCTGGTCAAGAAAATTTCGGTCAAGGGCGGCGACAAATATTCCTTCACCTACCGCTACAAGACCCGCGATACGATCAAGAACTTCAATGAGTCAGAAGCGCTTGCGCTGCTGCGCGACGGCCTCAGGGACGAGTTCCGCAGTGCCCGGCTGGCGACCACGGATTTCGACATGATGTTCGAGCGCAACGGCGCAAAGATGCGGCTCAAGCGCACCGAGGTGGAGGGTCGCGAAGCGCCGTCGACCGATCACAACCGGGCCAAGAACCGGCCACTGAGCGAAACCGGCAAGCCCTGGCTCAAGGCGCTCGGGATAACCGGCAAGACCGGCGCGGTGCGCAACGATGCGCAGGACAAGTTCCGCCAGATCAACAAGATGGTCGAGATCTTCGCGCCGCTGATCGCCGGGCTGAAGCCGGAGAAGCCGTTGATTGTCGATATGGGCGCAGGCAAGGGCTATCTCGATTTCGCGCTCTACGACTATCTTGCGACTGTCGCCCGGCGCCCGGTCCGTATCATTGGCGTCGAAATGCGCGACCAGCTTGTGGCTGACGGCAACGCCACGGCGCGGGCCTCGGAGTTTGACGGCTTGAGCTTTCAGCCTGGCGCGATCATGGAGTTCGATGCTTCTGGCGCGGATGCGGTGATCGCGCTGCATGCCTGCGACACGGCCACTGACGACGCGATCTTCAAGGGCATCTGTGCCGGAGCATCATTGATCGCGGTGGCGCCGTGCTGCCACAAGCAGATCCGCCGGCAGATGCAAGCCGGCCAGCTGGACGGGCGGCTCGAGCCGCTGCTCAGACACGGCATCTTCGTCGAACGTCAGGCCGAGATGGTCACCGATACGCTGCGGGCCTTGCTCTTGGAACTCAACGGCTACAAGACAAGAGTGTTCGAGTTCGTCTCCGACGCGCACACGCCGAAAAACAACCTGATCGTGGCGGAAAAGGATGGCCGCATGGGCCGCGATCGCGAGGCCGTGCTCAAGCAGATCACCGAGATCAAGACCATGTTCGGCATCAAGCAGCACTATCTCGAAGGCCTGCTCGGGCTGTGAAGGCCGGGCGGCAAGCGGCAGGTCATCCGGCCTCGCCGGTTCCGCTGGATCGGCTGAAACCGGCATGATCGAGGCGCCGGCCTGCTGCTTATGAACCGGCTCGATCTTGGGGCAGGCGAACGCCTCGGCCTCCGCGCATCACCCCAAAATGTCCAAATGGTAATTTTGTTTTCCTGCGTGGGGCGGCTACACATCCGCTGTAAGCGACCGCACCACTTGCATGAAAAGGAACATCTCATGGCTTGGCTTATCTCCTCGGCCCGGAAGACGGTCGTCTATGCGGCACTGGCAGGCGTTTCAGCCACAGCCGTTGCGCACCCCGCCCTTGCCCACGAAGCCACCAGCCTCGACATCACCAATGCCATTTTCGCCAGCCGCAACGCCGATTGCGCGACTTACGAAAATCGCTTCTCGTCGGATGTCACCGACACCCAGCAAAACAAGATGCTCAAGGGGGCGGTGCATGTCACCGCCGCCGCTGATCATTGTGTGCTCGAATCCAATTCCATTCCCAACCACGATACCGGCGAAGGCAGCGCCCGCAATTTCGTCGCGCCGGTAACGGAAATCTCCGGGACGTTTGAAATCCCGCGCAACCCGAAGCCGCAGCAGACGTCGACGGCGCTCGATCAGCGCAGTTATGATGCGATCCTGCTCAATGGCGTGGTTGTCGATATCCTGTCGGCCGGCTGCTACCGGCCGCAAGGCAACCGTGTCGATGCCAATGGCAATGTGGCGATCGGCTGCCGCGCCAATGACAAATGGCTGCTCGATCCGCTCGGACCCGGCGCGGGTTTTGGCGCCGACAGGCACAATGCCCACACCCAGCCCAACGGCCAGTATCACTATCACGGCAATCCGATGGCACTGTTTGACGATCATCCCGGCCCGGATGGCTCACCGGTGATCGGTTTCGCCGCCGACGGCTTTCCGATCTACGGCAGCTATTTCAAGGACGAATCCGGCGCGCTGCGCAAGGCAAAGTCCGGCTACAGCCTGAAAAGCGGCACCCGCCCGTCTTCCGCCAGTGATCCGGGCGGGACTTATGACGGCATGTATGTCGACGATTTCGAGTTCACCAATTCGGGCGATCTCGACGCCTGCAACGGCATGACGGTCAATGGCCAATACGCCTATTATGTCACCGACAGCTACCCCTGGGTGATCAAGTGCTTCACCGGCGTGCCGGATGCCTCCTTTGCCAAGAAACGGCGCTGATCTGCATGCTCCAGAACAGAGGAAGCGCTTTCACGCCGGTCTGGCGATGAAACCGCTTCCTGTCTTTTCATTGCCGCAATAAGCCAGGATGGCGCGGGCCGTTGCCAGCCTGATCGCAGGAAGCCTCAGTTCGACTTCTGCAACAAATCACCGATGGCGTTGACCGCATTGCCGACGTCGTTGATGGTTTTCTGCATCTTCTCGGCCTCCAGTTCGGCTTCGGTCTTTGGCCGGGCGGCTTCCTCGGCTGCAGCCTTGGCTGCCGCCGCTTTTTCCGCAGCCATGGCGGCCTCGTCCTCGGCCACCCGCGCGGCGGTGGCTGCAGCAGCCTTCTTCTCGGCCTCCATTTCGGCGCGGACCTTTTCCTCGGCTTCAAGCCTGATGCGGGCCTCGCGTTCAGCCTGGACCCTCAGGGCTTCCTCGGCTTGCAGCTTTTCGAAATTGTCGTTCTCCAGCCTGGCTCTGGCTGCAGCCTCGGCACTGGCTTTTTCCGCCGCAGCCGCTTCGGCTGCCCTGGCGGCGGCTGCTTTCGCTGCCTGCTTTTCCGCTTCCATCTCGGCGCGAACCTTTTCCTCGGCTTCGAGTTGGGCTTTGGCTGCGGCTTCGTCAGCCTTACGGGTGTCGGCTTCCGACATTGCCGGCGCCTCGGTGACCCCGGACTTGGCGTCTTCGGACTTGTCGTCACTGCAAGCGGCGAGCACGAGGGCGAGCGATGTCACGGTCAGGAGTTTGCGGATCATGTCTGGTCCCTGTGTCTGGCGCAGCCTGTGGCTGTCCCGGTTTCTGCCTGTGGCCCTGTCAAACACGCCAAGCCTGAATGTTTGGTTAACGGCGCATTAATTCCGTCTCATTCGCGCCGCACGGGAGCCAGCCTATCGCAGCTTTTCCAGCGCGGCTTTCAGCGATTCGTCGGAATAGGGTTTTGTCAGCAGCACCGCGTTGGCATCAGCCCCGTCGGGGATCTGGCTCTCTCCGGTGGCGAAGACAATGCCGACACCGGGTTTGAGTTCGCGCACCTTGCGTGCCAGCTCTCCGCCCTTCATGTCGGGCAGGCCGACATCGGTCACCAGAATGTCAAAGTCGTTTGCACCGGCGGCCTTCAGCGCCTCCGCCGCTGTGCCGGCCTCGATCACGGCGTGGCCCATTTCCTCGAGTATGTCAGCGGTGTTGAAGCGGATCAGCGCCTCGTCCTCGACCAGCAGCACCGTCAGTTTCCCGTCCGGCGCATCCGCCGGTTCCTCCGGGCTTGCGGGGGCCGGCTCCGCCTGTGCGGCGGCAGCCTGTTGCGCGGCCGCTTCGGTGCGCTGGGCCTGGTTTGCCAGCAGGTGGCGGATCCGGCTGTCCAGCGCCTCTCGGGTGTAGGGCTTGGACAGCAATTCGACACCGGGGTCGAGCTTGCCGCCGTGGACGATCGAATTCTCGGTGTAGCCGGAGGTGAACAGCACCACCAGATCGGGAATGCGTTGCTTGGCGAGCTTGGCCATCTCGGGGCTCTTCAGGTTGCCCGGCATCACCACATCTGTAAACAGCACATCCACCGGCACGCCGCTCTCGATCACGGCGAGGCCGTTCTGGGCGTCGCGCGCGGTCAGCACGCGGTAGCCGAGATCGCCCAGTGTGGCCACCACGGTGGCGCGCACGTCATCGTCGTCTTCCACCACGAGAATGGTTTCTGTTCCACCGACCACAGCACCCTGGGGCACGTCTTCCTCCTGTTGTTCCTCAGCAACTGAACGGGGCAGGTACAGCTTCACCGTGGTGCCTTCGCCCGGCTCGCTGTAGATCTTGATATGGCCGCCCGACTGCTTGACGAAGCCATAGACCATCGACAGTCCGAGCCCGCTTCCCTTGCCTTCTGCCTTGGTCGAGAAGAACGGCTCGAACACCTGCTCGAGAATTTCCCTGCTCATGCCGGTTCCTGTGTCGGATACGGCGAGCAGCACGTAGTCGCCGCTCCTGACATCATCGTAGGCGGCACAATAGGTGTCGTCGAGCTCGGCGTTGCCGGCCTCGATTGTCAGCTTTCCGGTGCCTTCCATGGCATCGCGCGCATTGATGGCCAGGTTGAGCAGCGCATTTTCGATCTGGGTCGGATCAGCGCAGGTGTTCCACAGGCCGGGCGCGACAATTGTTTCGATGCTGATCGATTCGCCGACCGATCGGCGCAGCAGGTCTTCCATGCTGTTGATGAAGTTGCCGGCATTGATCACCTTCGGCTCAAGCGGCTGGCGGCGGCCGAAAGCCAACAACTGGCTGGCCAGCTTGGCGCCGCGATCGACCCCGGCAAGTGCATTCTTCACCCGGATTTCCGCGCGCTCGTTGCCGGTCACGTCCTTTGCCAGCAATTGCAGGTTTCCGGCCACAACCTGCAGCAGATTGTTGAAATCATGGGCGACGCCGCCGGTCAGCTTGCCGATGGTTTCCATCTTCTGCGATTGATGCAGCGCCTTCTGCGATTGCTGCAATTCCTGGGTGCGCTCCTCGATCCGCTGTTCGAGGGTCGCGTTCAACTCCGCCAGCGCCGCTTCGTTGCGCTTGGCGTGCTCGATGTCGGTGTTGCTCCCCACCCAGCGCCGTACCTCGCCGCTCTCGGTCTTGACCGGAGTGGCGCGCACCACGTGCCAGCGGTATTTGCCGTCATGGCGGCGTATGCGGAACTCGGTCTGGTAGACCTTGCCGGTTTTTATTGCCTCGGCCCAGGAGGCGGCGGCGTCGGGCAAATCCTCCGGGTGCACGATGCCGCCCCAGCCGTCACCTTTCAGTGATTCCGCGGTTTCGCCGCTGTAGGCCAGCACGCGGTCGTTGAGCCATTCGATCTTGCCGTCGCGCGCCGCCGTCCAGATGTGGTTGAGCATCGATTGCGACAGCGACCTGAACTCTTCCTCGCTGGCCTTGAGCGCCAGTTCGGCGCGCTTGTTGGCGGTGGTGTCGGTGAACAGCACCGCGACATGATCGGAACTCACCCCGTCGATGGGAAAGGCCTGCACCTGGAACCAGCGGTTATCGAGTTCGCTGGCCGGGTTTTCGCCGTTCATCGGCTCGCCGGTGCGCGCGACCTTGCCGTAAAAATCAAACCAGTGCTGTTCGTGACCGGCGGCGATGTCGCGGCGCATCCATTTGCCGACCGGCGCTTCGATGCCGGTATGCCTGACGAAAGCCTTGTTGGCCTCCAGGAATTCGTAGTCGACCGGGTTGCCGTCGTCGTCCCAGATCATGCGGATGACGCAGAAGCCGGAGTCAAGGTTCTCGAACAGGTTGCGGTAGCGCTCGCGCTGCGCCTCGGCTTCCATCTCCGCCATCCTGCGGGCGCTGATGTCGAACAGGACGCCGGGAAACCGGGTCGGCTTGCCTGGATCGCCTTCGACCAGCTTGCCCTGGGCCAGCACATGCGACACCGAGCCGTCGGGCTGTATCACCCGGTATTCGGCGCTGTAGGTGCCGCCGTTCTCGATGGTGCGGACGATCTCGTCGGCAACGCGGGCGCGGTCTTCCGGGTGGATCCGGTTGATGAATTCCTCCAGCGGCAATCCGTTGCTGGCCTGCTCCTGGTCGAGCCCGAAGGTTCGTGCGAAGCGGCCGTCGGTGAAGATCCGGTCGCCCGACACATCCCAGTTCCAGGCTCCGATGATGTCGGAGTTGGTCATCGTCAGGTCGAGACGTTCCAGCAGATGCTTGGTGTGGGGGCTCCTCAGCGCCACCACCCGGCCGCCGTCGGGCGTCGGAACCGAGACCGAATCGAGATCCTGCGGGCCTTTCGAACCGATGAAGAAGCCGCGGTCGTCATAGATCTCGCTGTAGGGATGGCCGACGATCTGCGCGGACTTCCAGCCCAGCAGGCGCTCTGCACCCTCGCTCCAGCCGGTGATGCGCCCGTCGGGGTCGAGAAAGATCAGCGGTGCGGAAAGTGTGGTGTCCATGTGGCCTTCATCGCTGAAAAGGGCGGTTCGTTCGCCATGAGCATTGCCCGCGCAAGCTGCCTGCGGTGAGGGTGTGTTTATCACAATTGTTGCGTCTGCCTACAGGCTTTCTGTGCAGGCGCTGCCGGATTCCGGGCGGGTCAAGCCGGTGCGCCCTGCTGACACCTGCTGTCAGCATCAGCCGTTTTCGTTCCCGGTTTGCCCCGCGCGCCTCTTTCTTTCGCCCTCGACTCTGCCCATATTGCGGTCATGGCCAAATCCCCCGCAAAAAATGCCCGTCCCGATGGCTCCGAATTCGATGGTTTCGAGGAAGCGCCGCAGCCGCCGCTGAGTGGCGCGCCGCTGTCCTCCTCCGGCTCGATTGCCGACTGGGCCGCCGATCTGGCCAAGGAGGCCGAACTTGACGCGGTCAAGGCGCGGCGCAAGGCGGAAAACCGCGAAATCCGCTCCAAGGCCGGCAAGCACAGGCGCAAGGCCGGTCAGCTCAGTGCCGAAGAAGCCGCCGCGTTGCCGCCGAAAGGCAAGGCTGCGGCCAAATCAGCTGGCAAGGACAGCGGCAAGACCGCGCGCGGCACCTCGATCGGTTCCAGCACCAATCCGCGCGACCGCGCCGCCGCCGGGCTCAATGCCGTGGCCGGGCTCGACATGTCGATGGAGGAGGCGGAAGCCTCCGGCGCGACCAGCGCCAACACCGCCACCGTGCAGGCGCTGTCGGACCTGATCGAGAGCGGCAACCCGCTGTTCAAGAACGGCAAGACCTGGACCCCGCACCGTCCGGCGCGGCCGGAGAAATCCGAGGGCGGCCACACCATCCGCATGGTCACGGATTACGCACCCGCCGGCGACCAGCCTACCGCGATTGCCGATCTTGTCGCCGGCGCCAACGAGAACGAGCGCAACCAGGTGCTTTTGGGCGTCACCGGCTCGGGCAAGACCTTCACCATGGCCAAGGTGATCGAGCAGACCCAGCGTCCCGCCGTCATCCTGGCGCCGAACAAGACGCTGGCCGCCCAGCTCTATTCCGAGTTCAAGAATTTCTTCCCCGACAATGCGGTGGAGTATTTCGTCTCCTACTACGACTATTACCAGCCCGAGGCTTACGTTCCGCGCACCGACACCTTCATCGAGAAGGAGTCCACCATCAACGAGCAGATCGACCGGATGCGCCACTCGGCCACCCGCTCGCTGCTGGAGCGCGACGACGTCATCATTGTGGCGAGCGTGTCCTGCATCTACGGTATCGGCTCGGTGGAAACCTACACCGCCATGACCTTCCAGATGCAGGTCGGCGACCGCATCGACCAGCGCCAGCTGCTGGCCGATCTGGTGGCGCAGCAATACAAGCGCCGCGACATGGATTTCCAGCGCGGCTCGTTTAGGGTGCGCGGCGACACCATCGAGCTGTTTCCGGCCCACCTTGAAGACGCGGCCTGGCGGATCACGCTGTTTGGCGACGAGATCGAGAGCATCGCCGAGTTCGACCCGCTCACCGGCCAGAAGACCGGCGATCTGCAATCGGTCAAGATCTACGCCAATTCGCACTATGTCACGCCGCGGCCGACGCTGAACCAGGCCACCAAACACATCCGCGAGGAACTCAAGCACCGGCTCGCCGAGCTCGAAGCCTCGGGCCGGCTGATCGAGGCGCAGCGGCTGGAGCAGCGCACCCGGTTTGATCTGGAAATGCTCGAGGCCACCGGCGTCTGCCAGGGCATCGAGAACTATTCGCGCTATCTCACCGGCCGCGCGCCCGGCGAACCGCCGCCGACGCTGTTCGAATATATCCCCGACAACGCGCTGCTGTTCATCGACGAGAGCCATGTCTCGATCCCGCAGATCGGCGGCATGTATCGCGGCGACTTCCGCCGCAAGGCGACGCTGGCCGAATACGGCTTCCGGCTGCCGTCGTGTCTCGGCAACCGGCCGCTGCGGTTCGAGGAATGGGACGCGATGCGGCCCTGCACCGTCGCCGTCTCGGCCACCCCCGGAAACTGGGAGATGGAAGCCGCCGGCGGCGTGTTCGCCGAACAGGTGATCCGCCCCACCGGACTGATCGACCCGCCGGTGGAAGTGCGTCCGGCCCGCGCCCAGGTCGACGATGTGCTGGGCGAAATTCGCGCCACCGCCGAGGCCGGCTACCGCACGCTGTGCACGGTGCTGACCAAGCGCATGGCCGAGGACCTGACCGAATATCTGCACGAGCAGGGGGTGCGCGTGCGCTACATGCACTCCGACATCGACACGCTGGAGCGGATCGAGATCATCCGCGATCTCCGCCTCGGCGCGTTCGACGTGCTGGTCGGCATCAACCTGCTGCGCGAGGGTCTCGACATCCCCGAATGCGGGCTGGTGGCGATCCTCGACGCCGACAAGGAAGGTTTTTTGCGCTCCGAGACCTCGCTGATCCAGACCATCGGCCGTGCCGCCCGCAACATCGACGGCAAGGTGATCCTCTATGCCGACAAGATCACCGGCTCGATGGAACGCGCCATGGAGGAAACCTCGCGCCGCCGCGCCAAGCAGGAGGAATACAACACCGCCAACGGCATCACCCCTGAATCGGTCAAGGCGCACATCTCCGACATTCTCGAGTCGGTCTACGAGCGCGACCATGTCCGCGCCTCGATTTCCGCGCCCGGTGGCAAGGGCAAGGCTCAGGACGAGGGCGCGCTGGTCGGCGCCAATCTCAAGGCGCATCTGGAAGCGCTGGAAAAGCAGATGCGCGATTCCGCCGCCGACCTCGACTTCGAAACCGCCGCCCGGCTGCGCGACGAGATCAAGCGGCTGAAAGCCGTCGAGCTCGACCTGATGGACGACCCGCTGGCGCGCGATTCCGGCATCGAGAACACCAGGGCCAGCCGCAAGGCCACCGCCACCGGCAAGCCGCAACGCGGCCCCTCCAAGGCGCCCAATCCCGACATCCTGCGCAATCCGGAATCAAACTATTTCCGGAAACCGGCGCTCGACAACATGGGCCCGGGCACCGACATGGAAAAACCGCTTGCAGCCGGCAAGGGCGCCGCCGCCGCGCCCGGCTATTTTCGGAAAAACAGCCTGGACGAAATGACCGTCGGCCGCACCGAAAAACCGTTGCCCGGCAAGGTTCCGTCCAAGCCCCGTCCAGTGGACGGCAAGGGCGACCGCCCGCCCGAGCCAGTGCGAGGTGATTCCCGCGACGCCGCAGGCGCGCAAAAGAAGATTGGCGCAGGCCAGGGCGAAGCCCGCTCGGCCGTGAGCGACGGGAATTCTGATCCGATCGTCAAACGCGGCAAGGTGGGGGCGGGGTCCTACGAAGATCCGGCCGAAGCCGCCCGCTCAAAGCGCCGCCCGGGCAAGACCGGACGGCCGGGAAGGTAGCGGCGACTTGGACGCCCGCGTCACGTGATCTCCCCCCTTGCGGGGGAGATGCCCGACAGGGCAGAGGGGGGTAATCCCTCCTCCAGCGCCAGCCTCAAGGTCACCCCCTCTGCCCTGTCGGGCCTGTTGGCGCGAGCCACGGGTCTCGCCCCGTCCTTCGGACCCCGCCGCAAGGGGGGAGATTGGCGATACCGCACCCTCCGTCGTCATCCTCGGGCCTCTCCATTCGTCATCCGCGGGCCCTGCCGGTCCAGGCCCGTGATCTTGTATCCTCTCCCACCAGGGAAGAGGGAGAGCCACCGCGACCCCACAATTTTCCCGCCACAGCTGCAAAACCGTGCTAAATGCCCGCCACCGCACCACCATGTGCCCAGCCAAGGACCAGCCATCATGTCGCGCAACACGCTCACCATCGTCATCGCCATCGTCGCCGTCGGCGCCGCCATCCTCGGCTACATGGTCTACCAGGACCAGCAGACCTCCGGCGTCGAAATCAAGATCGGCGACGGCGGCATCTCGATCGAGGAAAAATAGGCCGGGATAGAGGCGGGGAGGGCGACCGCGATGCTCTCCCTCTCCCCTTGTGGGAGAGGACAAAAAATCCTGGTCTTGGCTTCAGCCAAGTCATAGATTTTTTAGGTGAGGGGGGCATAAGATCCCCGCACCACCCGATATCCCGCGCAAATGGGTGAGGTCAGAGGTGTCTTCATCCATGTCTCACTTCTTCGTCATCCTCGGCCCCCGAGCCGAGGATCCATTCCGCAATCTCTGCACCCGCAGTGGTCGCGGCTAAATCACGGTGTGGATCCCCGGCTCGGAGGCCGGGGATGACGAAAGACGTGAGATCTGAAAAACCGAAGGCCTTAGCCCGACGTCGCGCCAAGGCCGTTGAAGCGCCTTGGCGTCAGCCAGGTGCTGGAAATCGCAAGTGAGAGGATTGGCTGCAAATCCGGTGTCCCTCCCGCCCCCTCACCACCAAAATCCGAGGCTTGGCCTGCGGCGAAGCCCTCGAATTTGTATCCTCTCCGACCAGGGGAGAGGGGGGCACGCTTCTCCCCTCCACCGTCACCCGATCTCCCCCCGCGGGGGGGAATTAGAAGAGACGCACTCACCACCCGTCACCCCGGACTTGATCCGGGGTCCAGCGGCGCCTGCGTCTGCAGGTGTGGACGACTCCATTCTGATGTGCGGTCAACGATGGGTCTTCCGGCTCGCGGACGCTCGCCCGGCTTTATGCCGGATCAAGTCCGGCATGACGGAAATTGGGTTGCATACCTGTTCAGCTCCCCACCGTCGTCATCCTCGGCCCCCGAGCCGAGGATCCATTCCGCAATCACTGCACCAGTGGTGGTCGTGGATGGATCACGGTGTGGATCCCTGGCTCCGAGGCCGAGGATGACGAAAGACGTGAGATCTGAGAAACCGAAGGCCTGAGCGCGACGCCGCGCCAAGGCTGTTGAAGCGCCTTGGCGTCAGCCAGGTGCTGAAAATCGCAAGTGAGGGGATTGGCTGCAAATCCGGTGTCCCTCCCGCCCCCTCACCACCAAAATCGAGGCTTGGCCCTGCCGGTCCAAGCCCGTGAGTTTGTGTCCTCTCCCACCAGGGGAGAGGTGGAGCGCGCCGCATCTCCATCAATCATACGGTTACGCCGTATTTTCTAAGAGCCCGATTCAAAAGTTCGTCATTAATCGCAAAGCCTTGCCAACCGCCGCATGAGAATGCGAATATGGGCGATGAGGGTCCATGCTGTTGAACTCTGGATGGATTTCTCCCAGTCCTTGGCCAGCCTGCGGGACC
>NZ_JBDWHW010000069.1:0-26171 GCF_039975035.1 Hoeflea sp. | reverse complement strand
CTTTGCGATCTGGCTTGGCCGGGCCGTTCCCGGCGCTGGCGTGAGGACCGATCCATGAGGTATTCCAGCCCTTGCTTGATCGCGGCCCGATCCGGCCAGCACACCTGTTCCCAAGACAGTGCGGTGCGCAGAGGAACGTTGAACCTGATGCGCGCTCTCGCCGGCGCCTCTCTGCTGGGATTGGCCAGCGTTGTGTCAGGCGTTGCGGGAGATTCCGCGCAGCTGATTATCGCCAGTGCCGGGCAAGCTTTTCCCGCCGATGTCGGCGGCGATTTGCCGTTGCAAGCTGCCGCAACACCTGGGGCGGCGGGTGCGGGGCCAGTGCTTGATCCGGTGCAGACCGCAGCGCTCTACTACTACGCCAAGGAACGTCAGATCGACCGGGTCGAGGCCGAAATCGCCCGTCTGCAGGCGCTGCATCCAGGCTTCGTTCCGCCGCAGGATCTCTATATCGCCGCCGACCGGATCGTACCCGACGAAACCAGCCTGTGGGACATGTTTGCGGTTGATGATTTCACCGGCATCGACGCCGAGATCATCCGGCGCAAGGCCGAAGATCCGGCCTGGGAGCCGACGGCCGATTTCCAGACAAAGCTGATTCGCAAGAAGGTCCGCGTACGCATGAAGGAGCTTGCCGAAGCCAGGGACTGGCCGGCACTGATCGGCGTTTCGGCGGGTATCGACCCCGCCACGGAACCCGACGTGGATCTTGTCTGGATGCGCATTGACGCCCTGTCGGCCGCAGGAGACCGGGATGGTCTCGCAAGGACGCTGCGCGGGCTTCTGGTCCGCCAGGGCAAGGAGCGTCTGCCCGACGAGCATCTGATCGTAACCCTGCAGAAGGCGTTGCGCGATTTTCCGGCTGACGAGATCCGTCTGTTGGCGGCAACGCTGTGGCCGGAAAATTCCGGGCTTTATCCGCCTGCACCATTGCGGCTTGATCTGGCGCGCAAGGAAGTGGCCGAATTCAATGCCGTAAAAGACGCAGCGCCGGTCTCGCCTGACAGCTTGCGTTTGCTGGCGGCGGAAGCCGGCAACAGCCGCAGACCCGAAGACCTGTCACTGCTTGGCTGGCATGATCTGAAGGCGGAAAATCCCCAATCGGCGGAAGCGTGGTTTTCCCTTGCCATCGAAGTGGCTCCGGATCCGGAGAACACCAAGGGCCTGTATCTGAGCCTTGCGCGTCAAAAGGATGACAAGAAGGCCTATGAGTTCGCCGCAAGCCATCTCGAGGCTCTGTCGGATGATCCGGTGTTCCTGATGAATGTCCTGTCGCCGCGCTTCGGAAAGCCTGACGAGGGCGCAGTCAGCGCCGATGCGGTTCTCGCCTATTCCACCGCCATTCTCGAGACAAGTGCTGCCGATCACGCCGAAATCCTTGGCTGGTACGCCTACAATTCACGTCAGTTCGATGCCGCCCAGGCCTGGTTCGGCCAGTCCCGTGGCTGGGAGGAGACCCCCGACCGGGTCAAGGGGGAGGCGCTCACCCTGCTGCGGCTGAAGAAGAAGCAGGACTATGCCGCGCTGAAGGCCGAGTTCGCCAGCGTCTATCCCGAGATCTGGGCGGAAATTTCCGACGCACCGGCCCCCAAGGGCGGCAAGGCTGCATCGGTTGGAGAGCCGGCTCCCGGCGTCAAGTCCAGCTATGTCAGGCATTTTGAAGCCAGGAACTACCCTGCCTGTCTTCGCGACATCGACCGGCTCGGTTCCGCCGCCTCAAAGCCCTCGATTGCGGTGATGCGCGGCTGGTGCGAACTTGGCCTGAAACGGTTTGGCGATGCGCGGAGTTCTTTCGAGGCAGCCATGGCCGGATCCGGGCAGGTCCGTTCCGATGCGATCTACGGCACCGGTCTCGCTCTTCTGGGCGCCCGGCTGACCGACGAAGCCGAAGCGCTGATTGCGGCCTGGCCGCTGTCGACGGCGCGGGATCGCGAGCTCAAGGCTGAAATCTATTACCAGCGCGCCCGTTCTTCGTTCGATCACGAGCAGTTCGACCGGACCCTGCATGCGCTCGATGCCCGCGCCAGCCTGGTGGCTGAATCGCGTGACCTGATGCAGATGCGCGCCTGGGCCCATTATCATCTGGGGCAGTCGGAACAGGCCAAGGCCATCTTCCGGCAGCTCAACATGGTCATTCGTGACACCGGTTCCGTGGCCGCCATGGAATTGATCAACACCAAAGAGGGGAGATAATCCCATGATCCCGCGTTTGCTGGCCATGATGGCCTTGGCGCTTGCCACGACAGGATGCGCGACCGGGGATGACCCCGCCATGTTCACCAGTTCGATAAAGCCCGTTGCCCCGACACTGATCGCCGATGTGTCGCCCGAGTTTGCCGCAGCCTACCTGCCGCAGGTCGCCGGTCGCGTTGAATCCATCCGGCAATCCTCAAAACACGATCAGATATTCCAGAGCATTCTCTATCCCAACGCCGGATACGGCGATGGCGAGAATGAACTGAAGGTATCGATTGCGCCGCCCTCGACCGGTTCGTCCTATTATCAGGCTCCGACACAGCGCCAGCTCGTCAGCGAAATGCGTACGGCGCTGCCGGACGTCAACATGCGCATATCCAATGCCGTTGGACAGAACCCGCACGGCCCGTTCGGTTTTGCCACCGGTCAACCGGCCGCCGGTGGCTCCTGCATCTTTGCCTGGCAGACCGCTGCCGACATCGGCCGTTCCGACCAGACCGGTTTCGGCCGCTTGATGCGGAAGAGCTATGCGGCCAAGGTCAGGCTCCGTTACTGTCATCCGACGATGAGTGAGGGGGCGTTGATCTCGTTGATGAGCGGTCTGCGGATTCGCGAAGTCTCCGACACCACGATGGAGATGCTGCGGTTCGCCGAAGGTTCCGGCGTCACAGCGCAGCCAAGCTATGCGGAAGAGCGGGTTCAGGCCCGGCCGGTGACCGCACCTGCAAAGCTTGCCGCCGCGCCCGCGCGCAAGCCGGCTGGCGACGACATTGCCATGCCTGTGCGCAATGCGCCCAGGGTGGTCAAACCCGGTGAGCTGGCAGGCTATTCAGGTGCACAGAAATCCAAGCCGGTTGTGCTGGCCGAAGCCGCGCCGCAATCACAGACGATCGTGAAAGCCCCGGTCATTCCGTTGCCGGGAGATCTGGACCGCTGACAAAATGCAACGAGGCGGCCGTAACAGCCGCCTCTTTGCTGATCAGGGACCTGCTGCCTATTCGGCGGCCTCGGCATAATCCGTCATCGGCGGGCACGAGCAGACCAGATGGCGGTCGCCATAGACATTGTCGATCCGGTTGACCGGCGCGAAATATTTGGCGGTGCGCATGGCGCCGGCCGGAAAACAGGCCGCCTCGCGGTCATAGGGCCGGTCCCATGGCCCGACCAGATCCTCGATCGTGTGCGGTGCGTTCTTGAGCGGATTGTTGTCGCGGTCGAGCTTGCCGTCCTCGATGGCTTGCGCCTCGTCGCGGATCGCCAGCATGGCCGAGCAGAACCGGTCCAACTCTGCCTTGACCTCCGATTCCGTCGGCTCGATCATCAACGTGCCCGCCACCGGCCAGCTCATGGTCGGCGCGTGGAAGCCGCAATCGATCAGCCGCTTGGCAACATCATCGACGGTGACGCCTGCACTGGTGGCCAGCGGACGTGTGTCGAGGATGCACTCATGCGCCACCCGTCCGGCTGACGAGGTGTAGAGCACGTCGTATGCGCCCTTCAGCCGTGCCGCGATGTAGTTGGCGTTCAGGATCGCGATCCGGGTTGCCTGGGTCAGGCCTTCGCCGCCCATCATCAGGCAATAGGCCCAGGAGATCGGCAGGATCGAGGCCGAACCGAAGGGAGCGGCGGAAACCGCGCCCGGCTTGCCGTCGGTCTGGCAATGGCCCGGAAGGTGCGGCGTCAGATGTGCCTTGACCCCGATTGGCCCCATGCCCGGCCCGCCGCCGCCATGGGGAATGCAGAAGGTCTTGTGCAGGTTGAGATGGCTGACATCGGAGCCGATGTCGCCCGGCCGCGCAAGACCAACCAGCGCATTGAGATTGGCGCCGTCGAGATAGACCTGCCCGCCATGCTTGTGAGTGATGGCGCAGACCTCGGTCGCGGTTTCCTCAAACACCCCGTGGGTGGACGGGTAGGTGATCATGCAGGCCGCAAGGTTGTCTGCATGAAGCTCGGCCTTGGCGCGGAAATCATCAAGATCGATGTCACCATTCTCGCGGGTGCCGACCGCCACCACGGTCATGCCGGCCATCTGCGCCGAGGCCGGGTTGGTGCCATGTGCCGATGTCGGGATCAGGCAGACATGCCGGTGGCCCTGTCCGTTGGCGCGATGCCAGGCGCGGATTGTCATCAGCCCGGCAAACTCGCCCTGCGCGCCAGAATTGGGTTGCATCGAGATCGCGTCATAGCCGGTGATCTGGCACAGCTTGTCCGACAGATCGTCGATCATCTGCTTGTAGCCCAACGCCTGGTCGGCGGGGACGAAGGGATGAATGTCGGCAAATTCCGGCCAGGTAATCGACAGCATTTCCGCTGTCGCATTGAGCTTCATGGTGCACGAGCCGAGAGGGATCATGGTGCGGTCCAGCGCCAGATCCTTGTCCGACAGACGCCGAATATAACGCGTCATTTCGCTTTCGGCGCGGTTCATATGGAAGATCGGGTGCTCGAGATAGCGCGATTTGCGCGCCATCGGATCGGGGATGACCGGCCCGGCAAGAAGATCCCTGAACTTCAGGTTTCCGCCAAACGCCCGCCACACGGCTTCCACGGTTTCCGGCCGCGAAACTTCATCAAGCGCGATGCCGATCCGGTCGTCACCAACCTTGCGCAGGTTGATGCCTTCGCGCCTTGCGGCTTCAAGGATTTCGGCTTGACGGCCTTCGGCGAACACGGTGACGGTGTCGAAGAAGATCGCCGGGTCAATGATGAAATCGAGCTGCTTCAGCCCCGCTGCAAGCGTGGTGGCCTTGGTGTGAACGCGGCCGGCGATCGCCCGCAGGCCCACAGGCCCGTGAAACACCGCGTACATCGAAGCAATGACGGCCAGCAGCACCTGCGCGGTGCAGATGTTGGAGGTGGCCTTCTCGCGCCGGATATGCTGCTCGCGGGTCTGCAACGCCAGCCGGTAGGCCTGGTTGCCGCGCGCATCCACAGTAACGCCGACCAGCCGGCCCGGCATCGAGCGCTTGTAGGCATCTTTCACCGCCATATAGGCCGCGTGCGGACCGCCATAGCCAACCGGCACGCCAAATCGCTGCATCGAACCGATGGCGATGTCGGCGCCCATTTCACCGGGTGATTTGAGCAGCGTCAGCGATAACGGATCGGCGGCGACGATGCCGATAGCCTTTTCTTCGTGCAGTTTTGCGATGACATCGGTGAAGTCATGCACATGGCCATAAGTCCCCGGATACTGGAACACCGCGCCGAACACAGCGGATGCATCGAGTTCAGTAAACGGGTCACCGACAATGACCTCCCAGCCCAGCGGCTCGGCGCGGGTGCGGATCACCTCGATGGTCTGCGGGTGACAGTGATGATCGACGAAAAACGCGGTTTGTTTGGATTTAGAGGCCCGCTCTGCCATGGCCATGGCTTCCGCTGCCGCTGTCGCTTCATCGAGCAGCGAGGCGTTGGCAATATCGAGCCCGGTCAGATCGGCGACCATGGTCTGGAAGTTCAAAAGCGCTTCCAGCCGTCCCTGGCTGATTTCCGGCTGGTAGGGCGTGTAGGCTGTGTACCAGGCCGGGTTCTCCAGAATGCACCGCTGGATCACCGGCGGCATGATGGTGCCGTGGTAGCCCTGACCGATCAGCGACAGCATCACGGTGTTCTTGCGCGCTGTGGCCTTGAGATGATCAAGAACTTCGCGCTCGCTCATCGGATCGCCGAACGCCAGCGGCGCTTTCTGGCGGATCGAGCCCGGAACGGTCTCGTCGATCAAGGCATCAAGCGACGCGGCGCCGACCACCTTGAGCATGTCGGAGATCTCCGCCGGTGACGGGCCGATATGGCGGCGGTTGGCGAAGTCATAAGGGTCGTAATCGGTCAGGGTGATGGTCATGGTCAGCCAATCATTGCTTTGTAGGCGGTTTCATCCATCAACTCATTGGCGCTACTGGCATCATCAAGCTTGAGCTTGAAGAACCAGCCCGCACCTGCCGGATCGGAATTGACCAGCGACGGATCATCGGTGATGGCCTGGTTGACCTCGACGATTTCGCCTGCGAGTGGCGAATAGACATCCGACGCCGCCTTGACCGATTCCACGGTTGAGGCGTCGCCGCCCTTGTCGAGCTTGGCACCGACGTCAGGCAGTTCGACAAACACCAGATCGCCCAGTTGCTCGGCAGCGTGTTCGGTGATGCCGACGGTCGCGATATCGCCCTCGATTTTCAGCCATTCGTGATCTTCGGTGAATTTGAGCATGGTGGAGCTGTTCCTGTCTTGAATTAGCGTTTGTAGGTGGAGGGAACGAAGGGCAGGGCGGCGACAGTCATTTCAAGCCGTTTGCCGCGCACTTCCGCATATATTTTCGTACCGATGGCAGTCAGGCTTGACGGCACATAGCCCATGGCGACGGGCGCGCCGGCGCTGGGGCCGAATCCGCCCGAGGTGACAGTGCCGATGGCCTCGCCGCCGGTTTCGTGTTCGAAAAGCTGAGCATCTGCCCGGACCGGGGCCTTGCCGGCGGGCTGTAGTCCGACACGGGTGCGGCTGGCGCCGTTTTCGAACTGGTCAAGAATGACATCTGCGCCCGGAAACCCGCCCCCGCGCTCTCCGCCCTTGCGACGGACCTTCTGGATCGCCCATTTGAGATTTGCCTCGACCGGCGTTGTGGTCTGGTCGATGTCGTGGCCGTAAAGGCAGAGCCCGGCTTCCAGCCTGAGCGAATCGCGCGCGCCAAGCCCGATCGGCGCGACCCGATCATCCGACAACAGCAAACGGGCGATACGGTCGGTCTCTTCCGCCGGGAGCGAGATTTCGTAGCCGTCCTCGCCGGTGTAGCCCGAGCGCGAAACCACGGCCGGAACCCCGGCGATTTCAAATTCGGCAACGTCCATGAACAGCATGTCTTCTGCCTCGGAGGCATAAGCCGCGAGCGCGCTTTCGGCTTCCGGTCCCTGCAGTGCGATCAGGCCGCGGTCGAACTGCGCTTCGATTTCACAGGTGTCTGACAACGCCGCCTCGATACGGGCGAGATCATCATGCTTGCAGGCCGCATTGACCACCAGGTAAAGATGATCGCCGCGGTTGGCGACCATGAAGTCGTCTTCGAGGCCGCCCTTGTCGTTGGTGAAAAGCCCGTAACGCTGGCGGCCGGGTTTCAGGCCGGCGACGTCGACCGGGGTGATCTTTTCAAGCGCCAGAGCGGCATCGCGCACGTCGCCGCTTTTGGCGCGGATCAGGATCTGCCCCATGTGCGAGACATCGAACAGTCCGGCTTGCTCGCGGGTGTGAAGGTGTTCCTTCATCACGCCCATCGGGTACTGGATCGGCATGTCGTAGCCGGCAAAGCCCGCCATGCGTGCGCCGAGCTCAAGATGCAGGGAATGAAGCGGGGTCTTTAGAAGGTCAGCTGTGGTGTCCACGCTGCAGTCTCCATCTGGGTGCGGGCGAAGCGCGCGCACGGGCCAATCGTCAGGTGCTGGACACCTTCAAAAAGCCCCCTCTGTCCTTTTGCCTGAGATTGTTATCCCTTCGGCAGACGCGAGACGCGCCATTCTCCAGAGTCCGAATATTCCGTTGGTCCTTTTGCCTGAGAGTTTCCGGGGCGGTTGCTCCTTCGGCACCGGATCGCTCCGGCTTCTCCCAACGGGATAGGAATACCTATGCTGAATCTCGCGTGGAAGGCAAGAGGGAGTTGGTGGGGGAGGCTAAGTTTGCGCGTTGATTTATAGTCCCGGACAAGGGGTGGTCCCATGCCTTGCCGGCGCGGCTATCGGTGTCTGGCCATCAGGGTTCGTTGCGAGGGGCCAGCCGGAAATCTTTGTCCGGTCTCCAGATCCGATAAGGAAAATCGCGGGGTTGTTTCGGGTCGAGTTGATTTCAAAATTTCATATGGTCTTGAAAAATGGATCATATGGACTTATTGTCAATGTAGAGCTGCAAAGGGAGTGTGCTGTGGAAAGCCATGTCATGGAACGCGTTGCACCCGACCGGCAAACGGTGGCGCTCAAGGCTTTTGCGCGGATTGCCGATGCCTGGTCGTTGACGCTGCGGGAAGCGGCGGGGCTTGCGGATATGTCGGAGTCGACGTGGAAACGCGCGAAGAAACCGGGATTTGCCGGGGATCTGACACAGGACCAGATGCTGCGCCTCAGCGCGCTCATCGGCATCTACAAATCGCTGGAGCTCTACTTCAACGAGCCAATTGCCGGTGAGTGGGTCAAGCTGCCCAACCGGGGCCCGGAATTCGACGGCGCACGGCCTGTCGATGCGATGGTTGCGGGCGGGTTGCCGAAGATCCTGCGGGTGCGCGGAAATCTCGACGCGCTCAGGGGCGGCGTGTGAGGATCACTTCGGTCAATGACCGCGGGCTGGTCCGCCTGATTTCCGAGACGCACCACAAACCACCTGTCCTGCGCGGACTTGTCGATACCGATGAGGAAGCGGCGATCCTCGCCGAGCTTGAGGGTGAGACCAGCGCCCGCCTGATCGCGGAGCGGGAGGGCAGCCCTGCACTTGACCGTCGCGAACTGGCCTTCGCCCGACGGTCGCATGATCTGAAGCTGTATGGTCAAAGCCATATCAACGCGGCGTTCACCTATACAAGGCCAACCGGAAACCGCTTCAACAGCGGAGATCGGGGCGCCTGGTACTGTGCCTGGGATATGCTGACAAGTGCGCAGGAGGTTGGGTTCCACAGGACGCGCGAACTGGGGTTCATCAACCGATACGAGGACGAGGCGCGCTATGTCGAGCTTCTGGCGGATTTCATCGGCGATTTCCCGGACCTTCATGGGAACGCGCATCCGGCGCTTGATCCGGAACCCGGCACAGGCTACCCGGCAGGGCAGGTGTTGGCCGCCAATCTGCGCCGGGAAGGCCACCGCGGGTTGATCTACCCCTCGGCGCGCCATGCCGGAGGCCGGTGTTTCGTCGCTTTCGACCCGAGTATCATTCAGAATGTCCGTCCCGGAGCAAGCTGGAAACTGGTGTGGAGCGGTGCGCCCGAGTTTGCAATCGAGGGACTGTGAGATTTGGACAAGGCCGGCCGGAGGCGGCGAGCCTCTGGGCCAGGTCGAAACAACCCTCTCGTTCGAGCCTTCCTCGGTAAGGCCCGGTTACCCGCCATCCAAAGCTCTACCCCCGCACCATCCGCCGCATCCGCATATCCCGTATTTGGCTCACCACCAGCGCCACAATGAAAAACCCGGTCATCATCAACACCATGGTTGGCGCCGGTTCGCTGTCGATGTGGTAGCTTAGGAAAATGCCGATGAGCGCGCTGAGGATCACCGAGCTGACCGCGACCGTCAGCATGCCGGCGAAGGTGCGGGCCACCAGAAAGGCGATTGATCCCGGGGCTACCAGGAGAGCGATCGACAAGATGATGCCGACGGCCTTGAGGCTGGCGACGATCATCAACGCGATGGCCGTCAGCAATCCGTAATGCAGCCAGCCGGTGCGAAGCCCGATAGCGCGCGCATGCAGACCATCGAAGGCCTGGGCGACCAGATCGCGCCATTTGGTGATCAGGAATGCGCCGCACAGACCCGCCAGCAGCGCCGTCGCGCCAATGTCCGCCCAGCTGACGCCGAGCATGTCGCCAAACAGGATGTGGTCGAGATGCAGGCTGGAACGCACGCTGACATGCAGCACGATGCCAAGGCCGAACATGCCGGAGAACACGATGCCCATCACCGTGTCCTCCTTGACCCGGCTGTTGGCGTTGAGCCAGCCGGTGGCCACCGCGCAGAACAGGCCAGCGGCAAAGGCGCCGATCACCAGCGGCAGGCCGGCGATATAGGCCATGACGATGCCCGGCAGCACCGCATGGCTCATGGCGTCGCCCAGCAGCGACCAGCCCTTGAGCACCATCAGGCAACTCATCGCCGCCATCGGCATGGCGATCAGCAAGGTGATCAGAAACGCCTTCTGCATATAGGCAAAGCGGAACGGATCGATGAGAAAATCCATGAGCGCGTCCATCATGCGGCTTCCGCGTCGGGTTGGGCGCCGCGTGCCTTGGCGCGTTGCGCCAGAAGCCCGTGCCGGGGTGCGAAGACGAAGGCCAGAAGGAACAGGCCGGTTTGCAGCATGATCACCACGCCGCCGGTGGCGCCGTCGAGGAAGTAGCTCAGATAGACCCCGACGAAGGAGGTGACCGATCCGATCGCCACGGCAATGACGATCAGCCTCGGGAACCGGTCGGTCAGAAGATAGGCCGTGGCGCCCGGTGTCACCACCAGTGCGATCACCAGAAAGGCGCCGACCGTCTGCATCGCCGCCACGGTGGACCCCGCCAGCAGGGTGAAGAATACGATCTTGAGCGCCGTGGCACGGATGCCGATGGCGCGTGCGTGACTCTCATCGAAAAACACCAGCATCAGATCCTTCCAGATCACCGAGAGCACAGCAAGCGTGATCACGCCGATGATGATCAGTTGCGTGGTGTCGGCGGGCGTGATTGCCAGCACATTGCCCAGAACAATGGTCTGCACGTTGATCGGCGTCGGCGAGATCGACACCATGAACAGCCCGAGAGCGAAGAACGAGACGAAGATCATGCCGATTGTGGCGTCTTCACGCAGCCGGGTTCGCGAGCGGATGGCGAGCATGGCCGCCGCCGCCAGACCGCCTGCGAGAAACGCGCCGGCCGCAAACGGCAGGCCGAGCATGTAGGCGCCCGCGACGCCGGGCACAATCGAGTGCGAGAGCGCGTCGCCGATCAGCGACCAGCCCTTGAGCATCAGATAGCACGACAAAAACGCGCAGATAGCTCCGGTCAGCGCCGACACCCACATGGCGTTGACCATGTAACCGTAGGAAAAGGGTTCAAGCAGCAGGCTCATTTGCTCTTGTCCTTGCCGGTGGCGCCCTTGCCGGCGCCCTTGCCGTTGCGGGCCTTGCGCCCGGCATCTCCGTATATGACGAAGGGCCGTTCGTCATCGGTCAGAACGGTCAGTTGCCGGTGATCGTCGTCATCGTGCAGATCCTGACCGCCGAGCACGAAATGCCGCAGCACGCCGCCAAAGGCTTTTTGCAGATTGGCCTGGGTGAAGACCTCGCCGGTCAGTCCTTCGGCCAGGATGCTCCGGTTGATCAGCACCGCGCGGTCGCAGAATTCCGGCACGCTGCCCAGATTGTGGGTAGAGACCAGCATCACCCGTCCCTCCGTGCGCAGATCCTTCAGGAGTTCGATGATCTGCATTTCCGTGGTCACGTCGACCCCGGTAAAGGGTTCGTCAAGCAAGATGACCTGACCTTCCTGGGCCAGCGCGCGGGCGAGAAACACGCGTTTCTTCTGGCCGCCGGACAACTCGCCGATCTGGCGTTTGCGGAACGCGGTCATGCCAACCCGTTCAAGCGACTGGTCGACCGCCGCACGGTCTTGCGGACGCGTCATCCGGAGAAAGTTCATGTGACCGTAGCGGCCCATCATCACCACATCTTCGACCAGTACCGGGAACGACCAGTCGATCTCCTCGCTTTGCGGCACATAGGCCACCAGATTGCGCCTGAGTGCTGCGGAGACCGTCAGTCCCATGATGCTGATCCCGCCGCCGGCCAGCGGGACGAACCCCATCAGCGCCTTGAACAGGGTCGATTTACCGCTGCCGTTGATCCCGACCAGCGCCGTGATCGAGCCTCTCGGCACCGAAAACGTGGCGCCGTCCAGCGCCCGGTTTCCGTTGCGGTAAATCACCGAGATATCGTCGACGTCGAGACCGGCAGAATCAGAGGCGAGGGAATTGATCGATGCGGGTAGGGTCATGGCTTGGCCGTCAATCCGGTTAAGATGGTCTCGGATGTCACTCTGAGCAGGTCAAGATAGGTGGGAACCGGACCGTCCGGCGGCGACAGGGAATCGACATAGAGCACTCCGCCATAGGCCACCCCGGTTTCCCGCGCCACCTGCTGGGCCGGCTTCGGCGACACCGTGCTTTCGGAGAAAATCACCGGAATGTCGTTGTCGCGGATCAGATCGATAATGCGGCGCACCTGTTGCGGCGAGCCCTGGCTGTCGGCATTGATCGCCCAGATCGAGGCTTCCTTGAGGCCGAAGTCGCGGGCCAGATAGGAGAAGGCGGCTTCGCTGGAGACAAGCCAGCGCTTCTGTTCGGGCAGCGCCTCGATGGCGGCGCGGATCGGTGCGAAGGTCGCCGCGATCTCGGCCTTGTAGGTTTCGCCGTTGGCGGCGTAGGCATCGGCATTGTCCGGGTCGGTTTCAGACAGGGCGCGCACGATGTTATCGATATAGATCATCGCGTTACCGGGCGACATCCATGCATGTGGATTGGCCCGGCCCTCATAGGCGCCCTCGGCGATCATGATCGGTTCGACGCCATCCGACAGGATATAGGCTTTGACGTCGCCGAGATTTTCCAGATAGCGCTCGAACCAGGTCTCGAGGCCAAGGCCGTTCCACAGCACCACATTGGCGCCAAGTCCGCGCTTGATATCGCCCGGTGTCGGCCGGAACATGTGGATCTCGGCGCCTTCGCGGGTGATAGAGACCACCTCCGCATGGTCGCCGGCGATATTGCGGGCCATGTCGGCGAACACTGTAAACGATGTGAGAACCTTGATTTGCGCCAGTGCCGGCGATGCCGGAGCAAGGCAGAGGGCGATGAAAAGTCCGAGAATGGAAAAGGGGCGCATGCTTTCTTCCTGCGAATGGTTTGCAAGTGCAACCTATGCATATTCCGCAGACTGTCAACGCCTTTGCAAATCATTTGCAAATAGAGGGTCCACCTGCAGTGCCTTGTCAGTCCGCACCGGCGCTCCCCACAACAGACAATAAAAAAACCCCGGCGCGACAACGCCGGGGTTCCAATCGGTCTGTTCAACTGAACCGAAGACTATTCGATTTCAGCGTAGGTGCCGTTTGACCATTTGTAGAAGACGTAGCCCGGAAGCGAAACGTCACCCTTGGCGTCAAAATTCAGATCGCCAAGCACGGTGCTGAAGTCGCCGGTGTTGAGGGCCTCGCGGACCGCGTCATAGTCGGTCGATCCGGCAGTGGTGACAGCCTGCGCATAGGCCTGAATGGCCGCATAGGTGTACATCACGTAGCCTTCGGTGGTCTTGCCGGCATCCTGCAGCGCCTTGACGACGGTAGCAGCGCCTTCACTCTTGGTTGGATCCGGCGAGAAGGTCATCAGCGTGCCTTCACCGGCATCACCGGTGATTGCCCAGTACTCGTCGGTAACCAGAGCGTCGCCTGAAACCAGAACAGTAGACATGCCCTGTTCTTTCATCTGGCGCGCCATCAGGCCGGCTTCGGTGTGGTAACCGCCGACATAAAGCACGTCGATGCCTTCCTGCTTCATCTTCGAGACGAGAGCGGAATAGTCCTTCTCGCCAGCAGTGTAGGCTTCGTACATGGCTGCAGTGCCACCGCCGGCTTCAAACGAACCCTTGGTGGCGTCCGCAAGACCCTTGCCGTAGGCGGTCTTGTCGTGAACGAAGGCGATCTTCTTGCCTGCAAAATTCTTCAGCAGATATGCTGCTGCGGTTTCACCCTGCTGGTCGTCACGACCGCAAACGCGGTAAACGCCGCCATCGGCACCGCCCGGACGCTCATCGGTGAAGGTCGGGTTGGTCGAAGCCGGCGAGATCTGGATGATGCCTTCGTCGGAATAGACAGCCGAAGCGGGGATCGAGGAGCCCGAGCAGAAGTGACCTGCCACGAACACAACGCCGCTACCAGCGAACTGGTTGGCGACAGCAACAGCCTGCTTCGGGTCGCAAGCGTCATCGCCGATTTCGAGCTTCAGCATTTCGCCGTTGACGCCGCCTGCGGCGTTGATGTCGGCGACAGCCTGCTCGGCGCCAATTTTCATCTGTTCCCCGAAGGATGCGTATTGGCCTGTCATCGGACCAGCGGTCGCAATAACAATTTCAGCCGAAGCTGAAGACATTGCGAAGCCAAGCGCGGCTCCAGCCAAAAGAATCTTCTTCATGTTAACTCCCAGCAACGCCTGTTCGTTTCCTGTCACCGGTGCCGCAGGCGCTGACGGTGTTCGGCCGCCGGTGTGGGGGGCGTTCTGCCCCGTGTGCAACCATCTAAGCCGATCTATTCAAAGAAATACAGATCTTTTTTGATGGTGTTTCAGACCGATTTGGCAAGCGGCTAATTGCTTTTCTGGCGCCAGCCGAAAGGTCCTGAACGAGTAAACGCGAAACTGTACTGCTGCGCAATTTGTCCGGCGCGGGTGAACCGCATGCCGAGAAAGGCGAAGATCATGATGACCAGGAAGTCGATCACGAAATAATAGCCCGACAACAACGTTCCTTCAAACAGTGCGAAATGGATGAAGCGGACGGCCAAGCCCAAAATCACCATATACCAGGCCAGCTGCAATGGAGTTCTCCAGGTCGAGGCCACGGCCCGCCCGGTCATCCAGGCGGTACCGCCGCCAAGGATCATTGTCACAAAGATGAACTCGAAGATCGAGACTTCCCAAAAGAGGCCGTTTTCCATGTCCTAAATCCTTGTCGCAGCCCATGGCTCAACCAAACGGCATGGGTCCGTTGACACTTCAATTGTGCGCTTGTCCACTAAGCTCAAACCATCCCATCGAAACGCGGCATGCATCATCAGTGAGCCCCGCCTTCCAGATAGGCTGCGCGAACTTCATCGCGCTTGAGCAGTTCCGCGCCGGTGCCTGACATGGTGATGTTGCCATTCACCATCACATAGCCCCGGTGGGCGAGTTTGAGCGCGTGGAACGCATTCTGCTCAACGAGGAAGACGGTCAATCCCTCGTTTGTGTTGAGTTCCTTGATGATCTCGAAGATCTGCTTGACGATCAGCGGGGCGAGACCGAGTGAGGGCTCATCCAGCAACAACAGCTTTGGCCGGCTCATCAGCGCGCGCGCAATCGCCAGCATCTGCTGTTCGCCGCCCGACAGCGTTCCGCCACGTTGCCCGGCCCGCTCCTTGAGGCGCGGAAACAGGTCATAAACACGTTTCAGATCGTCGTCAAAATGGTCTTCGGAAACCAGTTGCGCGCCCATCTGCAGATTTTCAAGCACCGTCATTCTGCCGAAAATGCGACGCCCTTCGGGTGACTGCGCCAAGCCCATCCGGATGATTTCATGCGTCGGCATGCGGGTGATGTCCTGCCCGTCGAAAATAATCTCGCCGGCGCGTGCCCTTGGGTTTCCGCAGATCGTCATCATCAGGGTCGACTTGCCGGCCCCGTTGGCGCCGATGAGTGTGACTATCTCGCCTTTCTTCACATCGACGTCGGCGCCGCGCAGGGCAACGATCTTGCCGTAATAGGTTTCAACACCACGAATAGTCAGAAGGTTCTGGTCGCTACTCATGACCGGCCTCCTTCACCGTTCTCGGCAGGCTTATTCTTGGCATGATGAATGACCGGCATGTCGATGCTTTCCTCGACAGCCGCGACCTCGTCTTCATCGACGCCGAGATAAGCTGAAATAACTCTCGGGTCGTTCTTGACGAAATCCGCATTTCCGTCAGAAATCTTCTGGCCGTAATCGAGCACCACCACGTGATCCGATATTTCCATGACGACGCCCATGTCATGCTCGATTAGCAGGATGGAGGTGTCATGATCCTTGCGGATGTATTGCAGCAGATCGTTGAGTTCCGTTGATTCGCGCGGGTTGAGGCCAGCTGCGGGCTCGTCAAGACAGAGCAGATGCGGCCGGATGCACATGGCGCGGGCGATTTCGAGCCGCCGCTGCGCGCCGTAGGGCAGATCCGCAGCCGGATCGTCGGCCCTGTCGATCAGGCCGGTCTTTTCAAGCCAGTAGGCGGCGAAGTCGATCGCCTCGGCACGGGCTTTCCTGTATCCGGGCAGATTGAGAATGCCGCCGATCGTCATCGACGAAGCAAGCATCAACGGATTGTGCTGCGCCACCAGAAGGTTTTCCAGCGCAGTCATCCCGCCGAACAATCGAATGTTCTGGAACGTGCGGGCAACCTTGGCGCGTTTCGAGATTTCGAAATCCGGCATGCGTTCGAGCAGGAATACGCGGTTGTCACCATCATCGTTGAATTGGCGTCCGGTGCGCGTCAGCGCTTCGATTTTTTCTGCCTGGAACCCTTCCCCGTGCCGCATCACGATGCGGCCTTCGGTCGGTTTGTAAAAGCCGGTGACACAGTTGAACACGGTGGTCTTGCCGGCGCCGTTCGGCCCGATAAGAGCGGTGATATCGCCGCGGCCGACATTGAAGCTCAAGTCGTTGATGGCGACCAGGCCACCGAAGCGCATGGTCAGATGCTCAACCGACAGCACCACATTGGTGTCCCAGTTGTGCGCGGGGGTCGTTTTCATTGCGGTTTCCATCAGTGGCCCTCACCTTGAGCGACCATGTCCGAGCCGATCTTCTTGCGTTCCTTGTAGACCGCGGAAGGATTCCGGCTCGAGATGATGCCGCGCGGCTTCCACACCATGATCAGCACCATGGCCAGACCGAAGATCAGCATGCGGTACTGGGTGGGTTCAAAATCGGGTCCGAAGATTTCCTTGAGGAAGCCAAGGTTTCGCAGGACTTCGATGCCGCCGATCATCACCACCGAGGCGATCACGACGCCCACCTGCGAGCCCAATCCACCCAGAACCACTATCGCCAGAATGATCGCCGATTCGAGGAAGGTGAAGCTTTCTGGCGAAATGAAGCCCTGCCGGGTAGCAAAGAACGAGCCGGCGAACCCGGCAAACATCGCACCGATCGCAAAGGCGGTCAGCTTGGTGTTGGTGGTATTGATACCCAGTGACCGGCAGGCGATCTCGTCTTCGCGCAGTGCTTCCCAGGCGCGACCGATCGGCAGCTTGCGCAAGCGCAACGTGACAAAATTGGTGATCAGGGCGAGCAGGAGAATGATGTAGTAAAGATAGATGAAGCGATGGATTGAATCGTAATCCAGGCCGAAGAAATCGGCAAACCCGCCTTTTCGGACGAAATCCAGGCCAAAAAAGCTCGGCTTCGGAATTCCGGAAATTCCGTCAGGACCGCCGGTGAACTGATACCAGTTGAGCAACACCACGCGGATGATTTCCCCGAACGCCAGCGTCACGATGGCGAGGTAGTCGCCGCGCAACCGCAGCACCGGAAAGCCCAGGATAATGCCCCAGGTTGCGGCCAACAGACCGGCCAGCGGCAGCGCCGTCCAGAAACCGATGTCAAGATACTGGGCCAGGAGAGCAAACGAATAGGCGCCGACCGCATAGAACGCCACGTAACCGAGATCGAGCAAACCGGCGAGGCCGACTACGACGTTCAGTCCCCAGCCAAGCATGACATAGGTCATGATCAGGATTGCCAGGTCGATGAACTGCCGGTCGCGACTGGGAAACAGGGCCATGACGATGAACGGCAGGCACATCGCCAGGAGCAGCAGCACCGGGCCGATGAAACGCCCGATGGTGCCGGTCAGGCCGGATGGAAGATTGATCTTGATCCCGCTTGTGACAGGCTTGGTGGCCTTGAACACAAACAGGTTCAAGAGCAGGCGCACGCCGAAGGTGATCGCAATCGCGATAAACCAGAGGCCCCACCGGTAGGTCAGTTCAAGACCGCCCGTGACGATATCGGTTCTCAGTGCAAAGAAGAAAAAACCCAGCACTGCGACGAGGATCGCGGCTATCGCCGCGTCCTTGACGGATTCGGCCATAGGGGCCGGTTGATGAGAGGCGGTCATTAGACTTTCTCGACTTCGGGTTTACCAAGCAAACCGGATGGCATGAAAATCAGGACGATCACCAGGATGGAGAAGGCGGCGACGTCCTTGTATTCAACTGTGAAATAGCCCGACCAGAAGACTTCGATCAGGCCGATCAACAGGCCGCCGAGCATCGCGCCGGGAAGCGAGCCGATGCCGCCGAGCACCGCTGCGGTGAAGGCTTTCACACCAGCCAGGAAGCCGATGTAGAAATCGATCACCCCGTAAAGCAGCAGGAACATGAAGCCGGCAACCGCGGCAAGGGCTGCGCCCATCACGAAGGTCAGCGAAATGGTGCGGTCGACATTGACGCCGAGCAACGAAGCCATTTTCTGGTCCTGTTCGCAAGCGCGCTGCGAGCGGCCCAGCGATGTCTTGGCGATCAGCAACGAAAATCCGATCATCAGGGCCAGGGTGGTGGCGATGATGATCATCTGCATATAGGACAGCTGCACCGCGATGGTGCCGTTTTCGGTCACGCCTTCGATGAGGGTGATGCCGCCCTGGATCTGCGGCTGCAGCGGCTTGACCCGCGCGCCTTGCGTGATCTGCACGAAATTCTGCAACACGATCGACATGCCGATCGCGGTGATCAGCGGCGCCAGGCGGAACGATCCGCGCAATGGCCTGTAAGCCAGCCTTTCCACGGTCCATCCCCAGGCGGAGGTGAAAAGCATGGACACCAGAAGCGTGATAAACAGGATCAGCGGGAGCGCGGAGATGCCAATGGCAACCAGTGCCAGGAATGTCGCCAGCGCGATAAATGAACCGATCATGAAAATGTCGCCATGGGCGAAATTGATCATGCCGATGATGCCATAGACCATCGTGTAGCCGATGGCGATAAGCCCATAAATCGAGCCCAGGGTGAGCCCGTTGATAAGCTGTTGAAGAAAATATTCCATGAGGTAGCTGTCCCTCTCGTCTTTTTATGGGGGGCGCTTGAATTGCACCCTCTTTCCCCTGTCAAAGTCTATAGCGCGTTTTTCTGAAGTGAAAACAACAAAAGTTTCGACTTTCCACGAATTCAGTTTTTCAATCGGTTTAATAAAATTCGTTTAGTGAAAAATCCTGTTTCCGGGGCAAAAATCCGCGAATACCGCGAAAAACACTCACGCCTCGCTCCGTAGGCTCTGGCCAGCGTCAGCCAATCCGCTTGAGAAATCCGTCCGGGGCCACCGTGATCAGAAGTTTCTTGTCGATGCGGCTGTCGATTTCGAAGCATGCATTGTTTTTCAGGAAGGCATGAACCGCTGATTTCGGACTGTTGCCGGGACCCCAGGGGCGGTCGGTTGACAACTGTTCGGGCATGTCCTCGACCAGAGTGTCAAAGACAATGCAATAGCTGCCCGGGGTGACCAGCGGCGCATAAGCTTCCAGTTCCGCCAGCACGTGGTCATGGGTGTGATTGGAATCCAGGCACACCAGAATTCGCTTGTAGCCCGAAGCGATGTCCCTGACCTTTGCAACCGTCTCTCCGGTTATGCTCGAGCCTTCGATCATCTCGATGCGCGCAAACAGCGGATGCGCCTCGATTGCCTCGCGATTGTGCGGGCGGATGTCGATATCGATGCCAAGCACCTTGCGCGCCGGTTTGCGTGGATCCAGCATTTCACCGCGCTCGGTGGCGTCACACAGGTCCAGCAGCGCCAGCAGGGAGGCCGAATAGATCAGCGATCCGCCATGGGCGATGCCGGTCTCGATAATCAGGTCTGGCCGGACTTTCCAGACCAGTTCCTGCAAGGCCCAGGCATCATTGGGAAGCTGGATCGCCGGACGACCGAACCAGCTGAAATTATAGGTCCATTTGTAGGGCGTTGCTTCGCGCACCCAGATCCGCGACAGCGCCTGCAGATCGGCGTCGCCCGCCAGCCCGTCGATGTTCTTCTCCACTTCGGCGCGGAATGCCTCATGAGGATCCATGTACAAATTCCTTCCAATCCAGTGTCGGTGACGCGATCTTCGCCAACCCCTCGCGGCCGCAATTGGCGACCAGGTCCAGGCCCGTGACATGAGGCGTGAATACGCCGTGAGATTGCCGGTAGGGCATGCGTTGATAATCCATGTAGGACACCGACACGCCGTTGGCCTCGAACAGTTGATGATCGAGATAGTTGCGGGCGCCATGTCCCGTGATGTAGTCGTTGCCGGCAACCGCCTTGACCAGCGCCAGCACGCGGGGGCTGCCTGAACCGTCGATGCCGAACTCGCGCGAATCGCAAAAACGGGTCGTCTCATCCAGTCCAAAATATCTGCACAGCGCCAGCATGCTTTCGCGCGCCAGCGCCGATACGGTTTCATGGTTCCCGTCTGTTACCGAAGCTGCGAGGTCGAGTGCGTCGGAGGCATATGGGGCGCCATCGAAACTTTGCGAAAGCAAAGCCAGGTGACGGTCGCGCCAGGTCCGCGCAGGTTGAAGCCGCACCTCGTCGATTGTCTGCCCGAGCCGATGATCTCGCAGCGGCGCGGTCATCCAGACCATGCCGCCCGGTGTCTTGACCTGAACCCGGTTGCTGAAACTGCCCTTGGAAAACTGCACGTCGTCATAATGGATGAAGACATCGCAGAGACGGATCTGTTCAAGCATCCCCACCCAGGGAAAGTACATCGACTGGCTTATGACCACCCTGCTCATGGTCACGCAGATCCGCCGGAAAGCAAGGCAGACGCACCGGTAAGGCGATCGACCCTGACGGTCTGCGATGCGAACCAGAATGCCGTCAAACCCATGTGGATGGTTCCCGTTGGTGGCCGGTTGCGGTGCGCCGTCCTGCGCACCCGAACTAAGATGCGAGACGGCTTTCCAGAAGCCGCACCGGGAAAAGCATGCTGTCGATCAGCTCGTAGTATTCGGCGGCGGTCTGCGTGTTTCCAATGGCCATGTCGAAATGCAATTGCGCGTCGGTGTGCCCCTGAAACCGCGGAACATCCGAACGGAACTTGTAGACCGGATTGAATTGTTTGAGTGCTTTGGTTCCGCGCCAGCTCTCGATGGCGGCCGCGTAGCCCGCCTTCTTTTGGTCAAACCAGGCGCGGTTGGCCTGCAACTCGCAATCCTTGGCGCACGCGGCGATGAAATTGTCTTCCCAGCCGTTCAGCTCAATCCCGTAGCGTTGTTTGAACCATTCGATTGTGTGGCCCACCGAACTTGTAATCCCGAGCCCGATCGGGAATGGAAAATCCCTGGCTTCCAGTTCGCCGTCGTTTTCCTCCATGAAGGCCTTGAGATGCTGTTTTCCAAGGTCCGGATCGCGCAGTCCCATTGAATTGGAAACCTTGCAAGCGCCCGACACTGACAGCGGGCGTTCCCAGTAGATGCAGAGATCGGCCATCATCACCGTCTTGCAAATGCTGTCATAATCCACATTCGGGTGTTCGAAATAGCGGTTGGAGAAAGCATCGCGGATCCGCTCCATGAGGTCTTTCTTGAGCGCGCCGTGATAAGCCCCGAACGAACATTTCGGCCGGTCCTTGGCATCTTCCCAAAAGAACATTTTGCGCATCAGGTCTTCTTTGGTCAGATGGGCCAGATGGCTGCCGGTGGGGAGTGACGTGAATTCACGGTGTGTTCGCGCTTCCGGCCAAACGAAATGGGATCTGCCCCAGGAGAATGCATCCACTTTGGGCACGCGCTTGCTGGTCACCCGCAAGGCTTCGCACAGTTCGGGATCGATATAGTCGTCATCACCCATGAAGCTGACCCATTCGCCACTCGCGTGCGGCGGCATGCGTTCCCAGTTGGATCGCATGGAGAGCGGCTTGCTTTCGGGAGCGAGCAGGCGAAGCCGGCTGTCATTCATCTGTGCAGCAAAATCTGCCAGTACAGACGCATCATCGGAATTGTCACCAAGCAGGATCTCGAAATCCTGCCGTTCTGACGCCAGCATGTGGCGGACCGCATCCATGGCATAGCGTTGGCGGTTGCGGGTCGGAATGCAGATGGTCAAAAGGGTCATCGCGTGAACACCCGGGCGCCGCTGGCGACAACTTCGACCGGCAGGACGGCGTGTTCTCCGAAGCGATAGAATTCGGCGGGAGTTCGCGACGGTTCCGCATCTTCGCGGACGTAGAGATAGTCCCTGAGCACCCCGGTCATTTGGTGGGCCGAGGGCTCGCCCCGGAACGGTTCGGGTTTGAAGAAGTCACGCCATTTCCCGCCATCCCAGACATCAAAGCCGCGCTTGAAATAGGCAACCTTGTCCAGGTAATCGTTTTTGTCGACGGTATTGACGCACTCGTCCATCGCGGCGCGCGCGAAATTTTCGGGAAATCCGCTCAGATCGATCCCGTAGGTGCGGCAGAACCAGGAGGTTGTCGAGGCCACGGTTGAACAGATCGACGCGCCCTTGTCGCTGATCGGAAAGGGAAAGACCGGGTCGTCCATGTCGACTTTACCCTCGGTTTCCTTCTTGAAGATTTCGACGCGTTCGATTTTTGTCTTTTGCGATCTTGTTCCCGCCGAGTTCGACGCGGCGCAGGCGCCGAGAACCGAGAGTGGCCTCTGGCAATGCACCATCATACGGGCTTCGCGGATGGTCTTGCAGTTGCTCTCGAAGTCCACCACCGGATGCTCGAAATAACGGTTGCCGTATTTGCGCTTGATGCGCTCCATCAGCGATTTGCGCAGCGCGCCGTGATAAATTCCGAACGCTGCCGCCGGCCGGCGGTTGCCTTCGATCCAGCGGTACAGCCGGTCCTGAACGTTGGATTTGACCGCCACATAGGTGTCATGGGTGACCGGCACCACCGAGAGCGCAGGAACCGGCCGGTTGTCCGGCCAGTTGTAAATCATCCGCGACCAGCTCACCGACTCGACTTCCGGGTAGAGCCGTTCGTAGTATTTGAGTATCAGCACAAGCTTCGGATCGATGTAGTCATCGTCGCCGATGATCGAGACCCAGCGCCCCTTGGCTTCGCCCGCCAGCCGCTCCCAATTGTCGACCATCGGCAGCACGGCGTCTTCAGGGCCAATCAGGCGGAAGCGGGAATCATTGAGTTCGTGGGCAAAGAAGTCAGCCAGCACCGAACCGTCGTCGGAATTGTCGCCGACGATAACTTCGAAATCCGTGCCCTCGTTTGCTGCGAGCGCGCGGATCGTCTCGATGCAGTAAACCTGCCTGTTGCGGGTAGGCAGGCAGATGGAAAGTTGAATCATCTGGTTTCTTCGCGTGAGGCCTTTGGCGCTCACCCTGTCAGGCCAAGCTTGCCCGATGCTTGCCCCAATGATTGCTTTCCGGCTGCGCAAAGCCATGGCTGGTCCACAAGAGTTGCGCCGAAAGGGGACTGGATTTCAAGGCTGAATCCTGATCGAGTGCGACCAGTTTCAGGTGCATGTCGCGGAGTTGCCTATGAAAATCACCGATGTCCGGACCTTTGTGGTCGCCAACCCGCCGCCGCAGGCCGGAGGCCGCTATTTCCTGTTCGTCAAACTGACGACCGATGGCGGTGTCGTGGGCTACGGCGAAGCCTATGATGCGGCATTCGACCCGCATCTGACCGCGAAACTGATGGAAGACGTGGCATCTCGCTATCTGGTTGGCAGGGATCCGCACGACATCGAGACTTTTTTCCGGCTTTGTTATTCCTCCGGGTTTTCGCAACGCCCCGACATGACCATGATGGCCTGCTGCTCGGCGCTGGAGATGGCCTGCTGGGACATTATCGGCAAGGAGGCGAGCCAGCCGGTGCACAAATTGCTCGGCGGCCGGGTGCATGAGGGCTTGAGGTCCTACACCTATCTCTACCCCGCTACCGGCAGCGCCGATCCGCTGTCAACCGACAGCCCGAACAATGTCTACAACGACCCCGACCTTGCCGCCGCCGCAGCCCTTGAAGCCGTGCGGCAGGGCTTCACCGCCGTTAAATTCGATCCGGCGGGCCCTTACCGCGTGCAGGGCGGGCACCAGCCGTTGCTGACCGACATTGATCTGTCGGCCCGGATGGTTCGTGCGGTGCGGGAAGCCGTCGGCAGCCGGGCCGACATCCTGTTCGGCACCCATGGCCAGTTCACCGCCGCCGGCGCCATCCGCATGGCCCGCGCCATCGAGGCCGCCGATCCGCTGTGGTTTGAGGAACCGGTGCCGCCCGACCAGATCGCCGCCATGGCCGAGGTCGCGCGCGCCACTTCGATCCCGGTCGCCACCGGCGAGCGGCTGGTCACCAAGCACGAGTTCGCCCGTGTCATCGAGGCCCGCGCCGCCGCTATCCTGCAGCCCAATCTGGGCCGCTCCGGCGGGCTGCTCGAAACCAAGAAGATCGCCGGTATGGCCGAGGCGTTCGGCATCCAGATCGCGCCGCACTGCTATTGCGGACCACTGGTCGCCGCCGCAAATATCCAGCTCGCCGCCACCCTGCCCAACTTCCTGGTGCTCGAATCGATCAAGACATGGGACGGCTTTCACGCCGAGGTGCTCAAGAAGAAAATCGAGTGGGACGACGGTTATGTCATCCCGTCAGACGAACCCGGACTAGGTGTCGAGCTTGACGAGGCTGTCTGCGAAGCCAATCCGTGGAGCGGCGACATGTTGCATCTGGAGATGACCCGCGAACCGATCCGGGCTTGAACCAGGCGGGCGCCAAATCAATCAGGGCCAGTGTCAGGTCAGGCTGCCCTGATCCCATTCCGGATCGTCAAAGCTCTGGATCTCGACGCGGTAGCCATCCGGCGAATGAAACAGAGAGCTGTAGACGCCGAACTCCTTGCTGTGCTCGGGACCGCTGACATAGCTTACGCCCTTGGCCTCGAGGAAATCGCGCCAGCCGTCGACATCGGGCGAAACGATGGTCAGCGTCACGCCGGCCGTGCCCCGCGGCCGGTCGGGCAGGTTGCAGATGCCGATATAGCTCAGCGGCGTCAGCCGGTAGATATGGCAGGCGCCCTGATCAACGACGAAATCGAGCTCCATGACCTCCCGGAAAAACCGAGACCCGCGTTCGAGGTCATCGGTGTAGGTGAACACGATGGAATGGCTGATTGGCGGTCTGGTCATCGCTGGCTCCTGTGAATTGCCGCCCGAACCTGCCTGCAGGGACATGATTCGGGCAAGGGGCACAGTGCTTTGCACAGGCTTTCGCCGGACCCGGCTTGACCTTGGCGCGTCGGATCGGGCAAACCGCTGCCCATCACCTTGGGGCGCAGCCGTCCCGAAGCCAAGGCCAGACCTGCAGGCCAAGTTCAAAGGAACCCGCCGTGACCCGTCCCGTGCTGATTGCCCCGTCCATTCTTTCGGCTGATTTCTCGCGCCTCGGCGATGACATCGAAGGCGTCATGCGCGCTGGCGCCGACTGGATCCACCTCGATGTGATGGACGGGCATTTTGTTCCCAACATCACCTTCGGCCCCGGCATCATCAAGGCCGTGCGCCCGCGGACTACCGCGGTGTTCGATTGTCATTTGATGATCGAGCCATGCGATCCCTATCTCGAGGCCTTCGCCGATGCCGGTTGCGACATCATTACGGTGCATGCCGAAGCCACCAAACACCTTGACCGTTCGCTGCAGGCGATCCGGGCGCTGGGCAAGAAGGCCGGCGTCTCGCTCAATCCGTCGACCCCCGAGAGCGTCATCGAATATGTGCTCGACCGTCTTGACCTTGTCCTGCTGATGACGGTCAACCCCGGCTTTGGCGGACAGGCCTTCATCCCGGCGGTGATCGACAAGGTGGCGCGGGTGAAAAAGATGATAGGTGACCGGCCGATCCACATCGAGATCGATGGCGGCGTCACCACCAAGACCGCGCCGCTGGTGACCGCCGCCGGTGCCGATGTGCTGGTCGCCGGATCGGCCGTCTTCAACGGTGCGGGCGAAGTCGACTGGGCCAGGAATATCACGGCCATTCGTCAGTCCGTGTAAGTCGTGCGCACCGCCTGAGCGGTTTTCCTTCCAGCACGAATCCCCCGGCGCAAACCGGGGGGGGCATCACTTGCGCCGGACTCAGTCGTCGAGATTTTCGGGCAGAACCATGTTGAGCACGATCGCGATCAGCGCTGCGGGCAAGAGACCGCTGGTCAGCAGGATCTGGGCGGTCTTGCCCAGATGCTGCAATGCCTCGGGCACCAGTTGCAGGCCGAAGCTGATCGACAGCGCCGTGGCGAAGATCACCATGTTGCGCCGGTTCCAGTTGACATCGGACAGCATGTTGACGCCGGCTGCGCAGACCATGCCGAACATCACGATCACACCGCCGCCCAGCACATTGATCGGCACGGTGTTGATCATCGCGCCGATCTTCGGAATGAAGCCGCATATGATCAGGAACACCGCGCCGATGGTCACCACATGACGGCTCATCACCCCGGTCATGGCGATCAGCCCGACATTTTG
>NZ_JBDWHW010000068.1:0-18645 GCF_039975035.1 Hoeflea sp. | reverse complement strand
GCTTCAGCGCGTCAATCAAATGCGCCGCCTTATGGAATACCGCGCGGAAATCAATCGGGACCGATTGGTCAACCAGTGCTCCGAACACTTGGAAATATTGGAGCTTTTGGAGCGCGGTGAAATTGCCGACGCCTCCTACCTCATGCGCCGTCACCTGAGTGGCGCCCTGAAACGCAAATCCCCTATTGCATGGAATTGGTCCGAAGATAGCGTGTAAGCTGCTGTTGCTTTCGGGACTTTTCTTAGTGTGATTATAGTTTTTCTCGGAGCGCTTCGTAAGGCGTCTTTCCGTTGAACGTCGCCGAGGCAAGCTACACGAACACTATTGGCGATCCGCTGTTGACCGCATTTTGGGAAGATCCTGACTTTGATCCTAAGCAGAAGGCTTTCTACTATGTGCGAGTTCTTGAAATTCCAAAGCCAACATGGCAAGCACACGACGCCAAGCGTTTTGGTGTAAAAATGTCCGAAGAGGTGCCGATGGTGCTGCAAGATCGCGCATACACGTCGCCGATCTGGTACACACCGGAAGGCTAAGACCAAAGATCGTGGCCATCTGTCCCAAAGTATAGGGAATTCCGGCACTACTAAATGGTCCGCGGGTATCGTCCGCAGGCCATTTTTCCAAACTGACGCGTGGCAATACGACAGAACAAGTCTACATCATGTATTCTGGTTCGACCGTTTATAATTCGGCAAATTAGCAACCTAGAAAATGGTATCGGTGAGAGCATTCCGCATTCGGACTGCACATCGATCTGAGGAGTATTACTAAATGGAAGATAGCATCGGGTTTTTTGACATCGTCGGGTCGATCCTCTGGATGTTCTTGATGGTGGCATGGTTTTGGGTGATGATTTCGGTTGTCGCTGATATTTTTCGTTCAAAAGACCTCAACGGTTTCTCAAAGGCTATTTGGATTGCTTTTGTGATACTGATCCCTTGGCTAGGAGTTCTTGTCTATCTCATTGTTCGCGGCGATAAAATGCACCAGCACAATGCAGAGGCATTGAGTAAAATGGAGGCAGCACAAAGGGACTATGTGCGCTCTGTCGCGGGTGTCTCCGCAGCCGACGAGCTGGAACGTTTGGCGGCCCTTAAAGACAAGGGCATTTTGACTGAAGAAGAGTTCGCTGCCCAGAAGGCCAAAACACTCAACGCGTGACTAGGAGCTTTATTCGCTTAATCTAAGGCACGCAGCGTCGCACCTAACGTCCGCGTTCACCCGAATTAACTCGGGTTTCCCATGAAGAGAAGCCCCGCCTAATCGTCTCCGATTGGCGGGTTTTCTATATCCAGAACTATAAATACCGCAAACCGGTCGTTAGCTGTACTGTCAACTATTGCCCTCGTCTGGAGCTAACCATCGACTTGTGCATTACGGATCAGTGCTGTCAGACGGTAGAAGCCGTGGGCCATTTTGGTAAAAGGCGTTAGCATGAATAATGCCAGGACTGCGCCAAGATGCAAAGCCAGCAAGACTGGCATGGCAATGCTTGAGCCAAGGACATAGAGCGCTAACCCGCTTAACGCTACAAATCCAAGGAGCGTAATGAAACCAAAATCGCCGCTCCATGCGTTGACATCGCCCAGTTCACGTTCTGACTGAAGTTTCAGCGAAGCCATCCAAACGCACCCGAGCGTCAGTATTATACCGCCCGGAACACCCAAAAGTTTCGGAATTGACCAGAACGGATAAGGTGCTGGCATGTTGAAGAGATAGTGCAAGAGCGTTGCTGTAGCCGTTGAAGCGAAACACAGAAGAAAGCCGGACATAATGGCCTGATGCGCATAACGCCGCGCATGCGAAAAACGGTCTTCGTCTTCAAAATTGCAACCATCGCCATGACCCGCCGCAAGGTCTTTCATGCTAGCGACCATGCCAATCGCGGATGCAACATCGCTCACTTGAACCCGGCCCCCGCCAACAAACGTCCAGTATCGCCGCAAGCTGACAGCAATGCTGGCCAAGGGAAACAGAAAGGCGGGCAGGAAAATCCCGACCATCGCATTGTGGGACAGCACTGTGTAAAACCCGCCCCCGCCAGCTTCTCCGATCATGCGGATAACCAAAAACAGGATAGCAAAGCCCAAGACCGACGCGATTGCAATTGCACCGCCATGAGTGTGAAACCGGCGCGCAACAGGTGCAGGCCATGCATAGGTTTCCCAGCTGTCTCGCCGGACTTCGGCCAATGCCTTGGGGAGGTTCAGATCGAACTCATGCGGCGCCGTGTACTGGCAGGCATGATAACAGCCCCGGCAGTTGTGGCAGAGATTGGCCAATTGCGTGATATCACCATCGTTCAAGAACCGCTCGCGATGAAGCGCCGGGAACACGGAACAGTAACCTTCGCAATAGCGGCAGGCGTTACAAATATCGGCCTGACGGCGGGCTTCTTCGATAAGATCAGCTTGCATGGGCTGCGGCCTCCCGGCCCGCGATGCGTCCAAAGACTGTGCCAATGGTCATACCGAACCCGGCCAGATACCCCTGACCCAGAATAGACCCAGCCATGGTTTCACCTGCGGCCCATAGATTCCGCACGAGGCCGTGTTCCGTACTGCATTGTGCATTCTCGTCGACCTTCAATCCGAGATAGGTGAAGGTCACACCGGTGCGCAGGGAATAGCCATAGAACGGGGGCTTTATGATAGGTCTTGCCCAATTGGTTTTCGGCGGTGCGATACCGGTCGTCGCCACGCCATCAAGCTCCGTTGGACGGAAATCGGAGATATCACCGCAAGCAAAATTAAACGCGTCTATCGTTGTTCGCAGTTTTTCGGCTGGCAATCCCATCTGCCCTGCGAGGTCTTCCAGAGTGTCTGCTTGAAGCGGTGGGAAAACCGATGGCATGAACAAGTTCAACGATCTAGCATCAATGATGACATAGCCTACCTGATCAGGTTGCGCCGCAACGAGCCGACCCCAAATAGCATACCGTTTTGGCCAGACGTCTTCGCCTTCGTCGTAGAACCGTTCGGCATTTTTGTTCACGACAACAGAGAACGGCACACAGTCCAACCGGGTAACAATACCGCCGTCATATTTTGGCGCCCGACCGTCGATGGCGACGGCATGGCACTGGTCTGCGTCACCGACAGACAACACCCCCTGGCCCAGCAAATCCGACAAAACCACGCCGCGATTATAGGGAGTTCCGCGAATGAGAAAGTTCTGAGCTGCCGGTCCCCACGCTCGGGTCAGCCAATCCGTATCTGCCTGAAATCCACCAGATGCAACAACGACGGCCTTGGGCGAAATCCGCCTCGTTTCACCTACATGAGTGTAGTCGATCCATATGACTCGATCGCCCTCGAGTTCCAGATGTGTGACCTGTGCCTCGTAGATTACATCCACACCCAGCTTTGCAGCAGTTCGGTAATAGGCATTCACCAGCGATTTGCCGCCACCCATAAAAAACGCGTTGGTTCGCGCCAGAGACAGCGTTCCTGAGAGCGACGGTTGAAAACGGACGCCGTGATCCTGCATCCAATGCAGGCATTCTTCAGAGGCCCTAATAGCCAATGAAGCCAGATCCTTGTCGGTCTTGCCTCCCGTGACTTTCATCAGATCAGCCAGATATTCGTCTACACTGTACTCATCGACGAGAGGCCCTAGCGGACCTTTATGCATGCAGCGGAAATTGCGTGTATGACGGGAGTTGCCACCGCGGTAAGGCTTGGGAGCCGTTTCGAGGATCAGCACTTTTGCACCGGCCTCAGCGGCCGTTATGGCCGCACACAATGCCGCGTTTCCGCCACCGATTACGACGATGTCATATTGATTGCTCATGGCGTATTCCTTCATTGCCAAGGGGCTATCAGTCGCTGTTTAATTTGACCAATGACAGTTTTTCTGAGATTGATGCGTTATGCGCATTAATTATGATTTCAGCGATCTTGAAGTTTTTCTGGCCGTTAAAGAAACAGGGTCGTTTCATCAGGCTGCCAAACGGCTGAACCTGTCGCAATCGGCGGTGACACGCCGGATTCAAAAACTTGAAATTGCGTTGGACAGCGTTCTGTTTGAGCGGACAACACGCGCAGTCAAACCCACCCTTGCCGCCAAACGCCTTCAGTCAAAGGCCGAAGCAATTCTTGAGGATGCCCAGGAAACAACTATCGCCATGCGGGATGAAAGCGTTGCTTTTGCCCATCAGCGCGGTGCGGTCATCACTGTTGCAATTGTCCCTACTGTCGTCGCACGGCTGTTTGTTCCTGCAATTCAATCCTTCAGAAATTCTGGATTTGAAACTCGTATCCGGCTGCTCGATTCAAGTGCTAATGAAGTGGCCGAAAATGTTGCAAGCGGGGAAGCAGATTTCGGAGTTTGTTCCATTCCAACGTTGGAACCTTCAACCGAATTCACTTCGATTTTTGATGACAAAATTGTCCTAGCTCTGCCCGCAAGCCACGTTTTTGCGGAGCGTGATGCGATTGGGTGGAATGAACTGGAAGGCACGACGCTTATCCTGCCCGCGCGTGGGACGGGTAACCGACTTCTGATTGATGACACCATGGCGCAAGTGCGGCTGTCCGTGATTTGGAGCTATGAGGTCAATCGATCTACAACTGCGTTGGAGCTGGTTGAAGCTGGGCTCGGCTTCGCGCTCTTGCCACACTCGGTGTTCCAGTCAACGGTCACAAAAAATGTCGTTACTTGTGAATTGAAAGCGCCGAAAATTATCCGTCCCATTGGCCTGCTAACGCGGGTTGGCCAAAGCGATACTCCGGCAATCACCGCGCTCAAAGATGCTATCCTGTGGGCGGTCTAGTTAGATTCAGCCAGCAACCCAGACGTCAGGGTTGATCATATGGACAGGCGCGCCGTCAGCATATGCGTTTACCTGATCAAAAACGTCGGCAAACTGAAGGTCGAATTCGTCTTCTGTGACAAACCCTATATGCGGTGTAGCAATGAGATTTGGGTGAGACAGTAACGGATCTTCGGGATCCGTTAGCGGTTCCGTGTCGAAAACATCAATAGCTGCGGTGCCGGGCCGACCGTTGTTCAAGGCTTCCAATAAAGCTTCGGGTCCAATCAATCCGGCTCGAGATGTATTCACAAAAAGTGCACCGGGCTGCATCTGTGCGAAATCTTGTGCGGTGACAATTCCTCGGGTTGTCGGTTTCAAGCGGACATGGACCGATATGATGTCACTGTCGGTAAAGAAAGCCTCGCGACTTGCAGCAACAATTGCTCCATTCGCTTTTGCGCGTGCGCGTCCTTCTTCCGACGACCACCAGACAACGTCCATTCCAAAAGCTTCAGCATACCCGGCTACGGCTTTGGCGATTCGGCCATAGCCATAAAGGCCCAGACGCCGACCTCGCAAGGTTTTGCCGACACCCATCTGCCATTGCCCGGCTTTGACCGAGGCCATCTGTGCGGGTAGTTGGCGAATTCCGGCCATGATCAGCGCCCAGGTCAATTCGGCAGCGGCATAAGACGGTGTTCCAGCATGCATGTTTGAACACACAAGCACACCTTTATCTGAGCAGGCCGCGACATCAACATGAGGGTAGACACTGCGTTGACTAATCAGACGCAGGTTGGGTATTTTTTCGAGCAGAGTGCGGGTTACTTTTGTGCGTTCCCGGAACAGGACTAACGCTTCAGCGTCTTTCAAGCGGTCAGCGAGAAGAGCTTCATCTGCAACATGATCGTCCCAGACAGTTACATCATGACAATTCAGTTTTTGAAAACAGGGCAATCCACGCAACGTATCAAACCAATCGTCAAGAATGTGAACACGCATCGTGCTGTTTCCTTGTGTTGCATCATAAGAATACGTTGTCAGAAAACCCTGGTCGGAGCTTGACAATCAGTGGGATAAAAGGACTGGGATAGATGTATCCTTGATAACCCGAGCGGTTACGCCACCCAGAAAGTCTTCGCGAAATTTGGAATGCTCAAAGGCCCCCATAACCAACAGGCATGGGTCCTGATCCCTACAATAGGCCAATATTGCACGTGCGGGGCCAGGTACTGAGTCAATCACCTCGTGTGTGGCTTTAACATCATGGCGTTCCAGGTGCATCAACAGCTCGGACACAGGGCGTGGTGTGGGTTCGTTGCCAATTGTCAGGACCGTTACTCGGCCCTGATCCTCTAGCAACCCAAGACTGTCGGAGAGCGCACGAGCTGATGCCCGGCTGCCGTCCCAAGCTATGACTGCATGTGCGTGGTTGGCGCTGGCATCGTGATCTTCTGGTACGATCAGAACAGGGCGACCGCTCATCAGAGCAATACGGTCTGGGTGTTGAACGACGTGTTCGTCGACATTTTCTGCACGGTCCTGTCCCATGATCAGAATGTCATAGCTGCGGGCACATTCTGATAGAACAGCATCTACTCGGCCAGCTTCCCGTCTAAAATGCAATCTGTCACCAAGGGCAAGGGTGTCACGCAAGGCCTCAAATCTAACTTCAATCTTGTCAAGAATATCGGCATTTGCCTGCTCCAGGATCTCACGTGCCTTGGCCGGCACCCAAGCCGCCCGACTGTTGATGACCTCATGGGTTGAATGAGCCAGTAGAGCCGTTACATTTGCGCCATTGCGGGCCAGAGATGTCGCGTATTTCAATGCCGAGACAGCGCTATCAGATCCGTTGAATGCAACAAGGATGTTGTAAATGCTCATGCAGGAGCCTCCTGTCCGGTTTGACCTTGGCCGGGAATATAGACATGACCATCGGCCAGTTTGCGTGCTGTACGAACAAGGCCTGCGGAATTCAAAGTGAAGCCGTCCTCAAAAGTATAATCGATAAGCACATCGATTTTTCCCGAAGCGTGTTCAAGAACGACTTCGACAGGGCAGGCCGAAGGTCGTGTCAACATTCCGTCGGCGACTGATCCGGGCGTCAGAGCGCAAGCCGCGAGGCATTGCGCACCTGTAACGGCCATAGTCGGATGTGTTTTCCACGGCATGAAATACCGGGCAGCAATGGTTCCACCATCTATGGCAGGAGCAAGCAGGCCGAACTTGGGAGTAACGGACTTGGTAACGTCTCCCAAGCCTATCAACTTGCCAGCTTTGACGCGGATGGCTTCCATTTGGTCAAAGAAGGCACGGTTGTCCTCCAACTCTTGCGCGCTTTCATATCCGCTCAGACCGAAATCCGTTGCGCGTGCGATGATCACCGGCATCGCGACATCCATGCATGTGACTTCAATCCCGTCGACTGTATCTCGCAGATTACCGGTAGGCAGGAAGGCGCCTGTTGATGAACCGACAACACCCATGAAAGACAACAAAACGGGAGCTGACGATCCAGGCGAACCGGCTATCTCAGTGTCACCTTCATAAGTCAGAGCACTGCCAGGGGTTTGAACCTTGGCAATCACCTGCGCACCTGTATTAACAGCGCGAATACGAATTTCGGTTTCATTGCCGGAGGGCGTGATTAGACCCATTTCGATTGCCGCTGGACCAACCCCTGAGAGAATGTTGCCGCATGTCGGTTTGAAATCGACCAGCTGGTCCTCGACGGAAACTTGCGCAAAGAAATAGTCAATATCAGCCCAGGCATCATCTGATGCGGACAGCATGGCCACTTTTGTGGTGACGGCAGCGCCTCCGCCGATACCGTCGATGTTGAGTGGGTGTCCGGACCCCACAGCAGCGATGAGAACCTTGGCCAGTGAACCCAGATCTGTCGGTAAATCTTCGCGCCGAAAATACGGTCCTCTGGAAGTTCCACCACGCATGAAGATGTAAGGAATTGCGATCTGGGTCATCTCAGCGGCCATGGCAAATCAACTGCCCCCTGCAAGAGCCCCGGAGGAAAGTCGCGGTTCAGCGCCCCGGCCATCAAACACATGAAGCAAATACCGGTAGCCGTGAGGGTCAGCGTCTTGAGCCAACCAGAGCCCGCCCGAACCCGGAGGAACGTGATCAGAAAACCAACCAGCGCCAGGATGAACCCGACAAACCATGTGGCTGCAATCAAGGCTGCGAACCATGCTAGCGTAGTCCACAATCCATAAGGAGCATCAGCATCTTCGCCGGCAACTTCCTTGTCGGCAAAAATCACATCACGTTCCGGCCTGCGCATCATCTGGATCAAAAGGACTACGCAACACAGCAATGCTGTTCCGCCGACGAACAACGGAATGACCTTATCGGTCATATTGTAGTCAGGGATCATGCTGGCGTTGATCAGAGCAAAAGTCAGATAGGAGGCGATAACGAGAAGAAAGACCAGCGGTGCTCGCTTGGATCCGGACTGGATTTCTCCATCGGCCATGATCGTTTTCGCTTGACGAATGCCAAGCACAACAGACAGCACGGTAACGATGATAAGAACGATCACAATCGGGCTGAAAATGTAGTCGATACCGTCTTCAAAGCTCTTCCTGAATCGGAAACTGGCGATCTGGAACGCCTGGTTGGTGAATTTTTCAACCGGATTTGACAAGACAAATCCAATTAGAAAAGCAGGGCGTGACCAATCAAATCGGCGCAGGAAGATGCCAACCAGTCCAATTACAAATAGTGCCAGAAGATCTTCAAAGTTCTGACCTGACTGGAAGGCAGCAAAACTGATCAGCATGAACAGGAATGGGGCCAGATAGGTAAAGCGAATGGTCGTCAGCTTCGCGATCCCGCCGGAAGCCGCGATGCACAGGACTGTGCCCAACACGTTGGCAAGGGCCAGCAGCCAGACGATGGAATAGGTGATGTCGAGATTGCTCTTCAGCATTCCAGGACCGACTTCGATATCGCCAGAGCCAAGCAGGGCAACTGCACCAATGAAGATGGCCATGGAGCCAGAACCCGGGATACCAAACAACAATGTCGGTACGAGGCCACCGCCTTCCTTGGCGTTGTTGGAGCTTTCCGGACCGATCACACCGCGGACTTCACCTTGGCCGAATCCTGATTTGTCTTTGGTTGTTTGGACCGTGTGCCCATAGGCGATCCAGTCGACAACAGACCCGCCCAAGCCTGGAATAATTCCAACAACCACACCAATGATGGAACACCTGACCGACAGCCAGATATTTGCGAACCAGTCTTTGACACCGTCTGCCCAGCCAGCACCGAGGCTGGCGCCTTTCGCAATCGAGCGGTCCTGGCGGAGCAGTGACACAATTTCCGGAATGGCAAAAATACCCAATCCGACGATCACTAGTTTCAAACCGTCCGTTAGATACGGGATGTCGTAGGTCGCCATGCGCAGGCTGCCACCTGCGTCAGCTTCGCCAATGGTCCCAACCATCAGGCCCAGTCCGGCGGCTGCCAGTCCCTTGAAGGCAATGCGGCCGGCCAGAATGGCGACCATGGACAGACCCAGGATTGTAATCATCAGCATTTCGGGCAGGCCGAATGCCAAGACTATGGGGCGGGCAACAAGAATAAACACCGTTAGAAACGTTGCGCCGATCAACCCACCAAAAAGTGAAGAGGCAAATGCCGCAGACAAGGCTCGTGCAGCCTCGCCTTTTTTGGCCATTGGAAACCCGTCGAGCACCGTTGCCTGAGAGGCGGACGAGCCCGGAATACCCATCAAAACGGACGCAAACGTATCGGATGTCGGAACAACCGCGACCATTCCGATCATCAGGGCCAGACCCAGAATTGGGTCCATACCGAACATGAAGGGAAGCAAAAGAGAAAGGCCTGCAATTCCGCCAAGGCCTGGAAAAACCCCGACAGCCAAACCCATGACGACACCCAAGAACAGGTAGCCAAGGACAACTGGTTGAAGGATCAACGCCCACGCGTCATTGAGCGCAGGAATAGCGGTGGCGAAAATCTCCATGGGGAGCCGCCTTTCATTTTACCAATGTCAGGAAAATTGGTGCGCGACCGTGATCGAAGGGGCCAATCGCGCACCCAGAGGCAGAACTTACTTCAGCTCAACGCCATAGGCTTCTTTCAGCCAATTGATGACGTAGGTCTTAGCCTCAGCCGGAACATTTGTTGCAGTACCAAGCGCAGTCTGCGCGCCTTCTCCTGTAAAGACCGGATATTTACCCACGCGCTTTGCAGAGATGTTGGCGAAATCAGGATCTGCAACAACAGCTTCAAAAGCAGCGGTGTAGGTGTCGATCACATCCTGCGGTGTGCCGGCAGGCAAGAATGCTAGTTTTTGAACCGGGAATCCGGCGACGAAGAAGGCTTTCCATGCGTCCCAGGATTCACCTGAGGTTTCGCAGCGGTCTGTTGCTTCGCAAACTTCCTTGAATGTTGCGATTTCCGGGAACGTCGGATCCCGAACGATGTTCCCGTCTGCGTCGAGCGCCCCCCATGTCATCATCGGGACTGCTTTGCCTTGCGAGACAAGATCAACGCCGCCTTTCAAATAGCCTGACGAGGTCTGATAATCGATGGTTGCTTCGCCACGTTCAAACATCAGACGACCATCGCCGCGGCCTTTGATGCCAAAAACAGGTTCAACATTCATACCGAGCATTTGCCAGGCCAGCAGCGGAACTAAATCGAGGCGTGTCGCACCCTGGGAGCCGTAAATAAAGTCGATACCTTTCAGGGCATTGGCCGAGCCGTCAAACTTGGCACCGTCATCGGCATTCAGATAAGCGACACCGCCGGTTCCGGACGCCATCACCGGGTTCCAGTCCTTGTATTCATAACGAACACGCGGATCATCAAGCAGATATGGAAACTGGGTGGAGCCGGACGAGCCGAACAACAAAGTTCCATCGTCATGCGTTTGTTTTTGGAACCAGTTTGCTCCCTTAGTGGAGCCAGCGCCCGGCATGAATTTTACGACAATTGTCGGCTTTCCAGGCAGGGCATCCCCCAGCAGTGGTGCGAAGAAATTGGCCCATTTGGCGGAGCCACCTGTTTCCGAGAAGGGAATGACCCATTCAATTGTCTTACCGGCAAAATCAACTTCGGCAACGGCTGGAGCAGTCATGAAGGTAGTTGAAAACAGTCCTAGAGCGGCCTTGCGCGCAAAGCTTGATATGGTCATTAGATCCTCCCAGTTGACCAGACAAACACAGGGGCGTCCTCTGCGCCACTATTGATTGTCGTATGAAATTGGGGATTGATTCCCCTTTCAATCTGCCGATCATTGGAAGTGAACCTTGCAATAAGCTTGCAGAAGTCAGGAAAAATGAGAATCGCAATCATTGAGGACAACAAGGCTTTGGCAAATGCCATCGCCTATCGCCTGCGTGATCGGGGACATGCGGCAGATGTGCTGCATGATGGCGATGAGGCCGATGTTTTCCTGTCGCAGGACGGGGCCGATCTTGTGGTACTGGATATCAATTTGCCTGGGCAAACAGGTCTCGATGTTCTGCGTTCAATGCGAGCACGGTCAGACAGTACGCCGGTCATTCTTTTAACCGCCCGCAGCGAAACGAGTGACCGTGTAAAAGGATTGGATTTGGGGGCGGATGATTACCTGGTCAAACCCTTTGAGATGGACGAACTGGAGGCACGTATCAGGGCATTGTCACGGCGCAAAAAGCTCGATTACGGCATAAGCGAAACCATAGGTGGACTAGAATTCAACCGCACCTCTCGGCAAGTTCTGGCAAACGGAACTCTTCTCGAAGTTCCAAGGCGTGAACTTGCTGTATTTGAGTGCCTAATGGAACGCCGTGGGCGCATAGTTTCCAAGGCGCAATTGACCAATCACGTGTATGGAGTGGGCGCGGATGTAGATGATACCGTTATAGAGCCGCATGTGTCCCGCCTGCGAAGAAGGCTTTCAGATTACGGTGTCTCGATTAAGACTGCCCGCGGTCTGGGATACATGCTTGAGGTCCCCGGATAATGCGCCATTCCGCGTCTCTGCGCATCAGACTATTCGTCCTGATAATAACCCCGCTGGTCCTGATGGCGATACTGCTGGGGTATTGGAGGCACACCGTTGCCTTGCAGACTTCAGAAGAGTTGTTTGACCGGACTTTGCTATCAGCCGCACTGGCTATTTCACGGGATGTCGCCGTTTCCGACGGCGACGCCTTGTCGCCATCAACGCGGGATCTCATCCGCGATGTTGCTGGCGGCGAAGTATTCTATCATGCCACGGGGCCAGGCGGCATCTACATCACCGGATACGCGTATCCACCGGCGATGTCCGGAGATCGGCAAGAAGATCGATACACTCCCAACTTTTTTGAAGCCAGTTACCGGGATGAAGGTGTCAGGGTTCTGAACATTACTGAACGCGTGACCATCGATAATCTGACCGCGGACGCCACAGTTACGGTTTGGCAGCGCCTAGCCGACCGGCAGGCGTTTGCCAATCAACTGGCTGTCAGAGCGATTGGCATCATGAGTGTCTTGCTGGTGACTCTGGCGCTGGTCGTCTGGTTCGGTGTTGGTCGTGGCTTGCGTCCTTTGCTGGATCTTCAGGACGCAATATCAATCCGCTCGTCAAGCGACCTCAGCAAGATCCGGCGTCCGGTTCCGGTCGAGGTGCAGGGAATAGTGCAGACGCTCAATCGCCTGTTTGCGCAGGTCGAAACAAGTATTCAGGCGCATCAGGTATTCATCTCTGACGCAGCTCACCAACTTCGCAATCCCGCCGCCGCGGTCCAATCCATGGCGGAGGCAGTTCGTGATGCTAAAACCGATCAGGACAGGAACCTGAGGACAGCTGAACTGGTTAACGCAGCACGGGCGTCCGCGCGGGTTGCGGATCAACTCTTATCGTTGGATAGACTACAGCAACCGGTCACGCCAACTACGCCAGAAGAGTTCGACCTGAGTGAACTGGTTCGAGAAATCTGCGCCGATATGGGCCCAAGTATACTGGCACAAGGTATTGATTTCGAGCTTCGATCTCCCGAGATCAAAGTGCCGGTTTGCGGTGACCGAGTATTTGTTGCCGAAGCAATCAAAAACCTGATTGATAATGCCCTCAAACACGGTGGTGAGGAATTGAGCGCAATCAGCGTTCGATGTTCAAATGATGCATCGGCCGCACATATCACTGTTGCTGATGACGGCAAGGGGCTTTCACCGGATCAACGCGATGCTGCATTTGGCCGGTTTTCTCAAGTCGAACCCTCCGACGGCAGCGGCCTCGGTTTGGCAATCGCAATGTCCGTCGCCGAACGCCACAAAGGCTCTCTTTCCATCGACCGGGTTGATACCGGCGCAAGCTTGACACTGACTTTGCCCATCAATGCTGTGAAGCAAGGTAATTAAGTTAGCAAATTGAATGCCGGTACAAATCAATTCGTCAAAACAACCTTTGAAAGCCAGCGCGGAAGTCCGTTCACAGCCCCGAACGGTGTTAGTTTCGCAGGCGCAACGAAAGTCTGCTTACCGCCCAACCTGTGAATATACCGCGTCTGCGATAAACGTCAGCTTTCGGGAGAGCGCGGAAAACGGACAGACGACCGAAATGGCGGCGCAAAGCCGCCATTGATTGAGAACATAACCTAAGACCGCTCAAGGCCGGAAGTGCCGCTGCGAAAAGACTTGGCGATGGCCTCGTCCCTGATGATCGGCAGCGGAATTGCGCCGGTCGAGACCTTGCGCAGGAACTTGTCGACCGTGAGGTGGGGAATATGTCAGCGCGACCCAGGGCGATGGCGGTTGAATAAAGTAAACTGGTACCGTAATTCCGGCGATATGAACCAACACCTGCTAAGCGGATGAAGCTGCCGTTTGTGATCGGCACGCCAACAGCTGCTTTGCAGCCTCATGGGTGGATCGTTTTAATGATCTGATGCAAAGCCTCTTCATGCAAATATCTGCATCAGAAATGTAGGATTCTCCGCTATTCCTCAATCCGCCCCCAAAAAAACAAATTCGGATCAGTAAAGGAATGTCCGTAGTCCAATTGTTGTGGCGTTAGCAATGTCTTCAAGAACTAAAAAGCAGCACGTTGTTCCACGATTTTATCTGAGCAAATTTTGCGATTCAGATGGACTTGTTTGGACCTATTCTGGTGGAAATGATCCGCGTGGCGACACGCCAGAGGCGACTGCCGTCGAGACAAATTTTTATAGCCCAATCGGCGCGAACGGTGAACGGTTTGATGAGGCTGAAGTACTGTTGGGGACAATCGAGAGTAACGCCGCGCCGCTCTGGGACGATCTTTGCAACGGCAAGGTTTTTGAAGGAGACAGACGCGACAACATTGCATTGTTCTTGGCTGCACAATACTTGCGTTCGCCTTCTACCGTCCGGGGGGGCGCCGAAATGATGGCGGCTGTTGCCCATCACGTCGCCCAGTTTACAGCCGCCAACAAGGAAGCTCACGAGCAATCTCTTGACAGTTACCAAGAAGAAACTGGCGATAAGATTTCACCTGAAAAGCGTGAAAAGATGCGCAAATTCCTGAGTGACCCAAAAAACTTTTCAATAGATGTCTTGCGTTCAGCCGGATTGCCGATGCTGGGCGGTATAGGAAACCTTGCGAACATTTTTTTGAATATGAAATGGGTTGTTGGGCGCAGTAAGGATCAGCACCTAATCACGTCGGATAGCCCGGTTACAAGAATTTCAGATCCTGCAACACATAACCCGATCAATGGGGACGGCGCTTTCTCCAACAAGACAGTAAGAGTGAATTTCCCGCTTACCCCAACACGAATAATCGAACTAACTTGGGAGGGAGAAGAAAAGGAGCGGGTCGTAGAAATACCAAAAAAAATGGCCCGGGAAATGAACGGTGTGAGGGCGGCTCAGGCGGAACGCTTCATTTATGGTTCCAAGAGGGACTACGGCATAGTAGCGCTCGGCAACAAGTGGTTGGACAACGAGAAGCCGCCCAAGATTATTATGGGCCGTGACACGCCCGAAATCAAAGTGAAACGGAAGTTATAATTGGTTCGATTGCTAGAAAAGCTGACATTGTATTGTACAGCGACATTCGTCAAGTAAGGGCTTTGAAGCAGTCATTGGGGGAGGATCAGTATTACGTGCGGGTTATCGCTTACGCGATTTCGCGATGCCCTTGATACGTATCAAGAGAAGCGGACTTCACATTTGGTAGATTAGAGACAAAACTGCTTTCTCTGACATGGGAAAGTCGGCACGCCAGATGAGTATCTTGATGACTCCGAGATTTGCGCCATGGCAAACACGAAATCGGAATCCTTGGATTCAAAACTTAGCACCGATCAACTGATCACTTCGGTTCGGGTTCTCAATTGCGGGCGGGCAGAGCAGCATAAAGAACACCGCTATGGCAGCAAACTGCCACAGTTATGGTGGGTCTTCTTTGGGCGAACCTGGGTGCCACTGCCACTGCAATGCTTCGTGATCGAGCATCGGAATGGACTGGTGTTGTTCGATACAGGCATCGACCCCGCGATCTCATCGGACAAAGCCTATATCAAACAAGCCATTGGGCGTTTTTTGCTGTCGCGGATCTTCAGGTTCCACCTGACCGATCGCGACCGCATCGATCACGTGCTGGCAAACGCAGGCATTGCTGCCAGCGATGTTCGCATTGCAGTGATCTCTCATCTGCACTTTGACCATGTTGGTGGAATCGCGCATATCCCGCAAGCCGATCTGCTGGTGAGCGAGCGGGAAACGGCGATCCTGTCTGAGCCACACCCGGAACGCGAGTGGATTCTGCGGGAGCATATCGAAATCCCAGACGCCAAATGGCGGCAGATCGCCCTCCAATCAAGCGATGACCCGCTTTTCGATGGCTTCGATGGGATCCACGATGTTGCGGGCGATGGCTCTATGATTCTGTTGCCTACACCAGGTCACACGGCGGGCTCAATTTCTATGCTGGTCCGTCAGAACGGCTGGGACCCGATCCTTCTGGTCGGAGATCTAACCTATGAAGCTGCAATGCTCGAACAGGACCGTGTCCCGGGTACCGGTGATCGAAAAACGCTCCTCGCATCCTTTGCAAAAGTTCGCGAGTTAAAAAAACTGTTGCCGGAACTTGTGATCATTGCCTCGCACGACTTCGGCGCAGAAGCGGCGATTTCAGGAGCTACGCGCACCAAATCAACATTCATTTGAGGAGACTGCACAATGGCCGAAAAACAAAGCAATAATTGGGACGCCATCGTTGTCGGATCCGGTATGGGGGGGATGTCGGCAGCCGCTGCGCTGTCCAAAACAGGGCACAAGGTTCTGCTATTAGAGCAATACAAAACCCTGGGCGGTTTAACACACAGCTTCACACGCGACGGGTTCTCCTGGGATGTTGGGATTCACTATCTCGGTTGCCTGGCTCCGGACGACAGGGAACGAGCGTTGATCGACTGGCTGACACATACGCCAATGGCGTTTGAACCCATGGGGGCCGTTTATGACAACTTGCACCTTGGAGATGCACCGCCACTTGCGCTGTCGCGCCCTTACGAGGCGCAGGAACGCGATTTGAAAGACCGTTTCCCCGATGAGATCGAAGCGATCGAGGCCTGGACCGTCGCGCTTCGGGAAGGCCGTGAAGTGATGTACACGCTGGCGTCAACCCGGGCCATGCCCGAATTTGTCGGCGACATGATTGATTGGTGGAACCACCGGGCCATTGACAAATGGTGCAAGCGGACCACGAAGGAGGTTGTCGATAGTATCACCCAAAGCCCTGATCTCGCAGCGGTATTCACCGCGCAATGGGGAGATTGTGGAGGGCGTCCGTACAAAGCCAGCTTCGGCATACATGCCTTGGTCTGCGGGTCCTATTTGCCAAGCGGTGCATGGTATCCTGTTGGTGGCGGCAAGGCATTTGCGGAGCATCTAATTCCAACAATTACAGAGGCAGGCGGTGAGGCGCGTGCCGGAACAAAAGTTGAGACACTTCTAATCGATAGCGACAAAGTCATCGGGGTGCGCACGAGCGAGGGTGAAGACATCCGGTCAAACGTTATCATATCTAATATTGGTGCGCGCGAGACAATCAACAATCTCCTGCCGACAGGATTCGGACCCAAAGACTGGATTGATGAAATACTGGCGTTGCCTCCGTCGATTGCCCACTTCAGTCTTTTCATGGGTTTCGAAGGCGACGTGGAAGAGGCAGGTGCTACTAGGTCAAACCATTGGTTCTATCCTAATAGTGAAGTCGATGCTGTTTGGGCAAATGCGCCAGAGGGCAATCCGCCCGGGTTTTTCGTCTCATTCGCGTCCTTGAAGGATCCAAAGCACGACCCGGGCCCGAAGCAGAAACATGCAGGTGAAATGGTTGTGTGGACCGATTGGAGTAGCGTTGCCAAATGGGCGGGCCTGCGTTCGGGCGAACGAGGCGTAGACTACAAAGCCTTCAAATTGAAGGTGGAAGAAAAGATGTTCGCACTATTCTCAGCGAACTTCCCCGAATTGGCAGACCTTGTCGTCCTAAGGGAGCTTTCGACACCGATGGCAACCGAGGCGATCACGGGTCACTACGAGGGACGTTTCTATGGTCTGGATGGAACTCCAGAGCGGGTGTTGAGCGATGCGTTGAGGGCCAAAACCCCGATCGATGGGCTCTATCTTTCCGGACAGGACGTGGTTAGCCAGGGTATTCAGGGCGCACTTTGGGGTGGAATCCTTTGTGCGGCGAGCGTGGAGCCGAGGGTCTTCAAGCAACTGCGTGGCTAGACTATCAAAAATCTAGAGGATTACGGTGACAGTTGTCCGTCATCAAGGTATTTGGAATTGTTAGTTGTGGGATTTAAAGGAGAGAATGGCTAATCCTGTTGGTATCCAAAAAATATATCGCGCCCCAATTCTCCGGACACGTTCATTGTTCATTTTTCTAATGTTCGAATTCGACAGCAATTCCCTATTGCTTTTCCCCCGATCGCATTTCTTTAACCCTGCGATCGTTTCCCCCGCGGACACGGCGATTTCAGTGTGCCAGTTTCCAGCTGTCTTCGGCGACATCGCCGGGACCTGGCAGTTCGTCGATGTCTTCCGACATTTGAGCGAGCTGCCGTCAGCAAGAAGGACTGCACATGACCAATTCTCGGAATGATATGGAGGAACTCCACGCCGCAGCACAAACACCAATGAACAATCCATGGGCGGTCGATATGGCGATGTCGAAGCTCTTCAAGGTCCGCAGTTGTCTTTATGATCCGACAGCAAACACGAACGAGAACACCGTCACTGACCTGATTGGTGCAGAAGATGTCGCTCTGAAGTCCGTTGCAGATGCCAAGGCACAGACCCTGGAAGCCGTCATGGAAAAGTTCGCCCTCCTGTCATCCGAACTTAACCGGGCTCCGGTTTCGCGCCCGGTTCGGATGTTGGCAACATCACTGTGCTGCGATGTCGAAGACCTGCTGAACACCTGACCGTTTCTGCTTTTAAAAACAAAACCGCCAGAGTTCTGCCCTGGCGGTTTTGTTTTGTCCGAATTGGGTTTGCACGCTGTTGTCTCGCGGGCCATTAGCTAACCCGTTGAAGTTGACACCCGGCCGCGGAAATAATTTCCAGAACATCTGCCTCTGCCAACTTGTGACCTTCAATGAGCGCATCAGCCAAGGCATGAAGCGCAGTTTCATTTTCCTGAAGGAGCGCGCTCGCATCCTCAAAAGCCTTGTCGAGGATCTTGTCGACACGGTCCCGAAGACCGGCATCTGACAAAAGCACATCCGGAACCCGTCTGGAGCCACTGAGAGCAAGGTGAACAAGACTGTTTCCCAGACCGTATGAGGCCTCCAGTTCAGTTGCGATCCGAGTTGCCGAAGCAAGATCAGAATGGGATCCTCCACCTCCCCCGTCCGACATGTCTCCAAAGATG
>NZ_JBDWHW010000067.1:0-101169 GCF_039975035.1 Hoeflea sp. | reverse complement strand
ACACCTTTTCCTCGTCCGACCAGAACCGCTTCTTCTGACCCTTCTTACCCGCCATATCTGCCCTCAAGATGTCCACTAGCAATGGTGGACACTATCAACACACTCTATGACGCGTCAGAGCAGCGAGGCCGGACGCTTACTTTGATCCCATGGTTTGATGGTGCGATCCTTTCGAAGGAATGGAAGGAAGCGTTATGTGACAAGTTCGTCACGGGAGCGCCATGACCACGCACGCCGTCAGAGCTGCAATACAGCGATCGCAAACTTCGCGCGCTCAGCTGAGCCGGGAGCTGGGGATTAACCCCATGACCGTTGCGAAATGGCGGAAGCGGACGACGATTGAGGATATGAAGACTGGCCCGAAAGAACCTCGCTCAACGGTCCTGACCGAAGCCGAAGAAGCGGCAATCGTGGCGTTCCGTCGCCAAACGCTGTTACCGCTGGACGATTGTTTTTACGCCCTGTAGTCGTCGATCCCGCATCTGACGCGATCGGCGCTGCATCCATGGCCCGGCAGGCAACTGTAGCGCCGCCGAGAGGGGCTGCCTGCAGCGGCATGGCATGTCTCGCCTGCCTGAAATCGAGGGGGACAAGCCGAAGCGCCAGAAGTTTAAGCGCTACCCCATCGGCTTCTTTCACATTGATATTGCTGAAGTCCAAAAAAGATTTTGACGGATGTTGCGCATGCTGCGGTCGGAAATCTCAAAGGCATTTACCACGCCACACAGGTCACCTGACATCAGGACGACGTCGGCTGGTTCGATCGCAACGTCTGTACTTGTACCGATGACGAAGCCCACGTCCGCATGGGACAATACCGGTGCATCGTTGATACCGTCCCCGACAAAGGCAACCCGCATCTTGGCGCCGCCTAGCTCGTATAACGTTTCCACCTTGCCGTCGGGCAACACCCCCAGCGATTACGCGGTCTCACGCTTGTCCCCGGTTATCATGGCGACTTTCACAGCCAGATTGTGCAGGTTGACTACACAGTTACTGCCAGCCAAGCAAAAATGTCTTGAACGGCATCCAGACTCCCATCAACATCATCATAAGATTTTCGGTCAGCGATACGAAGCCTAGCGGCACATTGCTGCTCCCTCCTACACAGGCACATTTGAGTTCACGCCGGTCGAAATAGACCGCTTTGATGACAGATACTGCGCCAACTGTTCCGATAAACAACGCCGCAGGAGCTGACAGCCAGATTAGGGTACCGGCTAGCATCAGAATTCCGGCAACTGCTTCTACGAATGGATAGATGTACCCGTACCGGACCCAGCGACGAGCGAGCAGGTCGTAGTTGAGGAACATCGTTGAGAAGCTTTCGACATCCTGCAGTTTCTGGATTGCTAGGAGGCACATCGAGATCGCGAGGAACCATTCCAGTGCACGCAATGTCAGTATCGAACCGAACATGGCCCAACTCAGACCAAGCGCCATCAGGAAGGCCACCGAAAAGATTGCGATAACAGGTCGGTAACTGGTCTCGTCTTGGTCTGTCCGCCCCTTCCCGAAGTATTCACGCAGGTCGTCGTATCCGCCAATCCGCTGATTCCCGATCCATGTCTGGGGGGTCGTCCCGACGCCTTCCTTATTCAAGAAGGCATCGGTTTCGTCGCGGGTGGTCAGATGATGGTCCGCTACTCTATATCCTTTTCGCTCCAACAGGTCCTTCGATTTGAGACCGTAGGGGCAGATATGCCCGGGCATTACCATGCGGTAAAGAACTGCCGTCTCCGCTGTAGTGTAGGCCATATCTCACGCCTCCTTCGATGTCGATTATTTATCGCAACTGTAGAAGCCACGGTAGCCTGCGGTCAGACCGGTTTCGAGTTCCAGAGACATGTCAGCTTCGGCAGGCTCCGCTCCAATAGAGCCGAGTGGGGCCGGGTTGTCTCCAGCGGCGTCGATGCGAATCGCCATACCTTCCATACTGAACTCAGTGGGTGAAGCTGCGTCTATGCTGACCAGATCACCGCTGAGCTTAACCAGGCCGACGGTTTGTCCATCTACTTCCCCTATGGCAAACGCAGGCGGGCTTCCGGTAGTGTAATTGAATGTGCAAGCTGGTCCGTTCGGGAACAATGCCGCAATCTCGGTATCGAACAGGAAACCGGGATCGATCACCGCGACATCTGCTGTTGAAAGCGCCCGTTCAAGGCTGACAAGTTGAGCGCGTGACTGCTGCTCCTGTTCAGGAACATCGCCAGATGTCTCTATACTGTTGATCAGATAGCGCATCTCCGCGATTTCTTTGTCCTGCGCATAAATAATCTCGTCAGCGAGCTTGCGAACACGTGAATCAGAGATGTTTGCGCGGCTCGAAGTCATGATCGCGATCGAGTGGTGAGGGATCATTGCGCGCATATAGCTGGTATCGCCAACCGTCACCTGGCTACGAACCAGCCATAGAGAGGCAGAGAACGCGATGACCGCAGCACCGAAGATTGCGGCATTGATCACTTTTCTGGAGTACATCGACAGCATGAAACCCAGCATGATAATCGCCATTGCCGCGCCCATCAAAAGCGCCATGTAGGCGCGGGTCTCTGACCAGAAAATGTGGGAAACAAGGTAGGTGTTGAGGTACATTAATCCGAACATCACGACCGTCGAGGTCGCGATCATCGCGGCGAATCTCCAATATGACATAGCTCACTCCTTCAACTAGGTTGTCAAAAAGGTAGTGAATAAACGACCTTCCAGCGCTGGAAGGTTCCAAAAAAAACAAGCCAACAAGCGTTGCCTTCTTAATCTGCATCTCTCGTGACGACGTGAAAGATGGTGGAAGCCGAGCAACTAATCAGCAGGAAGCCGTTCAGTGCTTCAATGCCTGCAAGAAAACGCAAATGACCCGTGGGATAAATATCTCCAAGCCCCAATGACGAGTAATTGACAACGGAGAAATAGAAGACATCCATAAAAGAACTGACATTCCCTTGAGCAAAACCACCGATGCCCATGATCTCGCCCAAGTTGAACCCAACAGCGTAGAGTCCTGCTTCAAGTATGTGGGCAGTCGCCAGAGAATATAGGGCAAATAGAAGATTGCCAGACCGCGAAAGAGAGATCTGTTTGGTGACCGCCATCACGAGGCTCATAGCGCGAACATGGACGAGCCCGCTCAATCCGAATAGCAGTACTGCAAACACGACTACCCAAGCCAACTTTGCTGACCCCTTTTAAGCTTATTGGTTTGGTTGTTCCTCGTCGCTTTGTTTCATAGCCAGGTCGGCTAGTATTGGACAATCCGGACGATGATCACCCGTGCAGGCATCAACAAGAAGCGAAAGCGTCACCCGCATCTCCGTCAGTTCAGCGATCTTGTTGTCGATCCGTTTGAGATGCTGCTCGGCGATCTCCTTGACCTCGGCGCTGGCGCGTTTGTCATCTCCATAAAGTGCAAGCAAACTACGGCAGTCTTCTATGCTGAAGCCAAGAGCACGCGCGCGGCCCAGAAAGGCTAACCTGTGTGCATCTCCTTCGCAGAAGGTGCGATAGCCGTTCGAACTGCGCAAGGGCTTCACGAGGCCTATATCCTCGTAATAGCGAATCGTCTTGGCAGGCAGCCCCGACAGGATAGCGACATCTCCGATATTCATTGCACCTTTCCTCCGTATTCAGCGGCGACGGGGGTGGTGGGGACAACCCTCTCAACACCTGAATCTATTAAATTGGATTCATCCATTGCCGGCCTGACCCAACGCAAACGCAGAGCGTTCGTCAGCACGAAGGTCGAGCTGAGAGCCATCGCCCCGGCAGCCAACACCGGCGACAGCATCAAGCCAAAGACGGGAAACAGCGCCCCTGCTGCTAAGGGAATGAGGGCAACATTGTATCCAAAAGCCCAAAACAGATTTTGACGGATGTTGCGCATGGTGCGGTCGGAAATCTCAAAGGCATTGACCACGCCACGCAGGTCACCTGACATCAGGACGACGTCGGCTGACTCGATCGCAACGTCTGTACCTGTACCGATGGCGATGCCCACGTCCGCATGGGCCAATGCCGGCGCATCGTTGATACCGTCCCCGACAAAGGCAATCCGCATCTTGGCGCCGCGTAGCTCGTCCAACGCTTCCACCTTGCCGTCGGGCAACACCCCGGCGATTACGTGATCGATGCCAGTCTCGCGGGCAATGACTTCTGCTGTCTCGCGCTTGTCACCGGTTATCATGGCGACTTTCAGGCCCAGATTGTGGAGGGCGGCGACTGCTGCACGGCTGGCCGGTTTAACAGGGTCCGCAACTCCGATCACGGCGGCGACCAGCCCGTCCACCGCGACGTACAGTGCCGTTCGCCCACTAACGGCAAGGCGCGTTTCGGCATCCGCGAGTGCGCGAACGGAAAGCCCCTCCCGGGTCATCAGCCGATCCGCACCGACCAGAATCTCCCGACCGGCAACACGTGCCCGCACACCATAGCCCGTGATGGACTCGAAGCCTTGGACGTCCTGCGAAACAGACCCTTCGGCACGCCCAGCGCGTACGATCGCTTCAGCGATAGGATGTTCCGAGCGTGCCTCGACCGCCGCGACCAACGCCAACACCTCTCCGTGTTCGAAGCCATCGGCCAACACGAGGTCGGTCAATTCCGGGCGGCCCTCGGTCACCGTGCCGGTCTTGTCGAGCGCGACCACGTCCACGCCGGTCAATTGTTGCAATGCATCGCCCTTGCGGAACAGCACTCCCATTTCCGCCGCGCGGCCGGTTCCAACCATGATCGAGGTGGGCGTGGCCAGGCCCATCGCGCAGGGACAGGCGATGATCAGCACAGACACGCCTGCCACCAGTGCGTAGGAAAGTGCGGGCGACGGCCCGACGACCATCCAGACCAGCACCGTGAACGCTGCGAGCGCCATCACCGCAGGTACGAACCAAAGTGTGATCCGATCCACCATGCCCTGAATCGGCAGTTTGGCCCCCTGGGCCTCCTCGACCATTCGAATGATCTGCGCCAGCGTCGTGTCGGCACCAACGCGTGTGGCGCGGAACTGAAAGCTGCCGGCACCGTTGACTGTTCCACCAGTGACGGGATCGCCGGGTACTTTGCTTGCAGGAACCGGCTCCCCGGTGATCATGCTTTCATCCACATGGGCACTGCCTTGGGTCACCTCGCCGTCCACTGCGATGCGTTCACCGGGGCGCACCACAAGAATGTCACCGGTTCGAATCCTCTCGATGGGCACGTCCTGCGGTTCGCCGTCCACAAGAGCCCGCGCTGTCCGTGCCTGCAACCCCATTAGCTTCTGGATGGCAGCACCGGTTCGGCCCTTGGCGCGCGCCTCCATCCATCGTCCCAGTAGGATCAGCACCACTATCACCGCTGCCGCCTCAAAATAGACGGCCCGCGTGCCATCGGGCAGCAAAGAGGGGGCAAAGAGTGCGACGATGGAATAGAGATAGGCTGCCCCAGTTCCCATTGCGACGAGGCTGTTCATGTCTGGTGCGCCCTTCAGGAGGGCTGGAAAACCTGCTGTGTAGAAATGGCGGCCAGGCCATGCAAGTACGATAGTAGTCAGAACGAATTGGATCATCCAGCTGGTTTGATGCCCGATCGTTCGCCCGATAAGTTCGTGCATGCCCGGCACAATATGCGCACCCATTTCCAGCAAGAAGACGGGAAGCGCGATTACCGCAGCGAACGCTGTCCTTTTGGCAAACTCCCGCGCCTCGCTTTCCTTTCGGGTGCTGCGGTCCTCGATCACCGAGTCGTCTGCGCTCTGGGCAGGGTAGCCTGCATCTGCGGCCGCCTTCAGCAAGTCTGACAATTCGACCACACCCTCTGCAACGGTCACTTTCGCGGTCTCCGTCGCGAGATTGACGTTTACGTTGAGCACACCAGACACTGCCGCAAGTGCTTGGTCCACACGTCCCACGCACGACGCGCAGGACATGGACGACACATTCAGGCGGATGCTCCGGGTCCGGGCGGGATAACCAGCTCGTTCCAGCGCCTCGACAACATCTGGGATGACCGCGGAAGAACCAAGCCGGATCAGTGCAGTCTCGGCCGCCAGGTTCACATTAACCTCTTCAACACCGGGGATAGCCAATAGCGTGCGTTCGACTCGCCCGACGCAGGATGCGCATGACATGTTCTGGACAGAAAGCCGCAGCTTTTGTGTGGCGGGCATGAAGATCTCCTTATAGCTCGCAACATAGCTAGAGCTTCCACTCGCTGGAAGGTCAAGCCTGTCAGATTGTTTTTGTTTGGCCCTTGACCTTCCCGTACTGGAAGCACTCATGTGAAGGGTTGAATGAAGGAGAAAGACATGACGAGCTATTTTATCCCAAGCATGAGTTGTGGACACTGCACTGCAGCAATCGAAAATGCGATCAAGGCAATTGACCCAACAGCAAGCGTTTTGTGCGAGGTGGCTTCGCACACTGTTTCGGTAGAAAGCTTTCTAACCGACCGTGCGATCTCGGTGGCGATCCGCGATGCGGGTTATGAAGTTGTCGCCCCTTCGTCTTCCTGACGTAGAAACAGCATTAGTCGAACACGGGTCCATAATAGTGGGCTGTGCCAGTCCGCCTATCCTACCGTTCAACCTGTCTACCAATAGATGACGTAGCCCTGCCGAATCCGACTAATTGTGGCTGGAAATTTCCATTTATGATCCCGTGAACGGGAGAAGGAGAGCTCCATCAAAGCATCGAAGTTCTGCAAGGTGCCTGTTGCGTTTGACTTGGGTCATTGTGTGTAACCGTCATGTGCAATCTATTTCGCGGTGTAAATCGGACTCGTAACAAGCCTCAAAATGCGAAAGACGGAATTGTAATGGTCAAAAAGGAAAAAGCTAAGACATTGAACCTGGATGCAGGACCTGAGCATTCTTTGCTGGAAGGGCGTAGTGCATTCTTCGGTTTTTTGATGAAACGTCTCGGCAATCGGGCCGATGCGGAGGACGTGTTGCAAGAGTTTTCCATTCGGGTGCTCGCTCGCAAAGATCAACTGCGCGAAGCAGACCGTATGGATGCTTGGCTCTATGCCATTTTGCGCTCGACCCTGAACGATCACTACCGGAGGTCGAAACGGCTGAACCGCTTGACCGATGCTGTCGCCCGCGAGCCCGCGGCGTGGATACAAGAGGCCCCCGAACAATTGGGCAAACTTTGCACTTGCCCGGGTGGATTGATCTCGGATCTCCGCCCCACCGATGCCCAATTGATCCAGCGGGTCGACTTTGGTGAGGATGATCGCATTGCTGTCGCTGCAGATTTGAAGATTAGCCGTAACGCGCTGGGCGTGCGCTTGCACCGGGCCCGTATGGCGCTACGCGAAGCACTCTTCGTACATTGCGGCACGTGTTGCGAAACTTCCCGCAACGACTGTTATTGCGCGCCAGAAGGCTGCGAGAACGAAGAACACGGCTCGAGTTGCGTTACAGAAATCAAGCCGTCCGACCATATCCGCCCAACCGTGTAAGAATAGTCGCTCTGCGACGTCTCCCTATGTGAACCTGCCCTTTGGGTGACAACGCAGGAGTATTCGATGGGACAGAAGACAGAGGCTCGGATTCGGCAACGAGGCAGTTTGCGTGCGACCGATGCGGAACTATCTGCGCTTGTAAGCCAGATGGCGTGCCGATGTGCGAAATGCACGAATTATGACGATGCACCCCTGGCACGGGCAATGTTTCAAAGCGTCGAGGAACGCGGCCAGACCTTGGACGCCGCTGCCGGATCGCTTGGGATCGATGTGGGGGACGGTGCCTATTTGCTGGCTGGTTTGCGCCAAGACGTTGCGGTCGATTTCGCGTTGACACTACTGATTGGTCGAAAACCGGACCTTCTGAACCGGCAGGAGGAGCCTGTCTGATGTGCGCTCAAAACTCTCCCGCTAGAAGGCGCCTTCAAGGATGCTTCGGGCGCATGACGGCTTGTCCTTAAAGCTACAAGAGGCATTTTGGACCGCAATCGTCGCGGAGCGCCCCAAAAAGTAACGAAGTCCGGCTCGGATGCAGTGTGCCCTGTCCCCGCCCGCGCTGATAACGGTGGGGAATACCGCCGCCGCGAACTTGAAAAGGAAATTCCACATGCTCGCAAAAGACATCATGACAACGACGGTGATCTCGCTCTCATCCAATGAAACTGTTGAGGAGGCAGTGCGTCTGATGCTCGCTCATCACGTCAGCGCCTTACCTGTGCTGGATGCTGAGGGGGAGGTGATCGGCCTCATTAGCGAGGGGGATCTGATGCGAAGGGTCCGCAATACGGGCGACGTACGCCGATCGTGGTGGCTCGAGATTTTCGCTCGAGCGTCTGAAAACGTCGAGGAATTCGTCAAACTGCGTAGTCAACACGTCGCGGACGTCATGACGCGAAAAGTCTTATCGGTAGATGAAGAAACGCCAGTCAGTGAAATTGCGAAACTCCTTGAGACACATCGAATCAAGCGCGTCCCGGTGTTGCGTGGAGGCCTGCTGGTCGGAATAGTGAGCCGCGCAAACCTGCTCCACGCCCTGTCCAGGGCTGACCAACGCGGACTTCCTGAGCCGTCAGACGATGATCGTGAATTGCGTATCAGAATTGACGCTGCGCTGAAGGAAGTGCCAGTCGCGTGGTCCAATCTCATTAACTATTCGGTTGAAAACGGAAAAGTATCCGTGAGTGGCTTGGTAGACAGTCGGGCAGAAGAAAACGCGATCCGTGTTGCCATCGAGAATGTGCAGGGAGTGCAAAATGTGCACCTGCAGTTGGGGCTTGCACCTACCTGGGCTTATTATGGGATCTGAGAACGGGCCGTGTGCCGGCGCCAACTACAATCGAAGATGGGTGGGAGCTACAACCCGGTCCTGAAGACGTCGGCGGTGTTTTTCTAAGGAGTGCCCAATTGACCTGGATCACAAGAACGATCCTGCCTGAATTGTTTGCATGAAGAGACAGAAAAGGCGTCTCCTGTCGAAAGCTTGTCTGAACAATATTGCCTTTTTGTCACGGGCATGTTCGCTCTGGCACCGCAGTGCCGATGTTTGTGCTTTCGGCGGAATTCGACTTTCGTTTGAAAGATGGCGTCCCGTACGCACAAGCTCTTGGGATTGTGCAGACTGGTGAGGTCGGTATTGCGGCGGTCAGTTCCGACCAAGACTGGGTCCAATCATTGCCAGTCAATTCCTGGCCGCCATACTGCGCTTTTGCCGGTATGGGAAACGGTTCTTTGGGTTTGCATCATTGAATGAACCGTTTGAAATAGCCCCTGACTGGTTTGCGTCATCACGAACGTCTGGTTTGCTCCGTCCCCGCGCAAACCGCCTGTCGCAGGCCTAGCCGCTTTCAGAGGTCGGCAGCATTCCCCTTGTTACCGCTCTGAGAGCGGGCCAACGAACGATTGCGGTCAATCTGTAATGGTTTGCCACCAGCAACGTCTAAAGCGTGAAACCCACAGCAAAGGAGGTCATCATGGATCTGAAACCTGCGAACTAAACCGAACACGGTTCCAAGGAAAAATTGGACGGACATTGCAACAGCACAGGCCGATCACAGCCAAGGTGCGCAGTAGCAGACATCAACGGATCGTCAGCAGAAGGCCAATTAGGTTTGAGGAGCGATGATTCAAACGAAACAATGGGTGATGACGGGAACCAAATTATGAGCGGCTAAACTCGACCTTTGGCCAGCACCTATCCAAAATGGACAGACAATCATTATGGCCTTGTCGATTAGATTTTACAGTAATTAGAATACTATTGCCTTTTTTTCGACGATTCTTCGCGATGAATCATGAAGATTCCATATTACAAATACGGCATGCAATAGCTATCTAAATATTTCACCAATTTAATATTGAGATAATTATAGTCAAAGACTACATAATAACTCTAACAGAATTTGCAAAATTGCTTGATCATTCGCATTTTTAACAGTGCGTATAGTTAAAGAAAGAGGAAAACGGGTATGTCCACAATTTGGGACAACAAAGCAAAATCGAGCAGACGTGATTTTCTCTATGTGGCGACCGGAACTGCGGGTGTAGTTGGTGTAGTTGCGGCGATCTGGCCATTTATCGATAGCCTAAACCCATCGGCCGACGTCCTGGGGCAAGCTAGCATTGAAGTATCGCTAGGGTCTATCGAGGTGGGACAGCGCGTAACTGTCAAATGGCGCGGCCAACCAATTTTTATCGACCGACGTACACCTTCCCAGATTGCTTCCGCCGTTGCAGATGATTCAGCCGAATTGCGCGACCCGCAAACGGACAGCGAAAGGGTCCAAGACGCTGAATGGTTAATCGTTGTTGGTATTTGCACGCATTTGGGGTGTGTGCCTTTAGGGCAACGGAAGGGTGATCCGCAAGGTCAGTGGGGTGGTTGGTTTTGTCCCTGTCACGGGTCTCATTATGATACATCCGGACGCATTCGAAAGGGTCCAGCGCCAAAAAACCTGGTTGTCCCGCCCTATCGATTGGCGTCATCCGGCACGGTTATCATTGGGTAGCGTTGCATCGAAGAGGACCAAGATGATGTCAGCAAACTATAAGAAATCGCTTCGTTTCCTCGGTGCTGCAGGGACCGTCACTGGCTCGCGGTATCTGGTCGAAGCGGGGAAGCGCCGCATTCTTGTCGATTGCGGATTGTTTCAAGGCTTCAAGTCTCTTCGAGATCGCAATCGCAAACCGTTTCCGGTACGTCCCGCGTCGATCGACACCGTTCTTCTCACTCATGCTCATCTGGATCATTCCGGCTATCTTCCAGCACTTGTTCGTGCTGGCTTTTCCGGAAAGGTTCATTGTACTCAGGCTACCGAAGACCTGTGCGGTCTGATCCTGCCTGACAGCGGACATATCCAGGAAGAAGAGGCGCGCTACGCGAAACGCAAAGGATACGCCAAACATAAAAACCCGACCCCTCTTTATACGCTGAACGATGCTAAAGCCGCACTCAAAAGACTGACCCCGCACCCTTTCGGACGGCGGATCGATCTTGGTGACGGCATCACTGCCACTTTTATCCCTGCTGGCCATCTGCTTGGTGCCGCACAGATCCGGTTGGAACTTGGCGACAGAATTGTGCACTTCAGTGGCGACCTTGGTCGCCAAGCCGATCCGATGATGGCCCCCCCCGAGCCTTTTCACGGTGCAGATGTACTGGTTTGCGAGTCAACTTATGGCAACCGGGCTCACGCGAAAATCGACGCGGAAGCCGAACTCGCCCCATTTCTAAAGCGCACTTTTGCCCGCGGGGGTACGGTGCTGATTCCCGCTTTCGCTGTCGGACGCGCTCAGGGAATTCTCTATCATGTAGCCCGGCTGATGAAACGCGGTGAAATCCCCCACGTTCCGGTCTTCCTGAATAGTCCGATGTCGGTTAACGCCACTGCCATCTACCACCGTCACCACGAAGAGCATCATGTCACATGGGAAGATTGCAAGGCGATGTTCGATATCGCCGAGCGAGTTAACTCGGTCGAGCAATCAAAGGAACTGAACACCCGCCAGGGACCAATGATCATCGTTTCTGCCAGCGGAATGCTGACTGGAGGGCGCATTTTGCATCATATCGCAAGCTTCGGCGGCGACCGGCGCAACGCAATCTTGCTCTCAGGCTTTCAAGCGGGCGGTACGCGTGGCGCTGCGCTAGCCGAGGGTGCCAAGACGCTTAAAATGTTTGGGCGTGAATTCGCAATTGAAGCTGAAGTGGTTCAGTTGACTGCGTTCTCAGGCCACGCTGATGTAGGTGAAATACTTGACTGGATGCGCCACGCTGACCGTCCGCCTCAAATGACCTATCTGACGCACGGGGAACCATCCGCGTCGGATACCTTGCGATCGCGCGTTCAAGACGAACTGAGCTGGAAAGTGCGTGCCCCGGAACACCTAGAAACCGTCAATCTGGATCGACCCCGATGACCAACACCCTGTCACTCATCCCATCGGGTATTGATACGTATCGTCAGGCAGTCGTTTACATGAACGAGGATTGCCATATTTGCCGTGCGGAGGGCTTCTCAGCCCAAGCACGTATTCGTATTGATCTGAGTGACCGCTGGATAATCGCGACGTTGAATGTGGTGGCGCGAGGCGGGTGGTTGGCGGTCGACGAGGCTGCGCTCTCAACTTCGGGCTGGGAGGCGCTGGGCGCGCAGCTGGGTGCCCGCGGGCATTTTTCCCATGCCGACGTGCCTTTTTCTGCCTCGTCCATACGCGCCAAGGCTTACGGCCGCCGTCTTGATCAGAACAGCTTTTCTGCCATCATCCAAGACACACTCGACAATCGGCTTTCGGATCTTCACCTTGCCGCTTTCATCACCTCTTGTGCAGGTGACCGCCTGAGTGAGAGCGAGACAGTAGCTTTGACCCGTGCCATGCAGACTGCAGGCGAAACGCTTGACTGGGGCGGAGCAGTGGTTCTTGATAAGCATTGCGTGGGCGGCCTGCCAGGAAATCGGACGACGCCCATTGTCGTTGCCATAATAGCCGCAGCAGGGCAGCTTATTCCAAAAACCTCGAGCCGTGCGATTACGTCACCTGCCGGAACCGCAGATACGATGGAGGTAATGGCGCCCGTGGCGCTCGACGCCGACGCTTTGCGAAAGGTAGTAGAGCTCGAAGGTGGATGCATCGTATGGGGGGGCGGGTTGAACCTCAGTCCTGCCGATGATCATTTCATTCGCATCGAACGGCCACTCGATTTCGATAGCACCGGACAAATGGTTGCGAGTGTGTTGTCCAAAAAGGCGGCAGTCGGCGCAACGCACGTGCTTATCGACATGCCGGTGGGTCCAACAGCCAAGGTCCGCTCAACCGAGGCCGCCGCGGCGCTGGGCGTAAGACTGAAATTGGTGGGAGCGGCAATCGGCCTCAATGTTACGCTGCATCAAAGTGACGGCTCCTCCCCGGTTGGACGTGGCATCGGCCCTTCGCTCGAAGCACGGGACGTGTTGGCTGTACTCAGGCGCGCGCAGGAAGCGCCGCTGGATTTGCGCGGACGCGCGCTAGATTTGGCAGGCAAACTCCTCGATCTAGCACCCGGTGCCCGCGCCGGGCGGGGCCGTAGAGAGGCAGAAGCGCTTCTTGATAGCGGGGCCGCAGAAGCTAAGTTCTTGGCTATCTGTACCGCGCAAGGTGGATTCCGCGAACCTGACGCTGCAGCGCAGCGCATCGAAATAACCGCAGGGGTATCGGGGCAACTTATCGCTATCGACAACCGCCTGATTGCCCGGATCGCAAAACTGGCCGGCGCACCCCGCCAAAAGAGCGCTGGTGTTCGGTTGCTTGCACGAACTGGCGACCAGGTCATCAAGGGGCAACCGCTCTATGAAATCCATGCCGAGACACCCGGCGAACTTGCTTATTCGGCCGGCTATGCGGAAAGCCACTCCAATGTCCTGACGCTTTCGGAGGCGGCAAAATGATCCTGATCCCCTTCCCTGAGATGTTGTCGCTCGCGCAAGCGCTTGCACCAGAACTTGGCGGCGAGTTACGTCATCTCGACTGGCACCGTTTCCCCGATGGCGAGAGCCTCTTGACCCTGCCAGGTGATCTGGATGGAAGCGATATTGCGCTGCTCGCCACCCTCCGCGACCCTGACCGGTTTGCATTACCGCTGCGCTTTGCCGCGACAACAGCGCGGGAAATTGGCGCACGTCGTGTCGGGCTAATCGCGCCCTATCTCGGTTACATGCGTCAGGATCGCCGATTTCAAGTTGGTCAAGCAGTCAGTGCGCAACTCTTCGCAAAGTTTCTCGGCGAAAGTTTCGATTGGCTGATGACAGTCGATCCGCATCTACATCGTATCGCTCGGCTCGACGAAGTGTTTCCGATGCCAACGATCCGTGTGGCCTCAGCTCCACTGCTCGCAGACTGGATCAGGGCGAACCTGCCTGACGCCGTTCTTTTAGGCCCCGATAGTGAAAGCCAGCAATGGGTGGCTGAGGTGGCGAGGCTGGCCGATCGGCCCTACGAAGTCTTGCGCAAGACTCGAACGGGCGACAAGAGTGTTGAAGTCAGTGTGCCGAGGAGTATCACGCTGCATCAGGGTACACCGGTTATCCTGGACGATATTGCCTCTTCGGGCCGGACCATGGTGCGCGCCATCGAACGGCTTGCTGCTACAGGCACCCGCCCACCGGTTTGCATCATCATTCACGCGGTATTTGCAGGCAGCGCATATGAAGACATTCTTGCTGCGGGTGCCGCCCAAGTGGTTACTACCGACACCATACCGCACCCGTCAAACGGTGTATCGGTCGCAACATTAGTGGCGCACGAGATGCAATCGATACTTAGCACATCTATAACGGAGCAGAACTCTTGAAGAAATCAAGCAATATGGCGAGAAACCTGGTTCTCGGGTTTTTCGGTATCGCCGCAGTGGTCGGGCTATACAAGACATTCGCGCCGTCAAGTGCCCCTATGTCTGGATCGATTGCCAGTCAATTTGTCGAGCCAACGTTGTCAGCGGCCGCGCAGGAAGGGGAGGCCCTGTTCAACAAAACCTGCGCCGCCTGTCATGGGCAAAACGCCCTTGGTACCGAAAAAGGGCCACCCTTTATTCATGACATATATAATCCAGGCCACCATTCCGACGACGCTTTTTTCTTTGCGGTCCAAAACGGGGTGCGTCAGCATCATTGGCCCTATGGCGATATGCCCGCCCAGGCGCAAGTCAGTCGGGATGATGTCGCGAAAATCGTAACATATGTCCGGGAACTGCAGTCCGCTAACGGTATCGCTTACCGTCAACACAAAATGTAGGTGCTTCCATGCCAGATCATCATCCCACCGCTGCTGCCGCCGCCCATTCTTCACCTGCAGGCTCTCCGAAGTGGTTCGTCTGCCCGATGCATCCTGAAGTCAGGCAGGCAGGCCCCGGCGACTGCCCGAAATGCGGCATGCACCTTGTGCCAGAGGGGGAGGTTGCGGGGTCTTCCGGCCATCATCATAAGCACAGTGATCAACATTCCCAGCACGCGCATACGCACCGCCCTGCCGCCATGAACGGGAAGTATGACACAGTGCCTGCGAACCATTCTGGCGCGGTCTATACATGTCCCATGCACGCACAGGTACGTCAAACCCGTCCCGGCTCGTGCCCGATTTGCGGTATGGGACTGGAATTGGAAACTGCGGCGATGGCCGAGGACGGGCCTAACCCTGAGCTGGTGGATTTCACTCGTCGGTTCTGGGTTGGTACCGTTTTGACGATCCCGTTGCTGGTTTTTACGATGGGACCCTATCTGGGGTTCGGCAGCGTGCGCGACATCTTTGGCGAGCGCATGACACTGTGGATCGAGCTAGTGCTCGGGACGCCAGTTGTCCTGTGGTGCGGCTGGCCCTTCCTGGTGCGCGGTTGGAATTCCTTCCGCCACATGAACCTCAATATGTTCTCGCTAATCAGCATGGGAGTGCTCGCGGCCTGGCTTTTCAGCATCGTGGCAGTGCTGTTCCCTTCCATTTTCCCCGAGGGGTTCCGAGACAGCGAAGGCCATGTTGGAGTCTATTTCGAGGCGGCGGCAGTAATCGTCACACTCGTATTGCTAGGTCAGATAATGGAGCTCCGTGCGCGTGAGGGCACCGGCAAAGCAATCCGTGCTCTTCTGGATATGGCAGCGAAGACTGCGAGGGTGATCCGCAAGGACGGATCTGAAGAGGAGATACCACTTGAAGATGTGCAAGTTGGAGACCGCTTGCGCGTTAGGCCCGGCGACAAAGTACCTGTGGACGGTGTCGTTGTGGATGGGCGCTCGTCGGTTGATGAAAGCATGATTTCCGGGGAACCGGTACCGGTGGAAAAAACACTCGGCGATATGCTGACCGGAGCCACGATCAATGGCACTGGCAGCATGATCATGGAGGCCAAACGTGTCGGTTCAGATACTATGCTCAGCCAGATCGTCCAAATGGTCTCAAATGCACAACGTTCGCGCGCGCCAATACAAAAATATGCAGACCAAGTAGCGGGCTTCTTCGTCCCGGTGGTCATTGGCATTGCTGTTCTGTCATTTATCGCCTGGGCGATCTGGGGACCCGCGCCGGCATTGTCCTACGCGCTGATCGCGGCTGTGGCAGTACTGATCATTGCATGCCCCTGTGCGCTAGGCCTCGCCACGCCCATGTCCATTATGACTGCGACGGGGCGCGGCGCTCAGGCGGGTGTCCTAATCAAGAATGCTGAGGCGCTGGAGCTGTTTGAAAAGGTGGACACGCTCATCGTCGACAAGACGGGGACGCTAACAGAGGGTAAGCCGAAGCTGGTCGCAGTCCTGCCGGAAGTCGGCCACGATGAAGCGGAAGTGCTCAGACTTGCGGCATCGCTCGAACGGGGTTCAGAACATCCGCTTGCCGAGGCTATCGTTCGCGGTGCCGTGGAACGAAATGTTAACATGACCGATGCGACCGACTTTGAGGCGGTGACGGGCAAGGGTGTAAAGGGAAAGGTTGACGGCAGGTCTGTTGCCCTGGGCAACCTCGCCCTGATTTCCGACATGGGGTTGGACGGCGGTGACCTTGCAGTAAAGGCCAATGCCCGTAGAGACGCAGGTGAAACAGTTATGTTTGTGGTGCTGGACGATGCAGTCGCCGGACTTGTCAGCGTCGCCGATCCAGTCAAGGAGACGACCCGAGAGGCGCTCAAAGCATTGCGTATGCTCGGATTTCGCATCATCATGGCGACCGGCGACAACGAGCGGACCGCGAAAGCAATCGGAGCGCAGCTCGGAATTGACGAAATACGCGCCGATGTACTTCCCGAGGACAAGGCGCGAATCATAAAAGAGTTGCAGGCTCAGGGTCGTAAAGTCGCCATGGCTGGCGACGGCGTCAACGATGCGCCGGCACTCGCACAGGCGGATGTCGGGATAGCGATGGGCACAGGCGCTGATGTCGCTATAGAGAGTGCCGGCATCACCTTGGTCAAGGGTAATCTCGATGGTATCGTGCGTGCCCGCCGCCTCGCACGCGCCACTATGGGAAATATCCGCCAGAACCTCTTCTTCGCGCTCGTCTACAACGCTTCCGGGGTCCCTGTAGCAGCCGGTCTGTTGTTTCCATTTTTCGGCATTTTGATCAGCCCGATGTTTGCGGCCTTTGCAATGAGCGCTTCATCAATTTCGGTAGTGCTTAATGCGCTCAGACTACGTAGTGCAAAAATCTGAAGGAGCGATTCACAAAATGAAATGTATCTGAGGAGATTAGATGGCCGAGATACCCGTAATCGCTTCGGAGATACTGGGGACTGTCGCGCCCATCGAGTGCCCGCTTTACTGCAGCCCATGAGACGTTAGATGCATCCCGTTTATTCAGACTCAAACTAAACCAAAATGGAGGCAACCCAATGAAACCTGCAACTCTACTGATGATTACGGCTACTGTATTGGCAGGCATGTCGCCGGCCAATGCACAGCAAGCTGAACGGGACATGTCGATGATGTCCGGCGGACTGCTCTTGCCCCGGATGGACGCACTTGCCGGGCGCAAACTGTTTGCTTCCAAAGGCTGCGTTGTCTGCCACTCGGTCAACGGCGTGGGCGGCGAAGACGCCGCAGCACTGGATGCCGAATTCATGGAATTGCCGATGAACCCCTTTGATTTTGTTGCCAGAATGTGGCTCGGCGCCCCAGCGATGATTGAAGCGCAGCGGAATGAGCTCGGTGAGCAGATCGTGTTTACCGGCGAGGAACTGGCCAACATCATCGCTTTCGTTCACGATTCCGAGGAGCAGCGCCTGTTCTCAAAGGACGATGTTCCCAAACAGATCGCCGAGATGATGGAACATATGGGAGCAGAAGGTGATGCCCATTCCAAATGAGCCACAAATTACACCAAAGGGGCAAAGAAGGGCTGGCCCTGAAATCTGGCTAATTGGGGGAGCGGGTGATGTTGGCAGCCGTCTGACCTCGCTCCTTTTGGACCGTACGAAGGCTGCAATTACTATCATCTCCCGCTCGAATAGAATTTCCGGTGGTCAGAATCCGGATCGCCTTTGCTTTCGTACTGTCGATATCCGAACCAAAGGTGCGGCAAGGATGATCCCTCCCAAAGCGCTGGTGGTTAACCTTACGGAGGCAACACCGCCGGAACTTGTGGCCGAAATGGTCGCAAATGGCTGTACATTTCTCGAGACTTCGGCCTCTCCTGCTTATGTAAACGCCCTCCGCGACGGTATTCGAGGCCGCGATGTCGGCGGCGTTTTGATTACCTGCGTTGGCATGGCGCCGGGCCTGATCGACTTGATGGCTGAGTTTATTGCGCGGAACGAACATATTAACGCCGTTGATATCGGAATCGAGATGGGATTGGGCCGGCATTATGGAGCGGCGGCGACAGAGTGGTTTCTAGCAACCGCGGGCACGAATTATTTGCTTTTCCACAATGGAAGCCTGGTGCAGACGCCTGCGGGAGCCTTGCAACGGCTCTTCGTCTTTGATGCTTCTGAAAGTGGGCGCCTTGCCCTTGGTTTCGGTTTCGCCGGACGGGAGATATTGACGGGAAAACCAGCGGGTGCCTTATCAGGTAGGAGGTATTTTGTGGCTATTGACCCACCTCTTGTTACCCGTTCGCTGAGTTGGGCACTTAGCCTCGGGCTTGGACCTTGGATTGCCCGCAATGCTCAATGGCTATCCCGGCAATTGTCACGGTTTCCAGGAATTGGGCAAATCCGCACGCGTATGATTGTGGAAGGTTTGTGTGACGATGGAATGCCAACTGCGTATGCGCGCGTGACGACTGGCGATCAGGCTGACGCAACGGCGACAATGATTCTGGCTACCCTCAACACAATCATGAGTGGCAACGTATCGCGAGTCGGTCTAGCAACAATTATAGACTATCTGACGCTGGCGGACTCTATTGCCGCTCTTAAAGAAATATTACCGGAAACCCGTATGGACATTTCCGGCATTGAGGCCAAAGCATCGTGACTGATCTTGTCCCCGATTTTCTGTTGGGTCTTTGGAGAAGTCCGGCGCGGGCTATTGTATGGAACAGTTCATCACATTCCGTGCAGGCCATGAAATCCGCCAGTCACAACGATCGGTACGAGGAATATCGCCGAAATTGCCAGGGTCAACGCCTTTTCCCACAGGCGACGCAATCGAAACACCAGCGATATTGTTAAGACGAAAACGAGCAGCGCCTCGAGCGGCGCAACAATACTTCCAAAATATGCCGGATCCCAATATGAAAATGGGCTCGCAAATTTCCAGTCGGTGAAGGGCCACAATTGCTGTCGCGCATCGTCATGGTGGGTCAGAAAATCCACAGCCGCATGCGCAAGTCCCGATCCGGCAAAGGCGGTCAGTGTAAACACGCGAAGCAGATACCCGGCAGCCAAGACAAGTCCCCAAACCAAGAAGCTGTGATCGATGGCGAAGACTCGTTGCCACCCATCAGAGAAATAAAGGATACCGTACACGTCCTGTTCCGGCACTCCCGTCACTTTGGTCGCAAAGAGTACCATGGCGATCATGGGCAGGTCGGGGGCAAGGCCTCCTGCAAAAGCAGCGATCAGCGATCCTGGCCGATCTTGTTTTGCCCAAAGTGCACTGCCTATGATCATATGAGTTGGCGTATTCATCTCGCGGGACTCTTATTTTCCTCAGATATCTCGTGTCTCAATCATAACCAAGTCTACATAGGTGGCAATTGAGATGACCATTTTCTCAGGCACCGCTCGACTCGTAGAAATCCTAGCATCTTTGCTCCGGAAAATACGCGCTCTTTGGCACTATGACCCTTTAATCGATGATCATCGCGCTGCGGAGCCGTTCGCGCGAGAACACGTGACACTCGAACCCGTTATTACCAAATTCGGCCAGGTCATAAGCACCCGGCGGGGTCTTTTTGCCGCGACATTTTTTGATCTACAAGCTGCATCGGCCGCGTTCACACCCGGATTTCAGGCTATCATTCCTGACATTCTGAATCATGAGAATGATTACACCAACGCCTAGTCGCTGTCGCGATTGGCTTATGCTCTTGAAGCCTGATAAGCCCAGCTCTTGCAAGCCTTCTCCTGACCTTCATCAGTTGTCATCGGCTGTTCGGCAGCACATTGTTTAGGTTTGTTGCTTCAGCCACAATTGTCTCGCTCGTACAGCACCGATTGATGCCGTGGTCCAGCGCCAATCCCAGTTAAGGTTAAAACATCATTGAGTTTGAACAGTGGGCAATGAGCGGGCATCTTCGGCATTGAACATCGGAGACTGCACATGACGCCGGCACACTGGCAAGCGCTGACCAACAGGATTTCTGCACTGGTTCTAAATCCAGCGACAGCGATTGCAGGCACACTGTGCTGTGCCGTATTTCTTTACATGCTTGAACGGTCGATTGATCACATGCCGTTCGTTATCCTCTCTGTCCTGGGCATCGCCACAGTGCTTTTCCTGTTGACCCGCCGTATCTACTTTTCGATCTATGCCGCCCTTACGGCCACGGTGATTATATCAATTGCCTCTGTGCTAAAATACCGGACCAAAGGTTTTGATCTTCACATCTACGACTTCATTTTCACCGGAACGGATCCAAAAGCCTTCGCCTTTCTCATGAGCGGGTTCGCGACCTATATTGTACCCATTGCGGCCCTCATGCTCTGCTCCTTCATAGCACTTTCTGTTGTGTTCATTTGGGAGAGGAAACGCCGGATGAACGTTCTAAGACGAAGCGGACTGGTAGCGATCACCTTTGCGCTAATTCCGATCAGTTACCCACTAAGAGCAGATGAACCGCGATTTTTTCACTACCTTGGCGGCTTCAATGCGTCTGCATTTTTCGTGTCCCTCCTCGATGTCAGAGACGCAGCCATCGGAGAAGGTATCGCAGACCGCCTGTCAAATATGTCCCCTGTCGCTCCATTCAGCGCCGACGGACCTTGTGAAACGACGGGGCCGAAGCCAGATCTTTTTGTTGTCTTGAGCGAAAGCCAGACCGATCTCAGCCAATTTGGGCAATACGGCCTCGACCAGCAATTCTCCAAACGTTTCAAGTCAGCGGATGGAAAACGTCGCACCCTTCACGTGGAAACCTTTGGTGGTGGCACGTGGATTTCCAATTTCTCGCTGATGACAGGACTATCCAGTCTCGATTTCGGATGGCGCGCGCCCTATCTCACTACATCGATGGAAGGAAGAATTCACCAGTCGCTGGCGACCGAATTGGCACGCTGCGGCTACAAAACTGCGGTTCTCATGCCGATGGATCATGGTTTCGTCAACGAAGGGCCATTTCTCGAATCTATCGGCTTCGATGAAGTTCTCGACTATAACCGTATTGGTGCTAGCGAATACGCCCATCGTGATCGCTTCTACTTCGAAGCCGCCCGGGCATTCATCGAGGAGCACAGGAAAACCGATGGCAGACCGCTGTTCCTGCAAGTGCAAACCATGTTCGCTCATTCGCCCTATACCGACCAGTTGGCGGAATCCGAGCCGGACAGCTTCAGTGAAAGCGGCATCTTTGAACTTGACGAGTATGTTCGGCGGGTAACCAAATCCCAAAAGGATTTCGAATGGTATCTCGGCCAGGCCAGGGCTGATAGCGAAGAGTATCCATCAATTGTGCTTGAATTTGGCGATCACCAATCATTCGCCACCCTCGAGGTCTTCAAGCATCTCTATCCGGACTTCGCAATCAACAAGCTCGAATCTTCGGCATACCAGACCTATTTCACCGTTCACGGCATGGGAATGGATTTGGATATGCGCCCATTTGAATTCGCCAGCTTGGATATCGGATATCTCGGCGTATCGCTGCTTGAAGCTGCTGGAATGGCAAAATCTCCCATGTTTGCTGATCTGGCGGCGCTCAGGGACCGGTGCGAAGGCCGACTTTACTTCTGCGCCGACCGCGCTGCGGTAGACCTGCATCTGCAAAAACGTATTGCATCAGGATATCTGACTGTCGAATAGGCTGCAGACGATGAATGGGGTCACCTGATAGCAACCCATTCTGAATATATTTTCGAACAGTTGACAATTCGACCTATTGAGAGAGAACTCCGTCGGCAATATTATCCAATTCTTTGGGAGTCGAGTCACGTAGACGAGGGGCATCCTTGTTGGAGTGGCTCAAAGATAATGCTGGATGTTCGAGCCAGAAGCCGGAATCCCCTCATTAAGAAGGTCAATTCGTACGAAATCAGCTGCAAATGTCAACACCGGAGAGAAAGTGCACCACTCATGCATTCTGCGGCGTCGATTGGCGGGGGCTATTCCGGTTGAACTGCTTCCGGCGGCTGTGGTCGACTTTGATGAGGCCGTCGATCAGAAAAAATTGGAATCTGAAAGGGAGAACAACCGGCGTCCAAGGGTCGACAAACGCTGAAGCCTTTGTCCAGGAATACTTCGGCGAAGTGGTAGAGATCCGGATCTATGACAAGCAGAACAGCCCCAATCTCAACCTTTTAGCGGGACGGATTGATGAGGGGTGGCAGACGTCTCCGTCTGGAAGGCATTTCTCGAGTCGAAAGACGGCGCCTCTGCGAAGCTTTGTAGACCTCGGATTTCCGGCGGCCTGTTCGGCCCAGGCGTGGGTATTGGTTTGCAAAAAGGAGGACACGGCTCTGGCCGCCAAATCTGGTGACGCAATCAAGACCATCAAAACGGACGGTACGTTGACGACCATAAGCTTCAAATGGTTCGGTGCGGACATGGTCACACAATAGATCAACAACCAGAATCCGGCCGCTACCCGTCTTCCATGAAAGTTTGCGGCCTGAGTGGTGCCTAACAGAACAGGAAAGCCGGAAACCGGAACCAACAGCCCGGACACTCGCGGTCCGCTTTCGAAATCGGTGTCTGCCACCGTGACATCCTCGATCTTTGGATATTGAGCGTCTTGACGTGAATCGAATCCATGGCTGCTTGCTGACTGAAGCTCGATGGCTCAAGGTTACTCAATAGTGTGAAGACGCTCGCGGACACTACCCACATGGGCACCACTCGTTCATTGCAAGCAAATCCAACAGGCATGGATGGCGGCGCAAGTTGGTCCAGCTCCCGTGCCAGTGCCAGTGCCAAGACCAGATCATCAATTGCCTTATCCGACGGGATACCCGCAGGCGCTCTAAATCACTTGAAGCCAACGCACCTCAGTCGTTCATCCCTATTCGTGATTTTGAGAGCCATGCGAACCGAGCTGAAAGCTCTCGTTCTTGGTTCTGCAATCGTGAGCGCCCCCATGGATTGGGAAAGAACACAGCAACGGAGCCGCTGCAATTGCGGAATGCGGCTTGCGCTGCCCACAACTTGCTCTGGCTACAGGGCCGCCTCCGTATTCATGACCTATCAATTCTCGTGATCAAGAACTCCTGATCAGTGCACCAAAAAATTGGCCTCCTTGTCAAGCCGGGAAAAACGACCCGTGAACGGCGCCGCGACGGTGAGGGCGGACCGGATATCTTTATCTTTGGATTAGACGTCTGCCGAGCTCAAAGACTACCGCCATGGTTGACCAATCAGCTGCCTCTGCTGCACGCATGGGTGCCAGCATGCACATGTTCCTCAGCTACCGGGATGAAATTCGACAGACGAATCCCTGCACGTCATGTGAGATGTAGAGCGGTCCAAACCACCGAAGAGCTCGTGAGCCGTTGGTGTCGAAGGCATTCTATCTTCGGGGAGACCTATCGCCCCCGAATTGTAATGCTTACCGGCACTGCGCGTCTACAGAGGCAGAAAACGCCCAAAAAGCCGCGACGAAAATTGGAGGCCAAATCATGCCGCAGAAACACGAACTTACCGGCTCAATGGGCGTCACCGCCGGGCGACTATCGATCTATGCAGTTGGGATGAGCACGGGGATATTCCTCGCGATATCCTTCGTCTTGTGCGTCGGCTTCGGCCTGATCTTTCCTTCGATGACGATGTATCAGGCCTGGGTCCCACTTCTTCCTGGCTTTGTTTGGATCAGCCTGTCGGGCTTTGTCATCGGGCTGGCCGAGGCCTTCGCCTACGGCTGGTTTATCGCGATCGTATTCGTGCCGCTGTTCAACTACTTTTCCCAAAGGGCTGCCAAATGAATGATGTTCACCACATGCACGCTGCGAGACCGAAGGCGTCGACCATGGACAAACCACCGGTCGTCTCACCGACAGCGCCCGTAGGATCGCCAGTTTCCTACCACCAGGATCTCTGGGAGCGTTCGATCCTGTTCTTTGACACTCTGCGGCAGCGCGCCGACAACATGCGCGACCATGAACGGGCCGGAATGCCACCGTTGCTGGATTTCAAGTATGAGACTGTGCTGGATGCGCGCCGGTTTGACACTCCGGCGAACTATGCCCTGCTGAAGATCACCGAGATCGATGACGACTGTCTTGACGACTGTCTCGACCCCGAAAAACCACCGGTAATCATCATCGATCCGCGCGCCGGGCATGGTCCCGGCATTGGCGGCTTCAAACGCGACAGCGAAGTAGGCATGGCGATGCACGAAGGCCACCCGGTCTATTTCGTGGTGTTCTTTCCCGAACCGATGCCCGGGCAGACACTGGCAGAAGTGCTGCACGCGTTGCGCCGCTTTGTCGAGGAAGTGGCCGGGCTTCACCAAGGTAAACCGCCTGTACTCTACGGCAACTGTCAGGCGGGCTGGGCGGTGACACTGCTGGCCGCCGATTGCGAAGGGTTGGCGGGACCAGTGGTTCTGAACGGCGCGCCGCTGTCCTATTGGGCGGGCGAAGATGGCGTGAACCCGATGCGCATATCCGGTGGCCTGCTAGGTGGTGCCTGGCTGACGCACCTGATGGGCGATCTGGGCGATGGAAGGTTCGATGGCGCCTGGCTGGCGCAGAATTTCGAAAGCCTGAAGCCGGAAAAAGCGATCTGGGAAAAACACGCCAATCTTTTGACCAATATCGACACCGAAGCCGAACGCTTTCTGGATTTCGAACGCTGGTGGGGTGGCTATTACACGCTGAGCAGCCCGGAAATGATGTCGATTGTCAAAAACCTGTTCATCGGCAACAAGCTGGAGCGGGGTACGATGGAAATCTGCGACGGCTGCACCGTGGATTTGCGGCAGATCACCAGCCCTATCATCGTCTTTGCGTCTTACGGCGACAATATTACTCCACCGGCGCAAGCGCTGGGATGGGTTGCCGAAGTTTATGTCGATACCGCCGACCTGATCGCGGCGGGACAGCGAATCGTCTATCTGACCAACCCCCATGTCGGGCATCTGGGCATATTCGTCTCGGCCAGCGTGGCAAAGCTGGAGCATCGGGCCATCCTGGAAAGTCTGGACGAGATCGAGGCGCTGGCGCCGGGCCTTTACGAAATGAAGATCGAAAACCCCACAGGCGATCCCGACTGCCACAAGTCCGATCTGATCGTGACCTATGAGCCGCGCGAAGTGTCTGGTCTGAAGGCGGCTTATCCGCACGAAGCGTTCGAAAAGGTAGCCGAAGTCTCGACGACGCTTGACAGCTTCTACAGCGCCTTCGTCAGCCCCTGGGTGCTGGCGATGACCACGCCGGCCAGTGCCGACTTGCTGAAATCACTGCATCCAATGCGGACAAGCCGGTACATGTTTTCCGAGGCGTATAATCCATGGATGCGCGGTGTGCGGATGATGGCGCATTCCCTGCGCGACACCCGCCAGCCATTGCCCGCCGATCATCCAGGGATCGTCGCGGAACGCAAGGTGATGTCCAATGTGGGGCAGATGATTAAAGGCGCGCGCGAACGCCGTGACGCAACCTACGAACAAGTCTTCCGGCTGCTCTATGGTGGCGGCTCCAAACCTGCCCAAGCGCCGCCGACTGTGTCCGGTGCAGTCAAATCAAAGGCCAGCCCGAATAACTCCAAACCTGGCAAAGAAAAACGCCATGCTGTCGGGAAGTGAGGTTGTGTTGAGCGTCTTCATCGGCAGTCGCTTGCCGGCCATGTCGCTGTTCTCGCGTCTGCGCAAATACCCAACCGTTCTGGCTTTCGGGACGCCCGTGATCAATCAGAAAGTTTGCCCGGATGTCAGATAGCGCCGTCCTGACACTCAACGCCGGCTCATCCAGTCTGAAGTTCGCGATCTTTACCAATGTCGAACGGCCTCGCCGGCTCTGGTCGGGCGCGATTGAGCGCATCGGACTGCCGGGTGCCCGGTTTCGACTTTCGGATGCCCGAGGCGCGGTTTTTCGGGAAAAGACCGGAACCATCGCCGACCATGATACCGCTCTGAAACGGCTGCTCCTCGCCATTGAACATGAGGCAAGCGGAGTCAAACTGGTTGCCGTCGGTCACCGGATTGCCCATGGCGGACCTGACTGCGACTGCCCCGAACAGGTGACGCCCACACTACGGGCGCGATTGCAACAGCTGACGGCGCTTGCCCCCCTGCATCTTCCCGCCAATATTGCCGGGATCGATGCGGTGCGGATCGCGCGACCCGATCTCACTCAGATCGCCTGCTTTGACACGTCTTTCCATCGTGATTTGCCGCCCATTGCCCGCCTGTCGGGCTTGCCGCGTGCACTTCAAGATGAAGGGCTTCGACGCTTTGGTTTCCACGGGTTGTCCTACGAATACATCGTCAAAGCGCTGCGCGACGCTGGTGTAGCTGTAGATGCCGAACGGATCGTCGTGGCGCATCTTGGCAACGGTGCGTCGATGTGTGCGATCCGCGATGGAAAGAGCCTCGAGACGACGATGGGGTTCTCGACGATCGCTGGGTTGCCGATGGGTACGAGGTCGGGCGATGTAGACCCCGGACTGCTGTTACACCTCCTGATCGACAAGGAGATGACGCCTGAGGCGGTTTCTCAGATGCTCTACGCCGAAAGCGGTCTTCTTGGCCTATCCGGCATCAGCCGCAACATGCAGGAATTGCTGCAACGCCCTGATGACGCTGCAGCAGAGGCTGTGGCGTATTTCTGCTACCATGCCCGGCGGCATCTGGCGGGCCTGACAGCGACCTTGGGTGGGGTCGACCGTTTGGTGTTTACAGGCGGCATCGGTGCCAATGCGCCGCAGGTTCGGGCCGGGATTTGCGACCGCCTCGGCTATCTCGGCATTGAGTTGAACAAATCCGCAAATCTTCGCGGCGATCCGGTGATTTCGACCGGGTCAGTGGGTGTTACGGTCGAGGTTCGTCAGACTGATGAGGAAGCAATGATCGCTGGCCATGTCCACCAATTCATGGCCAGCCAACCGATGGCGCGGGAGGCATGAGCAATGAAAGATAACTTCGAACCGTTTGAAGCCCTGGCCACGGCGGCGTGCAAGGCAGGCCCGGTCCGCGTTGCGGTTGCCGATGCCGCTCAGACGGTGGTGCTGGAAACGCTGCGCGATGCCGAACGTGCCGGTCTGGTTACGCCGCTCTTGGTCGGTGACCCGAATGCCATCCGCACAATCGCCGCAGATCTGGGCTGGACGGTTGCGGAGGACGCGATTATCGCTGTGGCCGACGATGCTGAGGCGGCGGCCCGTGTGGTCGCTCTGGTGCATGAGGGCCGAGCAGACGTGGTGATGAAGGGCAACCTGCATACCGATATCTTCATGCGCGCGCTTCTCGACAAGACCCTCGGACTGCGACTTCCGGGACGACGCGTCAGCCATGTCTTTGTAGTGGCGCTGCCTAGTCATGACCAACTGCTCGGTATCACCGACGCAGCAATCAACATTGCGCCCGAACTCACCGCCAAGGCGCAGATTTGCCAGAATGCGGTCGATCTGTTCCGTATGTTGGGGGTGGTGAGGCCAAAGGTTGCAGTGCTGTCGGCAGTAGAGACCGTGACGGTCGATATCGCCTCGACGCTGGATGCCGCCTCTCTCACTCTGATGTCCCGACGCGGCCAGATCACTGGGGCCGAGGTGGATGGGCCGCTGGCGCTCGACAATGCCATCTCGGCACGCGCGGCAACCGAGAAAGGTATTTTGTCTGACGTCGCAGGCTCTGCCGATATCTTGCTGGTGCCAGATCTTGTCTCGGGCAATATTCTGGCCAAGACGCTGGAATATTTTGCCGGGGGCGTTGCGGCGGGGATTGCGATCGGGTTGGCAGCGCCAGTGGTACTGACCTCGCGCGCTGACCCGGCACCGGCGAGACTGGCGGCCCTGGCGATTGCTGCCCTGATGTACCACCGCAGACCGCAGGTTGAACCGCGACCGGGTCCCGCTGAAAGCAGCATTGCCACAGCACCGCAACTGGAAGATGCCTGCTGTCCCCTGCCCGTCGTGTCGAACCTGCAACCAGTTTCGGTCGGCACCCAGCCACAATTCGAGGTAGCCGCGCAATGACCATTTCCGTCAGACCGATCAATCCGGCTGAAGCGCTCGACCTTTCAGCAAAGAAGGGTCTTGTCGTGGGCATCGCCAATGAACATAGCCTGGCCTGGGCTGCCACACAGCATTTCCACGCTGCCGGCGCTGACCTGGCCCTGACCTATTTCAACAACAAGGCCCTGGCCTATGTCGAACCACTGGCAAAGCGTGTCGCCGCGCCGATTTTCATGCCCTGTGATGTAACGCAGGAGGGTTCATTGGAAGCGGTTTTCGCAACCATAGAGAAAACATGGGGCCGTCTTGATTTCCTCCTGCACTCGATCGCTTGGGCACCGGCAGAGGATCTGCACGGTCGATTGACGGACAGTTCAAGCGCAGGGTTCGCCCAATCAATGCTGGTCTCGTGCCATTCATTCATCCGGATGGCCAAATTGGCCGAGCCGCTTATGACCAAAGGCGGCAGTCTGATAACGCTCAGCTTTCTAGGTGCCGAAAAGGTTGTGGACCACTACAACGTCATGGGGCCGGTCAAAGCAGCCCTTGAATCATCAGTGCGTTATCTTGCGCACGAACTTGGCCCAAAAGCGATCCGGGTCAACGCTATTTCTGCTGGCGCCATACGGACGCGGGCGTCATCTGGAATCGAACATTTCGACGAACTGATCGACGAAACCATCAAAAAAGCTCCCTTGCGGCGAACAGTGACACCGGATGAGGTTGGCCGCGCAGCCCTGCTACTGGCCAGCGACTACACGACGGGCACGACAGGCGAAGTTATGCATGTTGACGCAGGATTCCACGTTGCCAGCATGGTGTTTCATTAGGCATCCCAACAAGGAAACTCTATTAACTGCAGAAGTGACATCTTAATCACAAAGCTGCGCTTGAATACAATGTTGCGTTCGGAGCAGACCGACAGACGGCACTCGGGAGCAATCCGACGACACCGGGAGGTCAGTATTCGGAACTGCGAGCCAATATCTGTAATATCCGAAGCGGACCTGCGTCTAGATTCCTGCAACACGTCACCAAGGGAATGGCAAGCATCAGGTGCCAGCGTTGAATTCCTTGGCTCCTGCAGTCCGCGATTACTGAAAATCAAAGCTCTAGATGTCGGCTGTAGAGGCCGAAACACCATTGACAAGATAGCCTAACGCCCAAGGTCGAAGACCGCCAAAGGAACAGATGATGAAAACAAGCGTGATCAAAGTTGATGACATGTTGTCGGTATGGAGCCTCGACGAAGTGGAGAGCCGGATCGGCGAGGTACCCGGCGTTGAAAGCGTTACGGTGAATTTCGCCGCGAAGAACGCCACCGTCCGCTATGACGAAACCCGGGTTGCGGTTTCCGATATCAAATCAACCGTGCACGAGCTTGGATTGCAATCCAACAGACCCGCTGAGGATGAACCTGCCGAGGATCATCAAGGCCACATAGACGAGAGCGAGCCGGCCGCCGCATCCGCCGCGCCGAAGTCAAAATCAGACGTCCCTGCCGCCACGCATGACGCGCATGCAGGACATGAACAACACGACGGCACGGTGCCGGATGCGTCGAAGTCCTCATCTGGCAGTCAGACCGACACTCCGGAACCCTCATCCGACCATGCGGGTCACGATAGCCATGACAAACATCAGGGCCATTCTCCTGAGAAATTCCGGGACCGGTTTTGGCTGTCGCTCGCTGTCACCATTCCGGTTGTCATCTGGTCTGCCCCCATCCAGGATTTGCTTGGCTATCAGGCTCCGGCTTTTCCCGGATCGGATTGGATGGCACCAGTGCTCTCAACGGCCGTCTTCCTCTACGGCGGTCTGGTTTTCCTACAAGGTGCGTGGCGCGAGCTGAGAGACCGGCTGCCGGGGATGATGACCCTCATCTCACTCGCCATCACGGTCGCATTCATCTTCTCCTGGGTGGTTCAGCTTGGGTTGATCGACTCGATGCCACTGTGGTGGGAGCTGGCAACGCTGGTCGCGATCATGCTGCTCGGCCACTGGATCGAAATGCGGTCCATCAATCAGGCTCAGGGTGCTTTGAAGGAACTGGCAAAGCTTTTGCCAGACACGGCAACGCGGATAACCGATACGGGCGAGGAAACGGTCGATATCAGTGCCTTGCGCAATGGCGACCTGCTACTGGTGCGCCCGGGTGAAAGCGTTCCGGCGGATGGTGTGGTGCGCAAGGGTGCCAGCGACATTGACGAGGCGATGATCACCGGTGAATCGCGACCCGTGAAAAAAGGCGAAGGCGACGAAGTGATCGCCGCCACGATCAACGGAGAAGGGTCTCTGCGCATTGAGGTCACCGGAACCGGCGACAAGACCAAGCTGTCCGGCATCATGCGGCTGGTGGCCGATGCGCAGACCTCCAAATCGAGATCTCAGCACCTGGCGGATCGCGCAGCCCGGATGCTTACCGTCGCAGCGATTGGCGCGGCGGTGCTAACATTTGTGGCGTGGCAATTGCTTGGCGCTGAGCTGGATTTTGCCGTGGTGCGAATGGTGACGGTTCTGGTGATCGCCTGCCCTCATGCCCTCGGGCTGGCGGTGCCGCTGGTGGTGGCCATCTCCACGACTCTGGGCGCTCGTAACGGCCTTCTTGTCCGGGACCGCCGTGGGCTCGAGGAGGCCCGCAATCTTGACACCGTAATTTTCGACAAGACCGGAACATTGACGCTGGGCGAGTTCCGGATCGTTGCCAGTTCCGTCGCGGAAGGCCTGCAGGAGGACGAGGCCCTTCGCATCGCGTCTGGTATTGAAGCTGAATCCCAGCATCCTATCGCCCGGGGGATCGTCAAAACTGCGGAAGACAAAGGCATCGCGGTCCCATCAGCCGATGGATTCCGCGCGATCACCGGCAAGGGCGTTGCAGCCACAATTGACGGGGTCGAGTACCATATGGGAGGGCCGGCGCTGCTCAAGGCGGAAAACGTCGATGTTCCACCAGCGCTTCAGGCTGCCTCCGAAGCCGCAGCCAGCAATGGCCAAGCAGCGATCTATCTCGTCCAGGCGGGCAAGGCGCTGGCTGTCTATGCCGTGGCGGATGCGATACGCGAGGAAAGCCGTGAAGCCATCGCGGCGCTGCATGAACGGGGCATCGAAGTCGCCATGCTGACGGGCGACGCGCAGGCGGTGGCCGATGCGGTTGCGAAAGAGCTTGGCATCGACACAGTGTTCGCGGAAGTGCTGCCCGATGACAAAGCGTCCAAGGTCCGCGAGTTGCAGGCGCAGGGCAAGAAAGTGGCCATGATCGGAGACGGGGTCAATGACGCACCCGCCCTTGCCACCGCAGACATCGGGATTGCGATCGGCGCCGGAGCCGACGTGGCCGTCGAGGCAGGGCATATCGTGTTGGTGCGATCGGACCCCCGCGACATCCCCCGCATCATCACGCTGAGCCGGGTCACATATCGCAAGATGAAACAGAACCTCTGGCTGGCGGCAGGCTACAACATCTTTGCCATTCCGCTTGCCGCAGGAGTGCTTGCGCCTTGGGGTATCCTGCTCACGCCCGCCGTGGGCGCAATACTCATGTCGGCAAGCACGGTCGTGGTGGCGATCAACGCGCAACTCTTGAAGCGAGTAAAACTTTGAACGTGTCAGCGGCCAGTCGCATCGCCTGCTGCGGCGCAATCGTCTGTCTTGTCAGGAACAGCCCGATCCTCCGCGTCGCCTTTCAGGGTCTGGATGCGCGACCTACGCCTCATAAATTGAAAGGGTTTGGGTGCCTGCAATGAGCAAGAAAACGAAAAGGAAGGCCGCACCGGAGCCCGAGGGCTACAAGCAAACCCTCCACAGCCTTCAGGTCGAACTGGTAAAACTGCAGCGACACCTGATCAAAAACGATCTCCGCATCCTGATCCTGCTCGAAGGCCGGGATGCTTCGGGAAAGGACGGCGTGATCAAGCGCCTTACCGCGCATCTCAGCCCGCGCGACACCCGGGTCGTTGCTCTCGGCAAACCCTCCGACCGCGACCACAACAGCTGGTACTTTAAGCGCTATGTCGCCAGCCTGCCTGCCAGCAAAGAAATGGTCGTCATGAACCGCAGCTGGTACAACCGGGCCGGCGTCGAAAAGGTGATGGGGTTCTGCACGGATGCAGAACACGAGGAGTTCATGCGCTCCGTTTTGCCATTCGAGCGCATGCTCAGTGGCTCCGGAACGCAGCTTTTCAAGTATTATCTCGACATATCGAAATCCGAACAGAAGAAAAGACTGGCAGATCGGCGGATTGATCCGCTCAAGCAATGGAAGATCAGCCCCATTGACAAGAGCGCGCTGCGGCGCTGGGACGATTACAGCGACGCGCGCAACGAAATGCTTACTCGGACCCATAGCGAAGACCTGCCCTGGCACGTCGTGCGGGCCGATGACAAGAAGCAGGCCCGGCTCAATGTCATCCGCCACCTCATGGCCCGCGTCGACTGCCCGGACAAGGATGAACACCTGGCCCAACCGGATCCGGATATCGTGTTCGACTTTGCAGAGGAGCATATCCAAAGCGGCAGGATCGCACCATGAGTTCCAAGCTTGAAGCAGCGTTTACACCCACTGCAGGACACTTCGATGAATAGGCCTGTGAACAGCCCGCTTTCGCTCGACCTCATCCAGAAGATGGACGCGTATTGGCGTGCAGCCAACTATCTCTCGGTCGGACAGATCTATCTGTATGATAACCCGTTGCTCAAGATTCCCTTGAGTCTTGAGCACGTGAAGCCGCGACTCCTCGGCCACTGGGGCACCACTCCGGGGTTGAACTTCATCTATGTGCATTTGAACCGTATCATAAACCAGCATGACCTGAACATACTGAACGTCACAGGCCCCGGGCACGGCGGCCCGGGTCTCGTGGCCAACACCTATCTCGAAGGTAGTTACACCGAGCTCTATCCGGACATCTCGCAGGACGAACCGGGGATGAAAAAACTGTTCACGCAGTTTTCGTTTCCCGGTGGCATTCCTAGTCATGTTGCGGCGGAGACTCCGGGCTCCATCAATGAAGGCGGTGAACTCGGCTATTGCCTGTCGCTCGCCTATGGTGCCGCCTTCGACAATCCCGACCTCCTGGTCGCTTGCGTCGTGGGCGATGGCGAGGCGGAAACCGGTCCACTCGCCACCAGCTGGCATTCGAACAAATTTCTCAATCCGGTGCATGACGGCGCGGTCCTGCCGATCCTGCATCTGAACGGCTACAAGATAGCAGGCCCCACCGTGCTTGCCCGCATTCCCCGTGACGAGCTCGAATCGCTGTTTCGCGGCTACGGCTACACGCCTCACTTCATCGACGGCGATGATCCGATGGAGATGCATCAGCTCATGGCTGAGACGCTCGATACCGTGGTCGAAAGCATCCGCCACATCCAGAAAGACGCCCGCGCCAACGGATTCAAGAAGCGTCCGCTCTGGCCCATGATTATCCTGCGCTCGCCGAAGGGCTGGACAGGGCCGAAGGAGGTAGACGGCAAACAGACGGAGGGAACATATCGCTCGCACCAGGTTCCAATGGGCGACATGAGCCACCCGGGCCACGTGAAGATTTTGGAAGAGTGGTTGGAAAGCTACCGCCCGCGCGAACTGTTTGATGAGACCGGCAGGCTTCGGCCCGAACTCGCTGACCTGGCCCCACGCGGCACGCGACGAATGGGCGCCAACCCGCACGCCAATGGCGGTCTGCTATTACGCGACTTGCACCTTCCGGATTTCCGGGATTACGCGGTGAAGATTCCGAAACCCGGTAGCGTGAGTGCGGAAGCTACGCGCGTCCAAGGCGAACTGATCCGCGACGTGATCAAACTGAACCCCGAAACCTTCCGCGTTTTCAGTCCGGACGAAACGGCGTCGAACCGCTGGGGTGCGGTATTCGAGGTGACCAACCGTTGTTCGACCGCGGAAATAGTTCCCGGCGACGACCATGTTGCGCCGGACGGCCGGGTGATGGAGGTCCTGAGCGAGCATCAGTGCGAAGGATGGCTCGAAGGATATCTGCTCACAGGCAGACATGGCTTTTTCTCCTGCTACGAAGCCTTCATCCACATCATCGATTCGATGTTCAACCAACATGCCAAGTGGCTCGACGTTGCAAACCACATTCCATGGCGGCGGCCGGTTGCTTCCCTGAACTACCTGCTTTCATCACACGTGTGGCGCCAGGACCACAACGGTTTCAGCCATCAGGATCCCGGCTTCATCGATCATGTCATGAGCAAGAAGGCGGAGGTCATCCGCGTCTACCTGCCGCCTGACGCCAATACCCTGCTCTCCGTTACCGATCATTGCCTGCGCAGCCGCAACTACGTCAACGTCATTGTCGCCGGCAAACAACCGTCACCGCAGTGGCTCGATATGGACGCAGCCATCAGGCACTGCACCGCCGGGCTGGGTATCTGGGAATGGGCCAGCAATGACGATGGCAGCGAGCCTGACTTGGTGATGGCCTGCGCCGGCGACGTCCCGACCATGGAAACGCTGGCCGCGGTGGAGTTGCTTCGGCAGCATTTCCCGGCACTGAAGATCCGGGTCGTCAACGTGGTCGATCTGATGACTTTGCAGTCACAGAACCAGCATCCGCACGGCCTCAGCGACGAGGACTTCGATGCGCTGTTCACCAGGGACAAACCCATCATCTTTGCCTATCACGGGTATCCCCTGCTGATTCACAAGCTGACCTATCGTCGAGCCAACCATCACAATCTGCACGTTCACGGGTTCAAGGAAGAGGGGACGACCACGACACCATTCGACATGGTTGTGCTCAACGAGCTTGACCGGTTCCATCTGGCCAGGGCCGTTATCGACCGAGTGCCGGGATTGGGTCCAGCCGCCGCCGTCCTCGCTCGATTCATCGGCGACAAACTCCTCAATCACGAGTCCTACATCCGGCTGCACGGCGAGGACATGCCAGAAATCCGCGATTGGAAATGGGGTGCAAATGGAACGAATTCCAATAATTCCAGGCACACATGATCAAGCCGCTTCACGAGGCAGATGATGAGCAAGTACGACGATACAATCGGGAACAGCCAGGCTCACTGGCGCATCATGCGCTGGATCTTGTGGCGCTTCATCCGCAACGCTGCTCTGCGTGTTCTCATGGATAGAAGCCTGAGGAACAAGACGGGCCGCGAAATCCGTTGGTTACGGGACGACATTAATTCCTTCTTGAGCGATGTCTCGACGAGAGTGGCACTCCTGCGTCCGCTGGCGCAGCTTGGCGGATTGCCAGATTTCGGCAGTCGCCTCATGGTCGAGCTTGCAATCTATACAGTGGCAGCGGACCGGACGCTGCGTGACAGCGATCTTGATCCCCAAAGCGCCCGGGACGCCTTGGCGGACATTGGCTGGTCCGTCTATCGCAGGCAGCTTGCCTTCTCGTCCTTGCCAGCTCGCCTCGTCACGCGCGACCCGGGAAAACGATTGCGGTGGAGCATCCGTGGGCTGCTCATATTCCCCTTCCGGCCCGTGGGCGCGCCCGGCTACGCCGCCGAGGTCTTTCGCGAGGGCGAGGACATCCACACGCACTTCACGCACTGTCCCCCGCAAAGCTTTGCCCGGCGTATTGCCGACGAGACCGGCGATCCTGAAGCGCTGGCCGGCTTCGCAAACAGCTGGTGCAAATATGACTGGCCTGGCGCCGATCTGATCGCCGCCGACGGACATCGGGGACACTATATCCGGCGGCAAACACTCTCGGCCGGGGATCCGGTCTGCGACATGTGCTGGGCGGCGCGGGCACCCCGCGAGACCAGCGAAAACAACAATGAAGACGGCAAATGAGGCCGGAGCGTGAAAGATCCAGAAATCGCTCTGCGGAGATGAAAGTATGAGAAACGCGACGATCGATGCGCCGGCCAGCGATCCCAAGAAGAACAGGCGGGCCTTATGATGCAGCGGCAATCGCATGTGAAACGGCCCCACCCAGGAGAAACGAGGCTGGATGCGTTGCAGCGGCATGCCTTCGATTACTTCCTGAACGAAACCAATCTCGCCAATGGCCTCGTAGCCGACAAATCGCAGCCGGGCGCGCCCGCGAGCATCGCAGCCGTGGGTTTCGCCCTGGCGGCCTACCCCGTCGGTGTCGAGCGCGCATGGATCTCACGCATCAGTGCAATCGACCGGACGCTGGCGGCATTGCGGTTCTTCAGCAACGCCCCGCAGGGCACGGGCCCTGACATGACTGGATACAAGGGCTTCTTCTATCATTTTCTCGACATGACGACCGGGCGGCGCGCAGGCCTTTGCGAGCTGTCCACCGTCGATACCGGCTTCCTGCTGGCCGGCATGCTCGCCGCCGCTGCGTATTTCGATCGAAACAGCAAAGACGAGCAGGAGATACGGACGCTCGCCGATGCGCTATACCGACGGGCGGACTGGCAATGGGCCTGCGACGGCGGCGCGACGATCACCCACGGGTGGACTCCGGAGGGTGTTTTTCTGCCTTACCGATGGGAGGGCTATGATGAGGCCTCTCTTCTGTACGTACTCGGGTTGGGTTCTCCAACCCATCCGCTGGCTGCGGAGAGCTACCTGGCGTGGACCTCGACCTACCAATGGAAGGAAATCTACGGCTACGAATTCATCTATGGAGGCCCGTTCTTCATCCACCAATACTCGCACATATGGATAGACTTCCGCGGAATCCAGGATGCGTTCACGCGAGGCAAAGGCATCGACTATTTCGAGAACAGCCGTCGCGCCACCTACGTCCAGCAAGAATACGCGATCCGCAATCCGCTCGAATTTGCGGGCTATGGAGAGAACTTCTGGGGCTTGACCGCGAGCGACGGGCCTGGCTGGACGACGCGGCGCGTCAACGGCATCGAGCGCATCTTCTTTGACTATGCCGCCCGCGGGGCGCCGTTCGGTCCTGACGACGGAACGGTCGCACCGTGGGCCGTGGTGGCGTCGTTGCCGTTCGCACCGGAAATCGTGATGCCGACGATTGCGCATTTTCAGGACGTGTATCCGCAAGTCACAGGCGCATATTGCTTTCGGTGCAGCTTCAATCTGAGCTTTCAGGACGAGGCGGACGCCGATGCCGGCTGGACGTCGCCCTATCACTTCGGGATCAACCTCGGTCCCGTGGTGCTGATGTGCGAGAATTTCCGAACGGATCTGCTTTGGCGCCTTATGCGCGCATGCCCCTACGTGGTCACAGGGCTGCGGCGGGCGGGATTCACCGGCGGTTGGCTGTGACGGCCACGGAGGCGTGCAAATCATGAAGGCCATATCGATCGTCGGTAGGGCGAACGGACAGCTGTATGCGCCTTTGATGAGCTGGAACGACCCGCTGTGGGCGCTATTCTGATGTCGGCAAGCACAGTCGCGGTCGCGATCAACGCGCAACTATTGAAACGGGTCAAACGATAAGCCCATCAACAATGGGCCCGACAGACCACAGAGGAGACATGGCGTAAGGCATAAGACCAGATTTTGGAGGAGAATCCTGTCCGGACCAGGAAAGCAGCATATCCAAGACACGGTTTCTGTAAGCGCCCTGACCTTGGGACGGATCGTGCTTTCCTATGTGCCTCGATTGAGCAACGTTCTGATCTGATCACCGGACCGGCGCACTGCCATGGTGCCCGCCGCAATGCATTGCCGCTTGTAGTGGAATTCCAGTGTTCCTATGGTATTTCTAAACTTTGGCCTGATGACCATATCGGCCTGACCGAAACGCAGCCGGGCATGCTCGTTCTGACAGATCTCGATTGATCTTAGCATCGCTTGTACTCCGTTGCGGGGAGCGATCCCGGTTTCGGGCTGGCTTGGATCAACAGCGATCACTACATCGACACCGGTGCTTCGCGCCACATCTATAGGCGCGATGTCCGCATAGGCACCATCCATCAGGACGTGAGATCCGTCAATCAGCGGTGGTAGGATACCTGCGAGCGCAGCACTGGCATAAACGTAGTTAGCAGCTGACCCTCGGTTGTGGACAACACGTTCCCCCGACAGCACATCCGTCGTGCAGACAAAGACAGGGATGGATCCATCCTCCAAGTTTTTGCCCTTGGTCAAGGCGGCAAGGACACCCCGGCCCCAGCTCTCGGTGCGCGCTCCGGCGCCCCAGCCAAAATACATGTCACGTGCCGCAAGCAGCGCAATCGCCAGGCCCCTCACTCTTTCGGCAATGCTTCGGCCTCGAAAGTTCGGTGTTGACGGGAACCCGCTGGTGTCCATTTCAACAAGATCTCGATACCAGTTCGGGTTCAGCGAATAAGTTGCGCCAACCACCGCGCCCATTGACACACCGACAATTGCACTGGGGAAATAACCCAAACTGATCAGGGCTCTCAAAACTCCCACATGCGAAAGACCTCTTGCGCCACCACCACTAAGGACAACGGCGAAAGACTTGTGTTGGCCCGTCATCTGAGAATTCGCGCCCATCATACGCCGCCCTTCAGTGCGTCTATCGGTTACAACAATCGTGGTGCATACAGCAACGCCCAGAAAACTGAACTCTGCCAGAGTCCCATCGCCGAACATCAGGACCTTCGGTCAACACCTCGGTGAGTATTACGCCAAGCACTACGCTGAAACGCCAAAAAGTGTCGGCGGTGCAATGCCCTTTCGAATGACCATCATGACGCCGACAAGGGAAAGAGACGTGCCGATCAATTCCGGCCAGCCCAGGGACTCGCCATAGTAGAGCAAACCCATTGTCAGCCCGAATATCGGCACAAGAAAGCTGAACGCATTGGCCTTGCTCAGCGGCACTTCTGCAAGAACCGACATCCAGATGACATATACCAGCGCGGAGCCAAAGACCGCTAAGCCAACCAGCGCAAACAGAAATCCGGGAGACCACTCGATCACAGTGAAGTCTTCAGTCAAGACGGCAATCATCGCCAGCGGGATACTGCCGATCAACAATTGGACACTGATGGCCATCAGTGGATCGACCGTATCCGCAATCCGTTTCAGCATCACATTGCTGATAGTGATGCCAAGAGCCGCCAGAATGATATACGTGATGCCGATAAGGTAGCTCTCCTGACCACCTCCGAACAATCGTGGTGCAGCGATGACGACGATTCCCAGAAACCCCAGAACAAGACCCGATTTACCCCAGGCCGTCAGCCGCTCTCCCAAGACGACACCCGCGAGGGCGGCAGCCATTAAGGGCTGGGTGTTTGTGATAACTGTCGCAATCCCAGGCGACACGAATTCGGCCGCATGAAACATGCCAAAATACCCCAGGCTGGTGGCCCCAAACCCGATTGCTGCAAGGGTGATCCACGTCTTCCAACTGCGCGGAAAAGGGCGGCGCAAAGCCAGCGCGATCGCCAACAGGGTAACGCCTGCGATCACTGCCCGCAAGGTTGCAAACGACAGGTGCGGGGCATAGGCGATGCCAATCGTTATCAACGGATAACAACTCGCCCAGAGAAACATCGCGAAAATGATCTTTGCGGTGGTCAGTATTTTCACGAGTTCTTCAATTCATCGTCCTTTTGGCTCCTGGTGAGCGGCCATCTAATTTTTGATCAATGAAGCACCATGACGACGCATCATTGAGTGGTGCTGATCCAAATTCTCCAACGGCCTCAGTATCAAAATCACAAAGCGATACATATGATTGCGCTTCGCAACTGCGCCTCCACCGTCAGATGTAGTTTGCCCGATCTCCTGCATTGGTCGCCATGGCAATTCACTCATATTGCCAGCGCTCGTGAGCGTATATCAGCGGCCTGCATATCGGAAAAACCCAGCGGGGCTGTAGTCATTCGCCGATGAACTCGAACCACCCAACCCCCCAATTTCTCTTGTTCGGTCCGACACGACAGGTGGTGCGCATCTTCAAAGTCGCTATGTATGCAAATCGTCAATTTTTCTCACACATGTCTCCGCCGTTCACGTGCGCGGTCAGTGTTTCGCTTCTGCCTCCAGCGCCGTCCAGCGCTTCAGGTATATCCGTTCGTAGATGAACACCGCTGAAATCGCGGCACCTGCATATAGAACGATCATAGGATCGGATCCCAATTTCATTGTCGTGAATGCTGCCAGAACAAATCCGTCGAAGGCAATCGCACAAAGCAGTACGGCCCCATGCGCGCCAATCTCGTGGCGCAAATGCCGAAACACGCCCCAATGCACCAGCATGTCCATTATCAAGTAAAAGAATGCCCCTAGCGATGCGATCCGGCTCAGATCAAAAAACACCGCAAGCGCCGAAGCAAGAACGACCGTGTAGACCAGAGTGTGGCTGCGGATCGGGCCCGACATACCAAAATGGCTGTGAGGTATCATTTTCATATCCGTCAGCATTGCGAGCATGCGCGACACCGCAAATACACTCGCCAACACGCCTGACGCGGTGGCGACAGCTGCCAAGACGACTGTCAAGTAAAAGCCAGACTGGCCCAATGCCGGCGATGCCGCTTCGGCAAGCGAGTAATCCTTGGCGGCAACAATTTGATCAATCGACAGATTGGACCCGACCGCAAAAGCGACAAGCAGATACACTACCGTGCAAATGGCAATCGATATCATGATGGTGCGGCCTACATTGCGATGCGGGTCGGTGATTTCTGCACCACTGTTGGTGATAGTTGTGAAGCCTTTGAAGGCCAGGATCGACAGGGCTACAGACGCAATGAACCCGGTCAAATTGAAGCCGCTGTTGGTACTGCTTGCAGCTGCGAACGTGAAGCCGCCCGACCAAAGCGCGACGATGCCAAAGAGCGCAATTCCTCCGATCTTGATGACCGCCATGATGATCGACAAAAGACCGACAGACCGGTTGCCCGAAGCATTCACGATAAAGGCAAACAGGATGACTCCGACCGCCAATACCGGCACCAGCGGGCCCCCTGCGATATCAAAGGGTCGCAATACATAGGTTGCAAATGTCCGCGCCACGAGGCTTTCCGAAATGACCATGGACAGCGCCATCAACAATGCCGCCGCTGCGGCGATGGCGCCTGGCCCGTAGGCTTTCTGCAAGATCATCGCTATCCCGCCAGAGGACGGCCAAGCATTCGACATCTTGATGTAACTGTACGCGCTGAAGGACGTCACGATGGCACCAAAAACGAAAGACAGAGCAAAATAGGGTCCGGCCAATTGCGCAATTTGCCCCGTCAGCGCAAAAATACCCGCACCGATCATCACGCCGGTTCCCATCCCAACGGCACCGGCCAAACTGATTGAGCCCTTGTTCAAGGTGTCATCACCATGTGAATGTTTCAAAACTTTGTCTCTTTCTCAATAGCTTGAACGATGCTCAACGGATCAGCAGCAGTGGACCACAAAGACAGCGTGCCAAACGGGGGCAGAAACGTTCTCTTGCGGCCTCCGAGGAACGGGTCAAGGCAGCGCCACCATCTTGTGCCCCTGACCTTCTATCACGAATTCTCCTTTGGCCATTATCACTGCCTCAGCAATGATCCGTATCTTTGGCTCGGCACCGGTAGAAACGAAGAGCGTGCCGGTGCCACGAGTTTTGGTCAACTGGTACTGTTCCAAGGACAGTTCAGAGACCTAGATCTCAACATCGGCAAGGTTGATCGCCGCGATCTTGCCGTCACCGCTACCCGCGATAACATTTTCGGTCACCCGATAGATCTATCGCGTGCAACTCGACCGCAAGGGCAAAGCTCCGCATACACCGTCGGCGTGAAACTCATCAGGTTGATTACGGATATTCCATTGCCCGAGCGATGGATCGCGACAGCACAGCGCTCATCGGAGGAAATGGCGGTTTGATGCACTGCTCCGGGGACTTCAATCCGCCACACAATCCCGCCAGATGTCGCATCCGGAACGCTGAGAATGCTGATGCCCGCATCCGAGGGTCCGATCGGATTATCCTCGGCCAGTGAATTGTGAGCAGCATGCTCTATCTCGGACACACTCTCGGTTTTGGTCGGTTCCTGAATCGCCTCAAGTCCGATGATCCGCTTTCCTGCTTCGCCGCCTTCGGCATTGACCATGAGCACCGAAAAGGCGCTATTTTCCGGTGCAATCACGACAGGCTGAGCTGTCGTGATTGCAGTCGAAAGCATCAACGCCGCCAATATGGCGACATTCAATACTATCAAGAGGAAATTCCCTCCGATGTTCTCCGTAAATCATGGACTGCGCTTTCATCGGCGTCCAACGCGACTAATTCGGAGCGCTGCCGGATCACTGAGGCCGCGAATATCAGCAGCATGCCAGATGCAAGCCCTACCAGGATGAGTGTCATTTTGTTTCTCCTCATAAGACGAAATTCTGCAACATACACCGGGATGTGGCGGATCAGCTCGCGCCGCAGCATCCGCCGGTTTTGGTGCCTGTGCCATGGTCAACCTTTACGACTGCAGGCGGGTCCATACTTGGCACAGCAACATTGGCCTCTTGAGTTTTGGACGTAGACCCGCAGCAGCAGCCTTTCGGTGATTGATCGGGCGTTACGCCGGTCGGGATGATCTTTGTTTGCATTTTGGTTTTCTCCATGAAAAATTGTCTCCTACAAGTATAGACGCCTGCGCCGCGCCGGCATTACGCAGTCCCAGACACCCTCAGAGGTCTGCCCAGTTCGACAGAGTGCAATCGCAGCCTGACAGACCATGCTTTGGGCAGATCCGGGTCATCTCTGCGAACCTCTCCTTCAGAGCCTGTCTTCCACATCCAAGTCGATCGTCTATCGTACTCTCGCTGAGCCCCAAGCTGTGCGCGACGCCCTCCCTCCGCTCTCCATCGACATCGATGCGCCGAACAATATTGGCCTGTTCATGCGGAAGCGTGGACAGGAGAATGTCGATGCAGTCACATATCAGTTCGTCGAGTTCAGTGTCACTTGTGGGATCAGAGCCAGGCTGACGTTTCACATGCTCATTCCTTGATACGCTTTCTAGAGTTGCACACATCGACACCCCTGATTGAGCTCCTCCGATGACCAGGCGGAGTTTCCAGTGATCTGCGACTTAGGCCTGTCATTCTACCTCGCATGTTAGCCAACCCTCTTGATCAGAAGACGCGCAACGGGGCTGGACATTACACTCGGTGGGGCATCGAACTGGCGAGGTGTCGACGATGGCCGAACGCCCCGAGAGTGATCGCAGTCACAAATCATGAAGCCGCCTTCACCGCAAACCTGGCAGACCTCCGCTATTTTCTTCCTCAACGCTGTTCTCGCGCGATGGACCTGAACTCCCAAAGAGTTCGAGCTCAGCCCCAGTTCATTTGCGACAGCCGTGCGCAGCTCGTCTCGTAGATCAATCCGAGCCAACAATTCTGCCTGAGAGGGCTGAAGCATCTTCATCGCCGCCGCGATGCAGGTACACGCGGGCTCCGCAACATCGATGTCCTCCTGCTGGGTCACCTTGGTCTCGATCGCATAGGCCTCTGCGCCGCGATTACGCGCCGCTTGCCGCCGGTAGTGATCCGTCAAGGTGTGTTTCAGGGTGACGCCGAGCCAGGCATCCAGCCTCTCATCGTCCTCAATCTGGGCATGGTGGCGCAGTACCTTTACGCAGAAATCTTGAAAGACATCCTCGGCATCCTGTGGCCTGCTCAATCGCCGGCGAAGAAAGCCGAGGAACCGGTTGCGGGATTCGACGAGTTTTGCCTCAACGACTCGGCGCGAGATCGTTGTTGCACTGTTGTTTTGTTCAGCAAACATTCCTGTTCCTTTCACATGACTTTGTGCAGCACCGACATGCGATGCTGGCAGTTAGACCTGTGAAAGGAGTCGTGGTGGTTGAAAGATCAGGTACCTCACTTCACGCAGCGTGAAGTGTGGATCAAACTGGCGCTCTGATGAACCTACCCAGCCCACCGGCACCAGGCTGCTCTTCGGAAGAATTCCTGCTAGGCAGTGAAGCCCGAGGTGGCAATTTACGCCGGGAACAGCTTTCTCCGCATCATCGCTGACACCCGCAACATGGGTGACCAATTCGTTGGTGGACTGCGTCGACGGATTGTGATGGTCAAACTCAGGGGCAACAGCCAGAGCAGAATATATTAAAGCCGAGACCACCGCGATGACAGTTGCCGCGTGCAACCGCACCGTCCACTTTGATATCTTCAATCTGAACATATGCCCAATTTTTCCTGACTCTACCCACCCCTTGTAGAGCTTACTCGCATTGCTCGCGCTGACTTGGATCAAGCACCAAGATTTATCTGGGCGGCGCTTGTAGAACCGGGATAGACCTTCTTTGCGTCCTGATGTTAGCGTGGCCTTAATAGTTGCTGCAGCATTTGGCGGCATGGGGCCAAACACACCAACCGACGTTGCGACGCCCCGCCATAAGTGTCATCGGTTTCCCGTTACGAATAGACCCATCTGTGGATGCCGGTTGAAACCATATCTGTAATAGTCGGAGCCGTGGCAGAGCTAGACCGACAGGAAGGAATGCGCATTGGAGTATACCGCAACGCTGTTGTCGCTCATGGCCTTCCCGGACATTGATCCGGTCATCTTCGCCATCGGCCCGGTTCAGGTGCGCTGGTACGGTCTTGCCTATGTCATCGGCATCCTGCTGGGCTGGCGGTACGCCCGCAAGCTCGTCGAGGACGAAAAGCTCTGGCCAGCCAGCGGTCCGCGTATGACAGCGCTCGACATCGATGACTTCCTGCTTTGGGCCACTGTCGGCATCGTTGCAGGCGGGCGCATCGGCTACATCCTGTTTTATGACTTTGCAGCCGTGTCGGCCAATCCTGTCCGCGCTCTGGAGATCTGGAATGGCGGAATGTCGTTCCACGGCGGCTTGCTCGGCACGCTCGTTGCCATGCTCCTGTTTGCCCACAAACGAAGCATCCCGGTCTTTAACCTGTTTGATGTAGTTTGCGCGGTCGTGCCTGTGGGCCTGTTTTTCGGCCGGCTGGCCAATTTCATCAACTCCGAACTCTGGGGCAAGCTGACGGATGTACCCTGGGCATTCGTGTTCCCCACCGGTGGCCCTTTCCCGCGTCACCCGACCCAGCTGTATGAAGCCGCACTCGAAGGCCTGCTGCTGCTCTCGGTGCTGGCATGGCTGATCTACCGCCGCCAGGCTCTCAAACATCGCGGCCTCGTCGCCGGCAGTTTTGTGACCGGCTATGCACTGTCGCGGATATTCGTCGAGTTCTTCAGGGAACCTGACATCCAGATCGGGTATCTCGCAGGCGGCTGGCTGACCATGGGTATGGTGCTGTCGCTGCCAATGCTGGCTGTCGGCCTCTGGGTCGTCGCCACCGCCAGATCGCGCGCCTGAGCAAGCCCGGGAAGGTTTCCGCACCCGGCCTGGCTTTGCCTGAACTCCTGATCGAGCTGTGCCGCGGACTCTTCGATCGCCTTCGTGCGGTGACCGCGCAGATCGATAGTCTGACGGCAAGGCTCAAGGCGGCGGCGCAGCGTGACGAGACTGCGAAGCGGCTGATGGCCGTTCCCGCATCTGCCCGATCTGCGCGATCGCGCCGACGGTACTTGCGCCACCGAAAGAGAGATTCGAGAAAGGCAGGGACTTTTCGTCGTGGGTCGGCCTGACACCGAAGCAGCGTCGGTCATCGCGAGCGGGGAATGGTGTGACCGCCCCCAAAGGGTGATCCGGTTTCAATGTTAGTGCATGCTCAGCCTGACATGGGACCCGATTTCGGACCATCCGGCTCGGGAATTTCCAGGGGAGTACATTCACGGCGGACCGGATGCGCCGGAAGCATTCCTGAGCGATATCGGCAGCTTGTTGCTGATAGCGCTGTGAGGACGTACCTCGTAGTACAACTCAACTCTTCAACACCCATAATACCGCAGGGCGCCGGGTTCTTTACGAGCACCACCCATGGAGGGGGAGCAATGTTCATTTCGAAAAGATCGTCGAGAAGGCGGGAGTATGTTTTGCGCGGTGCCGGCTGATTGGCGACGGCCCAGGTCTTCCGCTTGCGGTACCTTTGTGGATGTTCGACCGGCAGGCCTGTTCGTCGGTGCGTCATTCAGAACGTCCGCTGGTCGACTTGTCCGGTCTGTCGGCGCTGCAGTTTCTGCTTGCGGAGATTGCCAATTCCGATGGTCACGATCTTCCTCATTCTTCGACTGATGCTGATTTGAGCGCAGACTTGATGTCTTGCGACCAGAATCAGGGAGATGAGCATGCGCCGAACTCAAGCGAAACCAGACCAACTGGACCTGTTCGATTCGACGGGAAGGGTTTGAGGTCAAGACTTCGGTTGCGCCGCTCGATCAGGTGCCACGCGCGCTCGCCGCCCGCGATATGCGCGGCCTCGTCAAGTTGGTGGCCGACAAAAAGACCGACCGCTTGCTCGGTGCGCAGATCCTCGCACCGGAAGGCGCCGACAGTATTCAGACAATGGCGCTGGCGATTAAATTCGGGATGGCCACGAAAGATCTCGGCGAAACGATCTTCCCCTACCTCACCACGGTCGAGGGGCTGAAACTCGCCGCCCAGGGGTTTACGAGGGATGTGGCGAAGCTCTCCTGCTGTGCGGGGTGACGACGCAAGGGGTTCAGTCACGCTGCTGCAGCGGTCTTCTCATGCGTTGACTCTCTTCCGATTGTACGGAGTGCAGTTTATCCAAGTAGGGTGAGGACCCTTGGCAATGGGGCAGCGTCGTGTCTGGATGGCGCCCGCTTGGCAAGGTGATTTAGGCGATGTTTGAGCTTTGCGGGTCGGGTGCAGTCATGTCTCCGGCCTATTCACGCGGTTTGATATGACCGCTGGCCCTGATGTTTTGCGCTCAAACCGATCCCTATCACCTTATCGCGCTTCGACGCGCTAGACGCTACCACGGGTTCTTCGGTTCGTGCGGTCCATTCCGCTTGTGCCTTCACATCACCTTAAGTCGTGTGCGTTAGAGCATTTGGCATGAAAACTTCTTCTTTTGCTTGCACCGGACATCGTTACAAACATTACCGCTTTCCCGCCGAGATCATCGTTCACGCGGTCTGGCTGTATTACCGTTTTCCGTTGAGCCTGCATTACGTGGAGGATTTGCTTGCCGAGCGCGGGATCGACGTTTCGTTCCAGACGATATCGGAATGGGTTGCTAAATTTGGCTCCGAGTTTGCGACTTCGCTTCGTCGGCGCTCAAAGCGCCGCTTTGCCGATAAATGGCACCTCGATGAACTGGTGGAAACGATGAAGGGACAGAAGTACTGGCTCTGGCGAGCCGTCGATACTGAAGGCTATGTTCTCGATGCCCTTTTGCAAAGCCGTCGCAACAAAAGGCAGCGCTAAAATTGATGCGCAAGTTGCTCAAAGGCCAGGGCGTCACGCCCCGTGTGATAGTGACCGACAAACTCTGCTCCTACGACGCCACAAACGCGATATCATGCTCGGCATTGAGCATCGTTCGCATAAGGGGCTGAACAATCGGGCCGAGAATTCCCATCTCCCGATAAGGAGGAGAGAACGGATCATGATGCGGTTCAGGTCAGCCACGCAATGCCACCGATTCGTTTCAAGCCACGGCCCGATTTCGAACCTCTTTCTATTTCACCGCAAACATCAAACTGCCGCCGATCGCCGAACGCCTCGCACTGAGGCTATGGCTGTCTAATCACGCTGCTGAACGCCACATAAAGTCGGCCGCAGCAACACTCTGACGGCCTTTTCAAATTAGGGCGACGCCGCCATACCGCCCACCGAAACGATTTCTTCCGCATTTCCTCATCGGCGGTGAGGCGTGGATAGAGTGGGGATCAAAGTTCGCCGAGCCCCCCGTTTCGCGATCCAGTGGCTCGACAACCACGAAACTTCGCGCACTCGTTAGAGGATATATCTGTCCCAGCTTCCATAGTGCTCTTTACTGCGGCATCCGCGGGGCAGGCTCAGTGCCACCAGCGTAGTTCCCGCTGCAATCCCAAAGAAGCTGCCGGCCACCGTACCGCCGCTTAGCAGCAGCGGCGCGACTACAAGCCATAGCCCAAAAATTACGTTCAAGAATCGCAGCGGGCGTGCCACCTCGGCCCAAGCGATGACGGCGGTGGTCAGGACCAATGCACCCAGCAGGTGGTCGCTGTTTGCCATTGCCGCTTCATTACCAAAAACCGAGCGTGACGCCAGCATCAGGAAGGCACCGATTGCAGCACTCAGCCCGAGTGTCCATGGTACGGTGACGCCGACTGCGCTTTGCCGGAGGATCTGCATAGGTGGCGCGTCGAAGCTCATTTCGCCGCCGGTCGAACCACCGGGCAGAGAATCGCCCCTGAAGAACGCGCGCCAGAACGGCCTGCCCCGGCGCGTGTTCCAAACCATGAACTGCACCATCGCGACAATCTCATCGAGCGAGAACGGGATCATGATCAGCATCGCCAGTGCCGCCATCAGGCAGATCGTGCAATAGGTGCCGATCGCAATCGGCTGTATGATGATGAAATAGATGCTGACGACGCCGAGCGGCCCGACCACAATCCCGAACAGTGCGACCATCCAGGGCATCGTGCGCCAGCGCCGACGGCTGCCCATCACGCCCATCAATATCTCGAACATGTAGCTCATGGCACCAAGGCCGCCATCTGCAATGGGCCAAGCTTTCGAGACATCCGAGGTGATGATGTATTCAGTGCCATTGAGCGACGAGGGGGACGAAAAGAACGGCTCCCAGACGCCATCGACGTGGCCGAGCTGGTAGGCAGACAGGATACGCGACAGGAGAAAGCCAACGACACCCAGCGCGATAATCGGCAGGCGCTGGACATATGTTGAAGGGCAATAGGTCCAGCCGGGCGGAATGTCGGAGTCATCCATCATCCCCCCGCGCGACATGCCAGGCATCATGGGGACCAGGATGGTCAAGGCGATGACAAGTGCGCCGATCAGCGTATCGTTGGCATAGACGGCCGCATCCGGCGTCCAAAACACCAGCGGCGCCGCCAGCAACCAGACCCCCAATGCTGCATTCGCCCATTGTGCCCAGCCGTTTCCGGGGCGCAGCGACAGGCCGGCAAAGACCATGATGGCAAGCCCGGTGAAGACATCGTTCCACGCGGTCAGCCAGCTGCGGGTCGCGGCGGACCATAGCCCGCGATCCGCCGTCACCCGCTGGACCGCAGCGCTGAACTCGGTCTGATCGAAGGTGCCGAATACCGATGGCGCGGTGGCAAGCCAGAGGCCGAGGGCCATGACGAGCCAATGCACCCAAAGCATCGAGAAATGCATCTTGCGCGTATGCGCGTCGTGCTCACGCCTGTCCTCGTTCGCTTCGGCCTCGGACGGCACCTTCTTGGCAGCTTCTTTCGCCGCGGCGTTCTCGACCTTGGCCGCCGAAACCCGCGCGGCGTTCAATCCGTTCGCTTCGTACCATCCGTAGGGATCTTCCTTCAGGCGCTGAAGAATTCCCGGCATGTCGTCGCGCAGACTGTGCTCAGGTTTCCAATCCAGGTGCTTTTTGGCCGCTGAAAGATTGAGCTCATAGTGATCGCTGGAAATATCGACCATCCATGCCCGGATAAAGGCGTCCTCGCCAAAAATCCTGTTCTCCGTCCATGCGCCCAGCTTGGCCAGCTGTGGTGGCACATTCCAGGTGACCCAGTCCTCGCCATGTAGCTCGCGCCCCATCAGGCGCTGCAACTCACCGAACGGAATTGGGTCGGCCTCGCCCAGTAAAACCGGAAAGACGTCCGGCAGATTGGCGCGGCGGTCGACAATGCGTTCCACAGCGTCGAGAAAATCATCGAGATGCAGGAAGGCCTGCCCGCGCGACAGATCACCGGGATAGACTTTGCCGCTGAACCGTCGTTCGTGAATGCGGGCGATCTGGTGGGTCAGAAATGTCGACTGCCCCTTATCATCGTAGATGCCCGCAGGGCGCATCAGCACGAGTTTCTCCTCGCCCCGTTCCTCGCGCAGTACCTTTTCCGTGCGTACCTGCGAGGCACGGTAGGGAAACTTGGGACCGAGAGGATGGTTCTCGTCTATCGGCTTGCCTGGCTCGGTCGGCGCATGTGCAAGCATGGTGGACGCGAAGACGAACTGTTCCAGCTCGAACGCCTGAAGCCCCTTCAGCAGCCGTTTCGAACCCTCCACCGTAACGGCATCATATGCGGGATCATCCTCGCCGCTGAGATCGAAATAGCCCGCGAGGTGAACGCAGGCAGCGATCCTGTCGCCATAGGCAAATCGCACGCGTTCAAGCGCGGTATCGACACTTGCCTGATCGGTGATGTCGAAACAGACGCATTCGGCCTGATGTGGGGGATGCGGCGGCGAATACCGGTCAAGTCCGACGACGCGATAGGTCCGGTGCAACCGCCGCACCACTGCGGAACCAAGAAATCCGCTTGACCCAGTAACAATGACGACAGGTCTGCTTTCATCATTCATGATCGCGCTCCGGTTTCAAGCTATGTGCGCAGGTATTTCGCCAACGCCACAACCGCTAGAACCAGCAACGCCATGACAAGAAGCCATATAAATCCCATTCCGAGCATCATGCCACCATCCATCATCATCAAATCTCCTTGTTTTTATTTCCGTCCCGGATTGAGCCTGCGCTCTTGCCCGGCTTATTTTCCCGTGCTGGAACGTTGTGACGCGGGCTGCGCGGCTGCCAGCGTGAGCGAACATGCCAGCCGCCGCGAGTCTCTCACCGAAAAATTCAGCAGCAGCCAGATTTCCGATCCGACTTCGAGATCTCCTGTACGAGTTCGGCGGTCTCTTCACCGTCGGCGTCACGCGCTATGTCCGCCTGGGCAATCATCCCACAACACTTGCCTGTTTTGTCTGTAACGATGGCCCGCCGGACTTGCCGTTCTTCCATCTTGTCGCAGCATGACGAAACGTCCTCATCCGGTGTCGTCGTCAGCAGGTCGGTGAACATCACTTCGGATACGGGAGTCTCATTCGTCCTGCCTTCGGCAACTGCGCCGCAGCAGATGTCGCGATCGGTCACGATACCCACCGGTTCCCCGGCGTCGTTGAGCACAGGAACCGACCCTACCGATTTGTCAGCCATAATCCGTGCCGCATCCTGGATGGTGCTATTCGGGCCGCAACAGGCAGGGTCGCGCGTCATAATTTCCTGAACTTGCATGTCAACACTCCTCTTCTTAGGCGAGTACAACTGAGAATCCCAGAATAGGTTCCGACCTCGGCACAATCAGCAGGACTTTTTTGCAGTAGATGTCGGACACGACACCTGCGGGGTAGTGTGTATCTTTCCCCCCCTCGATCCGGCCGACGACAGGCCGGAAGCACCAGGCAGAATGACGGGTGCAGGCGCAAATGCAGCATCTCGCGGCGAAATCCAGCCGACAATGCCGGTCTCGCGAACCTACGCTCTCTTTACCGACATCGCCTCTTGCTATCGCCGTTACCCAGCATCGGTTGAAGCGGTGGCGATAGCTTCGACGCTGGCAACGGATATATCAAACACGACCGTCGCCACCGAAACAACAACTGACAAGAGTGCCGTGGTGGGCCATTACGCCTGTCCGTAGAATTTACAGCTTTCAGGAGTCGCGGGGCTCGATCAGATCGCGATAGGAATCGATCAGTGGACGGTTTCTCACAGTAGACCTCGCGTGCTCACCATCCAATTTCTCCAGTGCTGCGAGCATGAATTCGGCGATGTCCAGCCGATCTTGCCGGCAGGCATATCTGAACACGCGCAGGATATCCCGCTCCAATATTTCGGTTTTCGAGATCACTGCTACCTCCCTATAAAAGTCAAGCCTGCGCCTTTCAGCGACGGGAATGTCAAATCACAATTTCCTCAACAGGCCGTTCGCCTAGCCGATTGTAGACAGCAACGGAAACGTCTCCAAAAGCCAGAAGGCGAAGGAGGACAGATATCCTGTCATCATGGCGACTCCCATCAAGATCATAACCGCTCCGGCGAATGTCCGCAGAATACGCCCGAGGCGTCCGAAGGTCTTCAATCTTGCTGCCAAGGCGCCGGTGAAAGCAGCAGCAAGCAGGAACGGCACACCGAGGCCCATCGAGTAGATCGCTAATAGTGCGACGCCGTCGGCAACCGAGGCTGATGCCGCGCCGACGGTCAAAATGGCACCGAGGATCGGACCGATGCAGGGGGTCCAGCCGAAAGCGAATGCCAGGCCGAGCACATAGGACGATACGGCCTTGCCGCCGGGCAGATCCAGGTGAAACCGTGCCTCGCGCATCATCCACGTGGGTCGAATGGTTCCAAGCATGAACAACCCGAACAGCGTAACAATCCCGCCTCCGACGATGTTCATCTCGAAGCGGTAGCGAAGCAGCAATTGCCCCAACGCTGTAGCGCTGGCACCAAGGATGACAAAAACGGTTGTGAAACCGAGCACGAAGCAGAGGCTGAAACCGAGCGCTGCGCTACGCGCAATAGAAACCTCACCTGAGGGTGATGTAATCGTCGACCGGCCGGCGACATAGGAAACATACCCCGGCACCAACGGCAGTACGCAAGGCGACAGGAATGAGACGATGCCTGCAACGAAAGCGCTCAGGATACCAATATTGGAGAGTTCAGGCATTCGGACGGCCCTTCCAGTCTTCTTCCGAGCTCACTGGTCACCGCTTTTCCGGGCACGCACGATCAGCGTTTGCATGGTTTGCAGGTCGGTGGCGCCGCGCAATATTTCGTCACCGATAACAAAGCCCGGCGTGCCGTTGATCCGCAGAACTTGGGCGAGCGCGAGGTTGCGCGCGATTTCAGCGTCGACAGCAGGATCAGCCATATCGTTTCGCAGCCGCTCGACATCCAGGCCGATTTGCCCAGCAACCTCCATCACTCGCCCCTCGTCGGCAGCTCCTGACACCTGCATCATTGCTTTATGGAATTCGGGGTAGAGGTTCTGCTGGCGGGCCGCAAGAGCTGCCTTGGCTGCGAACACGGAATTTGGCCCGAGGATGGGAAACTCCTTGTAGACGATGCGTAGTTTCGGATCGTCTGCTTCCGCCGCCATCATCGTTGGCGCAACCTGGCGGCAGTAGGAACAATTGTAATCAAAGAATTCGACCAACGTCACATCGCCTTGCGGATTGCCACCGACTGGACTTTCCGGGCTGTTGAGCAGTTCATCACGATGGGTGGCAAGGGCCGCCTGAGCTTCTGTCTGTTCCGCCTCCCGCTGCTTCCGTTCGAGGTTCTGCATGGCCACGACGATGACCTCCGGATTGGCTACAAGATAGTCGCGCACCCGCCGCTCAAACGCGTCCTGCGGCAGGTTCTCCGATCCGATAGTAGGCTGCTGGCCGGTCCTGAACCCCGGATCGAGCAGATACCAGGCGCCTGCCGCAATGATCAGCAGCAGGGGCAGCATGAGAAAGCCGAAAGGGCGCCCCGTGAATTTCGAAAATTGCGTCAACTTCCTTCTCCCGCTGTTTAGAACAGGCCTGTCAGCCATCCCCACCACCCCTTTTCGGTAGGCGGCTTTGGCGCATGCGCGTTGTTGATGAGCTGGTTGATGTAGAGGGTCAGATTTGTCTTGCTGAAATCCGATCCATGGAAAATACCGGCATGCCGTCCGTTGCGGTCGATGACATGTGCCATCGGCAACTCCTGGTCGCGGCCGCTGAACGCCGCAAATCGATCCGCCACAGTGGCAGTTGTCTCGTCGTCCGATAGGATCATGAGCCGCCAGTTCGCCTGGTCCCACGGAGCCTTGATCGAGGCATCTGCGTCAAGAACGGTTACAAACGTGACCATTTGCTTCATCGGCGAAGCATTCACCTGTTCTTGCACGCCTGCGAGAACGGCTTGCTGTTTGGCGCATGGACTGTCACAGTTCTGCGGAACAAAGCTCAGCACGATGATCTGATCATGGAGATCGCCGAGGCGCAGGACGTCACCGTCCGGTTCTTCGAGGCTGAGTTCGGGCGTGGAAGGGCTATCCGCGACCTCGAAGGCCGGTTCGCGATCGGTCATCACCTCATCGATGCGCTCACCGGGATGGTTTGCGAATGCCGGCTGTGCGACCAGCAGGGCGGCCAGGATCAGGAAGCGCTTCATTCAGAAACCTCCCTTGGCCCCTCGGCCGCTATTCCGAGCACGGAGACCTCAACGGTGATCTCTCCGGCGTTCTCGAAGCTGAGCGTCATAGGGAAAGTCGTGCCCTCGCTGAGTTTGTCTTGCAGTCCCATCAGCATCAGGTGCATGCCGCCGGGTGCGAGCGTGATCCGCTCGCCTGTCGGCAACTCAAGCGTTTCGATGTGCTTCATGCGGCTTACGTCGCCGTCCTTTTCGACTACGTGAATCATAACGTGGCCGGCGACAGGCGTGGTCACACCGAGGAGCCGATCCTCCACAGCACTCTCGATCGTGAGATAGGAGGCGACCGGCCGGGACGCGAGGACGGAGGCGCGCGCCCACGCATCGGAAAGGCGGACGCTCTCCTCTGCGAGTGTCGGCGATGCGCCCGCCCAGAGCGCCACGACGATTGCAATCAGTATTTTCATCATTATTTTCCATTCATTCTTGCAAGGACATCGGTCGCCATATCTTCCGCGGACTGGTCAGCTTCGCGGAAGACATCCTCAAAGCGGCCTTCGGGTGTCATCAGGTAGATGTGCCCTGAGTGTGCCATCAGGTAACCGTCCGGAGCCGTTTCCTCTTCCATCTTCTCGTAGTAGACGCGGAAAGATTGGGCAGCTGCGGCAACCGCGGCTTCGGATCCGGTCAGTCCAACCAGCTTCGGGTGGAAGGCCTGAACATATTCCGCCATCACCTCCGGCGTATCGCGCGACGGGTCGACGGTGATGAAGATCGGTGCGACCTGCTCGACCTCGCCGCCAAACCGATCCAGCACATTCGCCATGTAGGCGAGCGTGGTCGGGCAGACGTCGGGGCAATAGGTGAATCCGAAGAACACGAGTTGCCAGCGCCCGAGGAAGTCGGCCTCGGTCACGCGATTTCCGTTGTGGTCGATCAACGAAAGCTCGGAGCGAATTGCGGCCTCGCCGGTGGTGACCGACGGCGGCTCGCGGAAGCCGATCGTCCGGACGAAATAGGCACCACCGATCACCAACGCGGCAATGGTCACCAGGAACCACAGGCCGTAGCGAATTCGTCTGAGATGTGTTGTTTTGCCTGATGTCATGTCTGTTTCTCGCAGGCCTCCCGCCCGGACGAAATGTCCGGGCGGGAGGATCTCAGCCTCCTATTGGTCTGTCGACGACTTCATGTTGTCTGTCATGCTGGCCATCAACTTGGTGCACTGCTCCATCATCGGCGCCATCTGGGCCATCATTTTCATCATGCCCATCATGCCCATCATGCCGTCCATTCCGCCCATGCCGGACCTTCCGTCCTGATTCATCATATCTTTGTTGTTCCCCATGCTGCCCTCTTCCATCATGGATCCCTGGTTGCTTGGAGTCTTGTGCTCAGCGGCTTGAAGGGTCGGGACTGCGGCGATGTTGATCATCAGAACGGCAGCCATAGTGAGAGACTTGATAGGTTTAATCATCGGTCGCGTTCCTTTTCTGCTTGGTTAGGGATAGGGAATGCCGGGACGAAACCGCAACACTGACGGATTGTGCGTGTTGCACGGTTTCGTCCGACAAGAGGTCATTTTGGGCTCCGCCCGGTAATGAAGATTCACCGTCTGCGGCAGCAGGGTTTCCGGCCTGGTTTGACTTGCAGGAACCGCCGGTAACCTTGTTCATGCAGAGTCCGAGCGCGCACATGGCAACACACGGCAGTGCTGTGAGGAGCAGCGGCGCTATGCCTGCCGCGGCTAGCCAACTCCAATTAAACGCGAGACCGCCAGCAATCAGGACCGCCGCAAGTATGAGGTATCCGCGACGGCCGCCGAGGTAGTAGCGAAGCGCGTAGAGAACATCGCGGCAAAACGAACCGTCCTCGGTGCTGTATTGTCGTGACTTATCCATGAAGGCTTCCTTTTCAGTTCGAGGTCTGATGTGTTTTGAGAAAATCGATCATCTCGGGCGCGTCCCATTCTGCCGGGCCGACTAGCCGTCCCAGTTCCCGCCCCTCACCGTCGATCAGGAGCGTCGTAGGTAGGCCGACAGCCGCAAGGTCGAACGAAGCCCGCATCGAGGCATCGATGTAGAGACCGAGATTCCGGATACCGATCTCGGCATAGAACTTGCGGACCACCTCCGGCCCGGCGCGGTCGACAGAAAGAGGCACAACCTCGAAACCGGGGCCGCCGAGTTTTGCCTGAAGCGCGTCGAGCGTTGGCATTTCCTCGCGGCAGGGCACGCACCAGGTTGCCCAGATGTTGAGCAGAACGGTTGTGCCTTTGAATGAGGCCAGCGTGAGAGCCTGACCTGCCCCGTCCTCGAACGTGACCACGGGAAGCGGCCGAGGCGTTTCGTGCATGACGAAGGACTGGGGCAATAGTGTTGTGCCTGGTCTGTCGCTAACGGGGTGGGAGCCCTTATCGCCGTCGATGTAAATCATTGCGGCGGTGACTGCGAGCGCGACCAACACGAGGCCCCCTGCCGCAAGTGCGATTAAAATTGTGCGTTTTGCGTGCAATAGACCCGTCATGGACCAGCGCCCCGCATCTTCTGGTCCGCGGTCCGCTGGCGCAATGATTCCACCAGCGGCAGGATGGTTTTCGCGAGCACCTCTTCGTTCACCGGTCCGATATGTTTGTAGGCGATGAGCCCGTCCGCATCGACCACAAAGGTTTCGGGTACGCCATAGACGCCCCAATCGATCGCCACCTGCCCACTGATGTCGGCTCCGGTGCGCGTGTAGGGGTCGCCCAAGCTGTCCAGCCATTGCGCCGCATCGTCCGGCTGATCCTTGTAGTTGAGGCCGTGCAGCGGCACGGTGCCTTGCGCTGCAAGCTTCATGAACAGAGGGTGCTCTTCGCGGCAGGCAACGCACCAGGAAGCAAAGACATTGACCAGCGACACCTCTCCTTTGAGATCATCGCTCGACAGCCCGAGCGATCGTCCCTGAACCGGCGGCAGGTCAAATTCGGGCACCACCTTGCCGATGAGCGCGGACGGAAGACTGCCAGGGTCTTGGGTCAAGCCCCAGGCCAGAACGATGGCAAGCACCGCAGCGACAGTAAGCGGCAGGAAGGCCAAGACGCTTCGTCCCGTTTTGGCGAACGACTGTTCCCTGTCCATAGTCATAACCCACCACCGGCTTTGGCCGTCACTCGAGCCTGTGATTCCCGCTGGCGCTCGGGCCAGGTACTCTTGATGAATGCGAGTACCGCTGCGATCTCCTCGTTGCTCAGGATGTCCTCGAACGCGGGCATGTCGCTCTCATAGCCCGCAACGACACCGCCGACGCCGAACTTGGTGATGTCGAACAGGTCCTGGTCCGAGTGATGCCAGGTGTGGCCGCTCTCGTCATGGGGCGGCGCCGGCATGCGGCCGTTCTCCAGCCTGCGCCTCCAGTTCGGCTGACCCTGGAGCTCGGCGCCATGGCAGGAGGCGCAGTTTTGCGCATAAACTTGCCTTCCGAGGGTGATCTGCTCGTCTGTCACAGGATAACCCAGCACAGTCAGGTCTTCGGCTTGTGTACCGGTACTTTGCGATTGCCCCTGCGCGGCGATAGCTGCCAGACCCGAAAAGGCGGCAGCGGAAAGGAGGAGCATCATCCGCCTCATTGCCGCCCCCGCAGAAACTTCACCAACGCGAAAATGCCGAGGACCAGAACAGCCAGGATCAGAAGGCTGAAGAGACCACCTCCTAACATCATAAAACCCATCATGGAGCCATCCATCATGCCGTTCATACCATCACTCATCGGAGTAAACGGCGACGCCGTCCTTGCCGAAGGCGTAGGTCTTCAGCGTGCCTGTCTTTGCCGGTGCCATGCCGGGAGCATTCCCCGGCATTCCGGGCAACGTGATGCCGGTGACATCTGGACGCTCGCTGACCAGCCGTTCGATAATCTCAACAGGCACGAGCCCGCTTACGACATAGCCGTCAATCTCGGCCAGGTGACACCCGATACCTCGCTCGGGAACGCCCATTTCAACCGAGCGCTTGTCGAAATCGCGATCATCGACGCGCGTCACAGAAAAGCCGTTGGTCTCCAGATAGTCGGCATAGGTATCGCAACATCCACAGCCGGGGTCGCGCCAGATTGTGATCGCCTTGGCACCAGCAACGCTGGCACTTGCGTCTTGGGGAGCTTGAGCCGAGGCCAACGCCGTAAACGCCACACTACCAATGACAGCCAAGGCGGTAACGGTTGCGGCAACAAAGATCTTTTTCATGTTGTTCTCCATTAATTGTTAGCGAGCGGGGTCCAGGACAGACCGCCGTCGCGAGTTTGGATGAGACCGTCCGCGGTGAGGGCAACGACTTGATCGGCATTGTTGGGATGGACGGCGACCGCATCAGTGCGGAAAGATGAGCGTTGCGCCCAGACGACCCCCGCATCCGCAGAAGCCCACACACCGGAAGGTAGGGCGGCATAGAGCCTCATCGGAACCGACGCTGCGCTCACCAAAGCGTGGATAGGTTCTCCGGTGGGCAACGGTGCCTCCGGCGCAGGCGCAGCCCCGGATACCAAAGCGTCCATCGCATCGCCTGGCTGCACGTCCTGCCAACGGCAGAAACAGTCGGGCACGCGGGTGAGACCCAATCCGGTTCCAGCGTATAACCAGATGCCGCCCATGCCCGAGGCCAGATCGACCGAGGCCAATGCAGTCAAATCGCGTTCAGCATCAGCCAGCCAAGGCCGGTCCATCGCGAAGACCCAAGACCGGCCAGCATCCTCGCTTTTCCATAGACCGTCACCATGAACGGAGACATACAGGGTATCGGGGTTTGAAGCAGCCACTGCGACAGCAGTTACCGGAGCCGTGGGCAAACCCTGGCTTAGAGGCTCCCAGCTCTTCCCGCCGTCGTCCGATAGCGCGACACCCCCATTCGCCAGTCCCGCTGCAATCCGGCCGACCCGGTCCTTGTGCGTCGCAAGCGAAAGAATGTTGCCGCCCTTCGGACCGGGCAGCGGTGTGGACACTCCGCCGTCGTCGCGGCGGATGAACCCGGCACCTCCAACGATGAGCGCATCGCCATCGAAGGCTATTGCGGAGGGTATTTCGCCGGGCGCGGCGCGGGCTACTCGGTTTATCGAAACCGAGAGCACTGCACTGGCCCCGAAGGCCAAAGCGGAGGTGAGAAAGGCTCGACGCGTCGGCGTCGGCAAAAACAATGTCATGATGATTCAACTATCCTGAGGGGGTGCTCGATCCAGCAGTGCGCGAACCCGCGATGCTGAGTAGGACCATGAACGATCAGATTGATCGCGCATGAAGTCAGCCGCAGCTAGCCGGACGGAGTCCGGGCAGCGTCAGCTCAGGATGGTGGATCTTGGAGGGTAAGGGTTCGGCAGTCCGGTGCGTCCGGACATGCTCAGATCAACCGGTTTTTCGGTAATCGTCACGGCCGCAGGCAGACCGGATTCGCCAGATGGCAGGATGGCCAGCACCGGTGATACGCAGACATAATCGCACGGCTGCAATTCGTTACTGCCGTCAGGACAATCCTGGCAGTTGCCCATGTCGCCACTATCGATCGCAGTAAGTGCCATCGTTGTGTTCATGCTGGCGGCATTCGCGGTATGCACGACCGAACCCGCCGCGAACACGGCGAGCATGAGGATCGTTAGAATGCGGGCATACCTTTTCATGCCAAATTGAATAGCTGAAACCTCGCGCCCTGTCGATGCACGTTTTGTCGCACAGCCCGTACGGGATTCAAAAATGCATCAATATTCGAATGTGACCGGGCCAAATTGGAAGTATCACCTACTTTCTCATTGAACTTGGGTGTTCCTAATCCGTCCCGCAAACTGTCGAAGATCTGTCCACCCCTGTCCGGATTTCACAGGTCACACATCCTTCGCATGGACAGACAACCGCAAGAGGGACGGCACGCTCACTTTAGTTGATCTAAATTTGGGGCCTCCGATCGTTTCAAAATCGTGTGTCGCGATAGCCGTATTTGAATCGCATTTGAAATAAATACAAGTCTTTGATTTTTCGCAGTTTTTATCTGTTTCTCGTAGTGTCTCTCCATCAACTTTGGGGAAGGTACAACATGAGAAAGTCAATTTTTGCGGCACTTGCGCTCGCCTTATCCTGCGACGCCGCAGGCGCCAATGCACTCCATCTCAATCCGACGCAGCCAACTAGCGTTGCGAATATGGTGACGTTCGGTAGAACAACGATTCCGATCGGCTATTATGATTATTGCCAACGCTATGCGGATCGCTGTGACCGCCCGGCAAGTGGTCAGATCGTCGAGCTGACCCGCGAACTTTGGAATGACATCATTCAAACCAATGATGATGTGAATACGTCCGTTGCACCTCTGACCGACAACGAAATATTCGGAGTTGAAGAGCGGTGGGAATATCCCAAGAATGTTGGCGATTGCGAAGATTACGCGCTTGAAAAGCGCAAGCGCCTAAATCAACGGGGCATACCGCTGGGTGCACTATCAATGACGGTTGGACGGGATGCAAATGGAGGCGGACATGCGGTCCTCACCGTTATCACCGATCGGGGGGATTTCGTTCTGGACAATGTCGAACAGCGGGTTTTGCTTTGGAAAGACGCCGAACTCTATTTTCTAAAGCGCCAATCACAACATGATCCCAACACATGGGTCAGTCTCGTTTCGGGTTGAGTTGTTGGCCATTGGCCAACAACCACACGGCACCTGCGACTAGAGCTAGAAGGTATGTGGCAAACTCTCCGTACAACGCTTCCATCATGTTGTGACCTCCGACAAGGCAATAAACGCCAAACAAGATTGCAAGGGCCAAATAGGCCGCAGAGGCGGCTACAATGAAAAGACCGATGCGTGCGAGCACGTGAGAAATCCCGATGGTTTCGATCGAGAAATTATGGATGTACCGCTGGAGTAACGCCAATCACTTGTCGGTGACCGCCCGTGAAACGGGAGAACCTGTTTGGGTTTCTAACTGCAGATGAGAATAGCTCACGAAAAACATCGTTGCAGTAAATCCAAATAGCACCAACATCAGAAGGATATTACCGCGCTTGCGCCGCTGCGCCACTATGCGCGATTCCATGATCGAAAGTTGCGCACTCGCATCAGTCATAATTTTCATCCTTTGCCCATTCCTGCAATCTTGAATTGACCGATACACGAAACTCTGCGTTCGCGGAAGGCAACCCGACCAGAAAGGGCTGCGGTTGATTGCCGAAAAAATGCAGCATCGCGAAACGATGTCGCAATCTCGATGAATAGCTCTTCAGAAATTGGTCTTTGAGGCGTGTGTTGGTTGATTGGCATATGCCGCCGCCTGTTCACAAGAAACCGGTGCTGCTGACGTCGGTTTCAAAGGCTCCTCTTATAGTTCGAGACATCGTTGACCATCGGATGGGTATACAGCACACTTGATTTCGCCTCGAAAGCCGTCGGACCAATTTAAGCGGGTCTAGTCAGCGAATGCGTGCCAAGGCTATAATGCCGCGCGAGCCGATTCGCGTTCGTATCTTCAAGCAAAAAAAGCGAACTTCTGCCGTGGAAGTAACATACCATCGTTGGGGAGCGAAATGCTGACGGCAAAGCAAAGATCAGTGCTTGATCACAAGCAGTGTTGATTCTTACTCTTCATCAATCACATCTCCATCACAGCCTTCAACCAGCTCAATGTCATAGTTGATGGTTTCAAGTTCGGTGAGCCGCAATTCGTTACGGTTTCCGAAGTAGAATCCTGATGAGGTTGGCAAGGCGTCAACATAGCGCGCCTCCCAAGGCTTCGATACTGCCAGCGTCCTGCTTGGGTTCGGTGCATAAGCAACTTCAGCACCAATCGCATTACCGCGCAGCTGCGTGCGCGTCGTTGGGCCGCGGTGATCTGCAACCTGAACGATGACCAGATCCGGATTCAGCGTTTCAGCCAGATGGCGGGCTATCCGCATTCCGGTCCGGACCCGGTCCAAAGTCTCAAGATCGTTTGTCGAGATAACTGCGATCACCCGCCGTTCTTTGCCACGCCTGAATTCGGATTGGTAGACTGTCTTGCAATGGCCCCCGGTATCGTCCTTGAAGCCAGGAATCATGCCGGCTGGTGCGAAGATTAGCGCCGCTGTGCCGGAAGCACCAAGCAAAAGCAGAAAACTGCCTGAAAGAAACGCAAGCTTTCTCGAGATTCGAAACGCGTGAAACAATCGACGCTTTGCAGCGACCATACAAAATACTTCCTTTATGCACAACTACACCGCGCACTATAAGCAACCGTTCTTTCTCAATTGTTAATCCTGTTTGTATCGGCGCGGCAAAAAGCGGCTTATCCTGGCTTAGGCACAATGAGACGGCGATCAATATCGGCTTCCCTGTCAGGATATTGAGCTGGATCGCGGACGCTCTTGCTGCCCGAATACCTTGCCTCTTGCCATTTTGAGAAGGCGGATCACCACGATCGGCTTACCGACATCAAGCACGACCAGATCAGCGTGCTTGCCAATTTCAAGGTCATATTCCTCAAGACCCATGATTGCAGCACTTTGTGTGATGACCATGTCGCAACGGCGGCAATACATCACGGCATGTGATCTGGGTCACGTGTAGACGCAGGAAATCAACTTCAAGCATTTTACCCAGTTGAAAGCGGTCTTCCCGCCTCCGTAGACCTTCTTGCCACAGCAACTGTTTTCTCAGTGCATGCATGTCGCGACGGCAGAATACATCCGGCTTTCAGGCGACAGCTGATGCGGGATGTCGCGAAGAAGCTTACCAAGCGCTCGCGTCGCTTGCGTCGGTGCCAAACTGCCGTGTCGATGCCGCATCAGCCGAAAGAGCAATAGGCCGCACGTTCCGGACCGCCTATCGGGCGAATGGCAGTATTACCGCGAGCAGCACGGGTTGATGGATCAAATAGATCACCAGGCTGTGGCGTCCCATCCAGGCAAAGGGCGAAAACCTTCTGTTCTCATGTGTTTCCAATTGGATGGTACGGCCATAAAGGCCGGACGATAGGGCGGCCTTGGTCGCCCCAACTGCAACTATCGTAAGCCCAACCCAAGGAAAAATGGGCACATAGTCGTTGCTTGGAGGGGGAGTAGCCGCAAAACCTATCCATGCCAGCCATCTCGTATCGAACGCCGCCGCGTTGACCAGCCATGGCAGAAGCAAAATAGCCAGGCCAATTGCAGTAGGTATGATCGGGTGAAATCGGAGAAACGGAACCCCGATCAACGTTGCAGCAGCGATCGCGTGGAGTATGCCGAAATAGACGAAATTGCCTGGGAAGAAAGCGTAAGTGAGCGCTGTTATTAACACCGCCGAAACGACTATTACCAGAAGCCTCCGCACGAACGAACGCCACCGCATGTGCTGCGCATGTGCGAGTACAAGGCTCACTCCAACGAGAAACATGAAGGTTCCTGCGAGCGTCCTGCCGAACATGAGCCAAGCGGGATGGCCTGCAAGGCCAACGAAGATGCCTGCATAGTCAAGATCCCAGACGAAATGAAACACGACAACTCCGAGGATTGCGATTCCGCGTAGCACGTCAATCGACTGGAGGCGCATATTTGCCACTCGGCCTTCGGCTCGACTCGATGTGGGATGTGTCGTATCCATCGCGAGATTCTAAAACCTCATGTTGGTAGAGGTTCAAGCCCTACATAGGCTTCCCATTTTGATGCGAGGGCCTGACGACAATTTTTCAACTGACGACAATTTTTCAATTGGTGCGCTGATGTTTTATTCAAGCGTCTGCAGATACAGTTTATCTTGTCGTCGATGCGGCAACAGTGTCGTTTGCGGCGCCGAGCTCTATTTTCTGCTGTTCTGATCGGATCGAAATTCTGGATGCGATCCCATCGTCAGAACGCAGGTGATGGACTAACGAAGCTACCGGAACAGAGGAGCTTGCATGTCGGCAGGCTAACAATTGCCGACTCGCGCAATTGTTGCTGCTATCCACCATGTTTCCGTACCACCTCCTCAATAATAGGCTCATCGCAAGAGCGCGTGAAACACATTTTGGATTTCTGGCTTGTGCAAAGCAAGCAAATATCTCTGCAGCTTGCGCGCGACTATTTCCGTAAGTCCCATCGGCCCATGCCGAGACAGCCTGGAAGCAGGGATGGCCGAAGTGAACACCGCCTACCGAAATAATCGTCAGGCAAACTGAACTGGCCAAATACAGCGCAGAGAACGGAGGCATGCCATCTGCCATCGACAATCCGCTCGGCACGCGCTCTACGTTTTCAAGGACGGGATGCTCAACACAAAAAACTGCTTGAACCTCTACCTACCATAGCTTTTACAATCGTTACGCATCTATCAGGAGCTAACATGAAAAGACGTTTCTTCCTCACCGGCGTTAGTGCGCTAGTAGCTATTCCCTTGTCTGCTTCGGTCATACGAGCGGCCACAATGGAGGACATGCTCAAGCCCGGACCTCTTCCTGAGCAAGTTTTCGGATCGCCGGAGGCACCCGTAACAGTGATTGAATACGCCTCATTGACATGCCCACACTGCAGGACTTTCCACGTAAACACATGGCCCGCTGTGAAACAGATATATGTCGATACCGGCAAGGTGCGGTTCATTATGCGCGAATTTCCCTTCGACCCGCGCGCGCAAGCTGGATTCATGCTCGCCCGCTGCGCCGGAGAGGGTAATTGGTATGCAACCGTCGATCTTCTCTACCGTAGCCAGGACAGATGGGCGCGGGTGGCGGACCCGGCCTCTGCTTTCAAATCCATTATGGGCCTGACTGGCATGAGCGGGGAAAAAGTGGAGGCTTGCCTGACAGACCAGTCCATTTTGGATAAAGTTTCTGAAGTGATGGAAACTGGCAAATCTTATGGCGTGGATTCGACTCCAACCTTCTTCATCAACGGCGAGGAGCACAAGGGCGCACTCACTATTGATCAGTTCAGCGAGATCATCGACCCAATGATCTCGGCAGCGCAGTAAGGGATGGCCATGACAATAGAATCAAACACTCAATCCGTCACGCTGCGACACTGGAGCAAATTTCCATCCGCCGCCTTGCTTATGCTTACCCTTGCGATGGCTGCGGGGGCTCCAGCGCTCGCGCAGAACAAGAATGTTGTTGCGCGTGTAAACGGCACGGAGATAACCACGGCCGATGTCGCATTTGCCTCCGAAATGTATGCCAACCAGATGGGCAGCATGCCTGACGATGCTCGCCTCTCCGTCATTGTTGACGAGTTAATTCGGCTTCAGCTTGTTTCTGACGCAGCCAGAGCCGCCAGGGTTACTGACGAGGACTCATACAAGCGGCAAATTGCGTTCTTTGAAGCACAGACCCTGCGATCTGTCTTTTTGGACGGGGAGGTGGCCAAGCGTGTTGACGATGCAGCGGTTCGCAAGGCGTATAATCTCCAGGTCACGAAAATTCCGCCTGCGGAAGAATTCCGCTTGCGCCATATCCTTCTGGAAACGGAAGCTGAAGCGCGGGAAGCGATTATCGCGCTTGAAGAGGGAGAGGACTTCGCAGTGGTCGCCTCTGAACGATCTAAGGACGAGGCTTCGAAGGTGAATGGCGGAGATTTGGGCTACCTTGTCACCGGTCAGACCTTGTCGGAGATCGATACGGCAGCTGCCGAACTCGAGCCCGGCCAGTTCACACGTGAGCCCGTGGTCAGCGCGTTCGGATTTCACCTGCTGAAGCTTGAGGAACGGCGTACCCGCCCAGCACCGCCGTATGAAGCATTAGCGACGCAGATAAGGGCTGCGCTCGAATCAGCTGCAACGCAGTCGATTATGGAGGAACTCAGGGTGGCCGCATCTGTCGAGAAACTGGTTCCTGATGTGTCACCCCCGGCTGCTGATGACGGCCACGGCCACGCGGGCAAATAGGAGACAACAGATGATCACCCGACGTTTCATAATGATCGGCCTGATTGGCGTTGGCGCAGCACCCGGATTTTACTCCGCAGTTGACATGGGAGATTGCGGTAGCTGGAAAGCACCTTTGCTGAACCGCTCTCGCGGTCCCTAATTTGTAAATGCGACCACCTGCGCGTCTGGGAAACTGGTTCTCAAGCAGGTGCAGCAATCGGCACGTGTTTCATATTCTACAAATTACAGCGCGCCCATTCAGTACTTGGCGGAAAACCGCCAGCCGTGGTCTACTGGTTGTAAATGAAGGCAACCCTGCCGGATCAGTAGGCGCAATGACTAACAAAATCTGCCGGGGACCGACGACCATGACTGGAAGCTAGTCAAGGATATTGCGCTCTCTACCCTTCTCGGATTTGGTACGGAACCGTCGCTCAGCAACAATGAGACCGATCTGATCACGACGAACCGCGATAGCAAGCAGAGAGAACACCAACAGCGCCGATTACCGGCTGGTCGAACTCGCATTTGCGATCAAGGCACACTACGGCTGGCCACTGCATATCATCATGTAGCGGGATATTGTCCTCTCGCCAATCACGGGTTAGAAATGCCTTATACTCTGCTTCAGCTGCACAAGTTGCCAGACTTCTCCCAGAAAATCCGATATGGCGAAAGCCACATCCTATCCGACGGGACTATACCTGGGTGCCCGCTGCACGAGAAATCCATTCTTCTCCCAAAGGCTGGCCAATTTTGATGGAAAACAAAAGAAATCCGACACAGATACCCATACGCGCTTTCTTGAGCCGCCAAAATGAAAAATGCACTTCCATCTACAAATCCATCTATCTTGGTCGTTGGATCATTGGTGTCTCATGTATATTTATGTATACAAAGGGTTATGCAGAAGAAGGGAAATTGTATGAAGAGCAGATTGTCGTCGAACATGCGGAGATAGTGATCCCGGCACTCGGTCGAGATAAAATGTCTGGTTACTTCTCGATCTGGAACGGTACCGACGAATATTTATGGATCAAAGGTTTTGAGAGCATTCAGTTTGCTACCATCACCCTTGACGAGCCGACAGGTGTGAACGGTAAATACGTTTCGAAACCAGAGCCTATTCCAAAAGCCCTTCCTCCAAAAACCGAACTGGTTATGTCAAAAGGAGGCGTGCAACTATCCATGAATTACGTGGAGAATCTGATCGCTGGCGACACAATTCCTGTCACTGTTTACTTCACAAACACGGATGCTATTCAGGTGCTTGCCAAAGTCCTGCCAGCTGCCGCAATTCCGACAGAACATCATCACGGAGAGCGCGACGGATAACTTCGTGGGATTGCGTCACGCGTCGGTAAGGTAACCGAGAATATGTCTTTCTGAATTCCGATCAAGCTTGTTGACCTGAGCCCCTGAGCATCCTCCAAAATTTGGTAGAGTTCGTCAGCCTGGATCGTTGCACGATTCAACGTGAACTGGCTCGCAATGCCAACGGCCACTAAAGGCCGGCACAACCGACCGTCAGAGCTGGGTTCGTCATGCGCGGCTGAAGAATAGCGCGTTAGGCGACGCTTTTTCGAGCTCCTTGGCCAGTCTGCAGCACACTCAAATCATTCGATAATCCGCTCGACCACCCAGCGTCTCGGCGGAACTTTAAATAGTCTTGGCTATGTCGGTTCGTTTGACGGCTTAGTTGTAGTCAACTGAACGACCCGCTGCCTTTCTTTTCACGAAAAGTTAATCACAAACCATATAGACAATTGATACCAGTGTAGGCAAAAAGAATGCCATGAACCGAATTGTGTCCCTCACTTTAGCTTTGTTCCTCGCGATTTCAGCGTTGGCGCACTCCTTTGGCGGTGGCTACATTTTTGACGAACTCCAAAGCACAATCGATTTGGTGGAATGCAGTTCCAATGTCACAGCTGCTATGCGCGGCTCTGACACGGTTCCGCTGAGCGAAGATACCGAAAGCAAGAAATCCGTGCACTGTCAGATGCACTATGCCATTTTCGCTGAATTGGTTGCTCCCCCGATCACATCTGAGACCCGGGAACATGCTGCATTTTGGAAAACGGCGTTCCTCTCTAATGTGGGATACGTAGTCCCAAGGCCGCCAAACGCTCACGGTTGAATGTCCATTGCGCAAATTGCGCCCATCGGCAACTTTCAACAACGTGAGTGTGAAGCATGATTTCGAAAAGAGGACTTATGTTCGGCATTGGTGCCGGCATCGTAGTATCCTTTGGGTTACCCGCGAATGCCCATACTGATAAATTCAAACTAGACGAAAAATTCGAGCCGCAGACCGTTCGCTATAGCGGTTACAAGCCCGGTACCATCATAATCGATCCGAAAAACCATTTCTTGTATTTCCAGCTTCCGTCAGGCGAAGCTCGCCGCTACGGGATCGGAGTCGGGCGTGCCGGTCTGACTTTCAAAGGGCAGGCGAAAGTCGGACGGAAAGCCGAGTGGCCATCATGGACCCCCACGGCCAATATGATTAGACGGAATCCGGGAAAATACGCGCGCTTTGCCAAGGGTGTGCCGGGTGGACCTAACAATCCATTGGGGTCGCGGGCACTCTACTTGTACAAGGACGGGCGCGACACGCTCTACCGCATTCATGGCACGACGGAACCGTCTTCGATTGGGCGCTCAGTGTCCAACGGCTGCATCCGCATGATCAATGAACACGTTGAAGACCTTTTTGAGCGGGTACCAGTCGGCGCGCAGGTAGTGGTACAGTAGCTTCACTCCCATTCTCAGCATGCAAACGAATGCGAGTCGAAAATCGTTTCCGAAATATGAACCTCGTTTTCCATCACAAATTTTCTGAACGGACCCACTGTGAATAAATTCGCGAAAGTTGAAATGATATGAACCGTCGTCAATTCATCTATGGGGCAGCCAGCACTTCAGTGCTGGCCTTGTCCGGGTGCACTACCGCCACCAAAGTCGGGCAACCGGTTGAAAAACTACCGACCAGTCAGAATTCGTCCAACATTATGACAATGTACGGACCCATGCCTGAGGAGAGGTTCCCTCTTCCAGCAATAGAAATAAGCAAGGTGCCATCAAAGTTCAGAAGGCGTCAGGTGAATTTCACCAGTCCATATCCAGTTGGAACCGTTATCGTCGACACAAAGACATACTACCTGCATCTGGTCCAGGAAAACGGACAAGCGATGCGATATGGCGTCGGCCTCGGTAGACAGGGTTTCGAATGGTCGGGTGAAGGTGTCATCCAATGGAAGCAGGCTTGGCCCAAATGGACTCCGCCTGATGAAATGATCGCACGGCAACCAGAGCTGGAGAAATGGAGCGCCGACAATGGCGGAATGCCGCCAGGGCTCAGCAATCCACTTGGCGCGCGGGCGCTCTACATCTTCCAGAATGGCAAGGATACGCTGTATCGCATCCACGGATCACCGGAATACTGGACAATCGGCAAATCTGTCTCAAGCGGGTGTGTCCGCATGATCAACCAGGATATTGTCGATCTTTATGGTCGCGTCACCAGCGGAGCCAGACTGATCGTACTCTGACGCTATGCGCAGGAAACGGAAGATGATGCTGCCGACGATTAAAAAAGAGCGCCCCATGGGCCAAGAATTCCGTACCAACGTGATCGGCATTCTCATGGCGGGCCTTGTCTTGACGGGATGTGTGACGAGTACGCTGGATCTTGATGGCCGAGGCGACATTCCTATCCCGCAAAAGACACTCGCCAAAATGCGGGAAATGGGAATGAGGTCCACAGATCCTGTACTGGTTCGCATCTTCAAGCAGGAGAGCGAACTGGAAGTATGGAAACGTGATTCGACAGGCAAGTACGCACTGATGAAGACTTACCCGATGTGCCGATGGTCCGGCGAATTGGGTCCGAAAAAATTTGAAGGTGACCGCCAAGCGCCGGAAGGTTTTTACACAGTCAATTCTGGCAGGTTGAACCCAAATTCTCAGTACTATCTTTCCTTCGATCTCGGTTATCCGAACAGGCTGGAGCGTGCTAAGGGCTATACAGGTTCCGCCCTGATGGTTCATGGGGCATGTTCATCGTCGGGTTGTTTTGCGATTTCCGACAATTATGTCGCAGAGGTCTATGCGGTTGTCAGAGACGCATTGCAGGGCGGTCAACAGGCTTTTCAAGTCCAATCCTATCCCTTTCGAATGACGCCGGAGAACCTTGCCGCACACAACGACAATCCAAATTTCGACTTCTGGATGGATCTCAAGGCGGGCTATGATCAATTTGAAGTACTGCGCCAACCGCCTCGGCTTCAGTTTTGCGAGGGTCGTTACAAGTTCGGAGAACCAGTCAACGGCGTGACACCTGTCGATCCGCTCGGGCAATGCCCAGCCTTCGAGCCTGAGGATCAGCAAGTAGCCGAAAAATCGACGGGAGACATCATGAAGATGCAAAGCCTGCTCAACGATGTCCAGAGACCTGGTCTTGCCTATTCGGATGGCGGCATGAACCCGGTTTTCCGAAAGCTTTTGGCAAAGAAAGGTCCTCAATATTTGTCGGAAGTAACATCATCTACATTGGTCCCGGTCAGCCGACCGAAAGCAGCCCTCGCGGATCCCTTCGTTGCCGACTAGTTCCGGCCCAAAATAGGTTCAACATGGGGACTATGCTTACCTGCCTCACGAGCTGATCAAACAGACAAATTTTGGACTAACGACGGCTAATCCAGCCTATCCAGGGCAGAAAAGAGTTGCTGACGCCCGCGCTGGTTACCCGAACATCGCCATTGCCCCGCCATTTTGTGATTCCGATGCCAAAGATGCGTAAGGCCAGCCCAGGGAAAACACGGGACCGAAATCATTGCAGGATTACCTCCTGGAAGCAGGGAGCATTGTTGAGCATTCCCATGTCTCAGAACCCAGCGCCTGGCGCTATTGCTGCGAGGCCCTTGAGGGATGCCATGAGGTTGGACCCGCCGCCCTTGTAACCGAAGACATAGTTTGCGGAACCGGATATCGAAAACAGCGGCGCGTAGCTAAGCTTTTCTGTGTCTGCTTCAATGGCATCGGTCACGTTGTCGAGGATCAGATTGCGATCTTCAAGGCTGACGGACAGAACAGCGTGGAACAAGCGACGGCTGGTGTCCTTGAGCACGACGATTTCCATGACGTTCATCGGGACGCCAAGGCGCGCCAGCACGGCCATTTTCAAGACGGCATAATCTTCGCAATCGCCGCTGCTGCGACCCAGAATTTCATTTGGCGTTGACCAATAATCAGTGCGGCCATGGTTCTGATCATCGGTCTTGTAGGCGACCATGCTGTTGACGGAAACCGAGACGTGGCGGAGTTGTTCGCTGATACTTGATCCGTTCAGCGCCAGGCGATCGGCGAGGTCTGCGCATTGATTGATGCAGATGGCTGACGGGCCGGAAGCTGCTGCTTTCCGCATCAAGACGGATATACGGGCACCGCTCTTGATCTTGCCAAAGCGGATCCTGTAGGCACCGAACAGTGGCAAGTCTTCGCGAATTTCCTGGCTGAGCGACGCGCCAGCCGATGCTGTTGGCACTGAAATGGAGGCGGTGGTGATCTGGTCCTGACTGGCAGTCAGATCACTGGGTGCCTGGTTATCTGCCGGGCGCGCGGCGGCAAGGGCCGCGAACGCCTGCGGAGCTGCAAAGTCAAAGGCAGGATCAGGATCAAAGCCAAGGGGAGCGAAGCCGCCTTGGCTCACGTTAAGAGTCGTCGTGAATTGTGCCATGGTCAGCCACGCCAGATTCCGGGCGACACTCTGGTTTTGCACGAGCGCGGAAACTGTATTGGCCGCGACCATAATCTCGGGTTTTGTTTCCCGAACATCGTAGTCATTGGCCTGCGCGGCGGATGCGCACAGAAGTGAGATTAGGAAAGAAGTGTTTCTCAGATATTGCTTATTTGTTACTTCATTATACATTTACTTCGCCTTCTCTTTGTACTAAGAGAAGACTACAATCTCAAATATAATATCTTGAAAACAAACATACCTAAAGAATATATATTATTTTTGATAAATTTTGAATGATTTTTATTGGGTTGATTTTATCGACGGCAATCTTCGCTTTCGGGCTTTCGCGGATGCAGCCGGCTCACCCATCACTGCGAAATCGGCGAAACCGGAAACGAAAGTTGGCGCTTCAAGAACCGAGCGCTAACATTAAACCGCTGGCCCGTCACCGCTACGTGATTTTGCGATTAGGCGGCCCCTACCCGGCTAATCTAAAGTGAGTTGAGATTGGACATCTATAAGGAGTCACAGTTGAATGCCGGTTGGCCGCCTATCGCATTGCTCCGGACAGCCAACGTCCATGAATCTGTCAACAGATCGGCGGAGGCATGCAACCTGAGGAAACAATTCCGCTAAAACTTGCTACCGTTGTTGCGTGTAGGACACCGAAATATAAAGGCGCGCCGGAAAGTGCTAGCAGCGTCCCGCCAGACCTGAATCAGGTGAATAAAAAATTCCAGATGCTGAGCAAAGGAACTATGCCAATGATCGCAGCTCCTCTTGCAGTATCAATCCCACTTGCCGTCAACCGGCAACAATTTCTCAGCTCACTAGCGTCCGCGGTGCGAACAGGATGACTCCCGCTCCGAGAACACATATCGCGGCGCCAGCCAAGTCCCAGCTATCGGGCCGCCGCCCTTCCACGGTCAAAAGCCAGAGCAGCGAGGCTGCAATGTAGACACCGCCATATGCCGCATAAGCGCGGCCGGCCAAATCGGACGGGGCAAGCGTTAACAGCCAGGCAAAGACCGCGAGGCTAGCAAGACCGGGGACAAGCCACAGGGCGCTCGCCCCTTGCCGCATCCAGGCCCAGAAAGCGAAGCAGCCAGCTATTTCGGCCAACGCAGCACCCATATAGATGGACAACGTTCCAAACGATGTCATTGGCCATCTCCGCCTTGCGGGTGATCGTGGTCTGTCGCACAAAGCGAGTGATCACCCAGAACTTCAATCACCCGGCAATCGGCTATCCTGCCACCCGCACATTGCGCCACCATTCGCTTTAGTTCGACCTTTAGCGAGGCAAGGCGTGTGAGCCGTTTTTCAATTTCCGCCAATTGAGCCTTGGCAATAGCGTCCGCTGCCGCGCATGGCTGGTCCGGAGTATCCGAGAGGCTGAGCAGATCGCGGATTGCTTCGAGCGTGAAACCAAGTTCCCGCGCATGTCGGATGAAAGTCAGTCGATCAAGCGCCTTGCGGCCATAGAGCCGCTGGTTGCCTGTGCTGCGTTCGGCCTCCGGCAACAAACCGATCTGTTCATAGTAACGGATGGTCGGAATCTTTACCCCCGCCGCCCGTCCAAGTTTTCCAATGGTCAACATAAAATTTCTCTTGAAGCTACAGTAGCTAGAGACATTAGAGTGGGCATCTGATGAAGACAAGGGCCCGGCGCTTACTCGCCATTGGGCGAAGGAAAGACGATGACGAAAATGGATTCAGATAACGAAATAACTTGCGACTGGACAGTGTCTGGCATGGACTGCGGATCCTGCGCGACGAAGATCAAGGATGCAGTGGCGCGGCTGCCAGGGGTGACCGGGGTTGAGGTCGGCATCATGTCCGAACGCCTGCGCCTGACGTTGGACGAAGGCAGGACGGGCCGCGACAAGATCGAGAAGACCGTTCGTGCGCTTGGATACGGTATTGTGTCGCGCGTAGCAAAGCAGGAACCTGCCGAAGCGCATGACCAAGATCAAAACGGTACCGGTCGCTCACAGGCAGTCAGCAAAGCAACGGACGATTCTGGCCACGGTAGCCCCGGCCACGTTCATGACGATCCTGCGGATCGGGGCAAACGCTGGTATCAGACTGCCAAGGGTAAACTGGTGATCTTTACCGCCCTGCTTCTGGTTGCCGCCTGGGGTGTGGAATTGATCGTACCAGAGGTCGGCAATTGGGCATTTGTCGCAGCCTGCCTGATCGGAGTTGCCCCCGTCGCACGTAGAGCGTTTGCAGCTTTGCGGATGGGACAGCCCTTCACCATTGAAAGCCTGATGACGATAGCTGCTATCGGCGCATTGTTCATTGATGCGGCAGAAGAAGCAGCTCTGGTTGTATTTCTCTTCGCTGTGGGTGAAGTTCTGGAAGGTGTTGCCGCGGGCAAGGCGCGCGACGGTATTCGCGCTCTTGCCAATCTCGTTCCGAAGACAGCGCTTCTGGAGATGAACGGCGCCACGCGCGAAGTGCCGGCGACAAGTCTTGCCGTGGGGCAAACCGTGCTCGTCCGTCCCGGTGATCGCATTCCGGCGGATGGCGAGATTAAGGAAGGCACCTCGGGTGTTGATGACAGCCCGGTGACGGGCGAGAGTGTTCCGGTGAACAAGGGGCCTGGTGATTCTGTCTTTGCGGGCTCCATCAACACCGAAGCCGCGCTGCGGATTACGGTGACTAAAACCGCCGAAGACAACACCATTTCGCGCATCATTCGCCTCGTTGAAGAGGCTGAAGAGGCACGCGCGCCGACCGAACGATTCATAGATCGCTTTAGTCGCTGGTATATGCCCGCTATCGTCACTGTTGCGGCTCTGGTCGTGCTGGTGCCGCCCCTGGCCTTTGGCCAACCTTGGGACACATGGGTTTACCGCGGGCTGGCGCTGCTGCTGATCGGCTGTCCCTGTGCGCTTGTGATCTCGGTTCCCGCCTCAATCGCTTCGGCGCTGTCAACGGGCGCGCGGCGCGGCATTCTAATGAAAGGCGGTGCCGTGATCGAGGCGGCGGCGAAGGTATCTCGCGTTGCCTTTGACAAAACCGGGACACTTACCCATGGGCGACCTGCGGTAACGGATATCGTAACTTTTGGTACAACCACCGAGGCCGAACTTCTGGCTGTCGCAGCGGGCGTCGAAAGCGGCTCAAGCCATCCGTTGGCTGTCGCTATTCTGAACAAGGCCGAGGAGGAAGGCCTAACAATCCTGCCCTCACGCGATGCAAAGGCACTGATGGGTAAGGGTGTGATTGCCACGGTGGGTGATGCCTCTGCCTGGGTGACTTCACCCGGATATGCCAAGGACAATGCCGGGATTGACGATGCGGGCCTAGCCCAGACGACGGCTTTCGAGGAACAGGGCAAGACCGCCGTTGTGGTGTTCCGCGAAAAAACCTCGCTTGGCATCATCGCCATGCGTGACGAACCACGCGCGGATGCGCCCGAAGCGGTGCGCCAGTTGAAAGCAATGGGCATTACGCCGCTCATCCTGACCGGGGACAACCCGCGCACGGCCGCGGCGATCGCGGCAAGCCTGGGCATGGAGTACCAGGCCAACATGATGCCCGAAGACAAGCTAGCGGCCATCCGCGAGATGAGCGATCATGGCGGCGTGATGATGATCGGCGACGGCATCAACGACGCACCGGCGCTCAAGCAGGCAAGCGTTGGCGTTGCCATGGGTTCGGGAACTGATGTCGCGCTCGAAACGGCCGATACAGCCATCCTCCGTGATCGAGTGACCGACATCCCGGCCACCATCCGCCTCACCCGTGCGGCAATGGCCAACATACGCCAGAACGTCACCATTGCGCTCGGTTTGAAAGCGGTGTTCCTCGTAACTTCTGTTTTGGGTCTGACCGGTCTCTGGATCGCGATCATGGCCGACACGGGAGCGACGGTTCTCGTCACGCTGAACGCACTGCGACTGCTGCGCTTCAATCCAGAACGGGAAACGTGATATCATGATTTCCAGTTTTGGCTGGTCCGCCCTGGCCCTGCTTTTTGGCTACCTTGTGCTTTTTTTCGGGGGCAGCGCGATCGCAGCTCGAGCCGCAGGCAAGCCGGTATGGCTGTTTGGCCGTGCCAAGGGACGCGACCGATGGGCTGCAATAGGGTTCCGTGCGGCCTTTGTTCTGGCTTCTCTTGCGCCGTTTCTGTGGCTGGCGACGCCTGTCTTGCGTGGGATAGATCCGTTCTGGGATCGAGGCTCAACAGCAGCGCTTGGCGTGATCGGCGTGTTCGTAGCAGGGATCGGTGCGATGCTTGCTTTCGCTGCACAAATGTCGATGGGGAGCTCGTGGCGCGTCGGTGTAGCCGAGGGAGCGACCGGCAACCTCGTCTCAGACGGACTCTATCGGCTCAGCCGCAATCCCACCTTTGTGGGTCAGTTTATGCTCCTGGCAGGTGTCGGCTTCGCGATTCCAGCAATTCCGACGATTTTTGCACCGCTGATCTTCTTCTGGTCGGCCTCGATACAAGCTCGGTCCGAGGAGGCGACGCTGCGCCAGGCTTTGGGGCCGGACTATGACCGCTACGCCGCGACCGTGCCGCGCTGGATCAGCCTGCGTCGCGGGATGAAGCCATGAACGCTCGGCTAATATGTAAATTGATCGGAGCCACATTGGTCACCGATCAACTCACAAAGGCGGCGGCGTTGACGCTGCTCTCACAGGGAAAGACGGTGGCGGTCTTTCCAGGATTGAATCTGACGCTCGGCTTTAACGAAGGGGCGAGCTTCGGTATGTTCTCTGATCTCATGGCGGGCAAGCCGCTGCTCATGGCGGCGCTGACCGGAACGTTGACTGTGGTTCTTGCCTTCATGGCGTTCCGTGCGCGTCACCCTGTCGAACGGGTCGGCTTTTCTCTGATCGTGGGCGGTGCATTGGGCAACGTTGTCGATCGGCTGCGGCAGGGCGCCGTCACCGATTTCCTTGATCTCGCATGGCGAGATTGGCGCTTTCCCACGTTCAATGGGGCGGATATAGCCATCACTCTCGGTGCGCTGTGCATCCTGCTCGCGTCGGCCGCCTCACATCGGAGAGAGGTGTCTGGTGTCGATCAATCCTGAACCTCAAGCTTTGTCAGCCGAGGAGCTGCCCTTATTGACGGCGTTCATCATCGCCCTGGCAGCAACTCTTGGCGCTCTCTTTATTGGTGAAGTTCTCGGACAGATGCCCTGCACTCTATGCTGGTATCAACGCATCGCAATGTTTCCCTTGGTGCCCATCATCGGCCTGTCGATCTGGCGTAGCGACGGCATGGCCCGTCTTTATAGCCCGCCGCTAGCGCTGGCAGGCCTGGCGCTGGCAGGCTGGCATTCGGGGCTCTACGCCGGTTGGATTCCGCAGGTGATCGCTCCATGCACCAAGGATGGCCCATCCTGCTCCGGTCCAGCCCAGATCATCCTTGGCCTTCCCATTCCTTACCTATCGCTGATCGCCTTTGCCGCGATCCTGGCATGTCTTGTTCTATCGAAAGGAAAACGCAAATGAACCGACGAACTCTCTTGATTGGAGCGTCCACTCTCGGCCTCGCAGTTTTTGGCGGCGGCGTCTTTTTCTTGACTAGGCGTAACCAACAGGTGGACACTGAAGCCGTTGCGGCGGTTGATCCGTCGCTGCTGGTTCGCAGCTATTCACCGAGCTTCGGTCCCGATGAGGCTCCGGTAACGCTTGTCGAATTCTTCGATCCGTCCTGCGAAGCCTGCAGGGCCTTTCATCCGGTAGTCCAGAAAATACGCAAACAGTTCCCCACGCAAGTGCGCATTGTCATGCGCTATACCGTGTTCCACGAAGGCTCTGACGAGGCGGTGCGCATCCTTGAGACCGCAAGGATGCAGGACAAGTTCGAGCCCGTGCTCGATGCGATCCTTGAACAGCAGCCTCGTTGGGCGTTGCACGATGGGCCGCGGATGGACATAGCCTGGCAGATCGCAGAGACCGCCGGGCTCGACCTTGAAAAGGCCAAAAGCGACAAGCAGTTTCCAGGAATTACAGGTGTCCTCAATCAGGATATGGCGGATGTCAACGCCCTGGGAATCCGCCAAACTCCGACCTTTTTCCTGAACGGGCGTCAAATGTCAGAAATCAGCATTGACGGCCTCATCGCTGATGTGCGCAGCGCCGTCGAAAATTCCTAAAGGACCTCTCAAGGCCGGTCGGCATAGGACTTGAACAGTGCAAGCGTCCGCTCACTGACATGGTGCTCAATTCCCTCGGCGTCGAGTTCCGCCGTCTCGGCGTCAAGCCCGAGACGGATCAGGAACCGCAGGACGATCTCGTGCCGATGGCGGCATTCCTTGGCAAGCGCACGACCTTCGTCCGTCAGAAAAACCGAGCGATACTTCGCGCGAGTGATCAGCCCTTCCCGGGCGAGCCGGTCCAGCGCCTTCGTCACGGTCGGTGCCCGCACGCCCAGCCGTGCAGCAATATCGACCGGCCGGGCCTCACCCTGTTCGTGAATCAGATCCGCGATCAGCTCAACATAGTCTTCAGCCAGCTCGTTGCGCCGCGCCTCCCGTACTCCCTGGAAGGCCTCGGCTCTGGCATCTGCTAGGCGCTCGTCTGTTGCCGAAGGCAATCTGACGGTGAAATCATTTTTCATCATACCGGGCATGTTGCACAGCGCGACTTGACAAGTAAAGGTGTTGTGTAGAAAGTTAGCCAATACTAACTTTTTGCCCACAGACTTTGTTCGCAAATTCGCATAAGGAAAGCTTTGCTCGATGTCTACCATTGTACGCAGCCACAAACGCGACGCGCGGTCAGATTCTGAAGTCTCCCGGCGGGCTTCAGCGCCTGACGACACCGCATTGTCTGTCGACCCGCAACGTCGAGCCTTGCTGGTCGGAGGTTTTGCCGCTGCGAGCGGCGCAGCCATGGTGGCAAGTGGTGCAAGGTCGCAGACCAAACCTGATCCCACGGCGGGTCACGACATGTCCACCATGATGGATGATCCCTATGCTGCGCCGATGCCTGGAATGGCTCACGGTAACATGACAACGGTTGGCCTGGTTGATCATGCCAGGAACGGCTTCGACCCAACAGCCATGCTGACGGACTGGGAGACGGGACGGACCGAACAGTTGTCCGATGGCCGGACACTGCGCACCTTCGAAGTCGATGCTATCGACAAGGAAATCGAAATTGCCCCCGGCATCTTCTTCCCCGCATGGACCTTCAATGGCCGCGTTCCGGGCCCGGCTCTTAGGGCAAAGGAAGGCGAGAGGCTGCGGATCATTTTCCGCAACTTCGGCTCGCACCCCCATTCCATGCATTTCCATGGCATCCACTCAGCGCGGATGGACGGCGTTCCCGGCGCGGGATTGATCGGTCCCGGCGAGGAATTCATCTACGAATTCGATGCCAAACCCTTCGGCTGCCACCTGTATCATTGCCATGCTTTTCCGCTCAAGCGGCACATGCACAAGGGCATGTATGGCCTGTTCGTCATTGACCCCGATCCTGCCCTGCGTCCCGAACACGTTGCGGTTGCCGCCTCACGTCTGCTCGGCAGCTCCGAGAATGCCGAATGGCAGGAGATGGCGATGGTGATGAACGCCTTCGACACCAATTTTGATGGCGGCAACGAAGTCTATGCCTGCAACACCGTGGCCCTAGCTTATATGAACGTGCCTATCCGCATCGACAAGTCGCGCCCCGTTCGCATCTACCTGTTGAACGTGACCGAGTTCGACTTCATCAACTCGTTTCATCTGCACGCGAACTTCTTTGATTACTACGATACCGGCACCACGCTGACGCCGACACACCGCACTGTCGATGTGATCATGCAGTGCCAGGCGCAGCGCGGGATTCTTGAGTTCAGCTTTGCCGAACACGAGTCCGGAATGTACATGTTTCATCCGCATCAATCCGAGTTCACAGAGCTCGGCTGGATGGGCTTGTTCGACGTGCAGGAGCCTTCAGCATGAGAGAGAACAGCCAACCTCAACCGGCCAAATCCTCCATCACCCAACTCATGCTGGTGTTGTTGCCGCTGGCCGCCATGCTTGTCGCCTTCGTCTGGATCGCTTCACTCGACCCCCTGCGCAGTTTCAACAATGGCGCTCCGCCGGTCGAGGCCATGACCGTGGAGCGGACCATTCTCGACGAGACAGGCATCGGGTTGCGGGTACGAGCCGGCGGATCAGATCCCATGGTGATCGCCCAGGTGGTGGTGGACGACGCGTTCTGGACCTTCACCCAAGATCCGCCCGGACCAATCGCGCGGGGAGAGGCCGTCTGGGTGCAGATTCCCTATCCCTGGGTGCTTGGCGAGGCACATGTTGTCAAACTCCTATCCAACACCGGCACGGCGTTCGAACATGAAATCGCTGTCGCCGTGTCGACGCCAAAGGCCACGACGTCCCAATTACAGGCGCAGGCGCTGGTCGGGGCGATCGTCGGTCTGCTGCCGGTGGCGCTCGGACTGATGTTTTATCCGGCCATGCGCGGCGTCGGGCGGGCCGGGATGAACTTTCTGCTCGCGCTGACTGTTGGTCTGCTGGCATTCCTGCTCATCGACATGACCGCCGAGGCACTGGAGCTGGCCTCCGAAGCGGCCGCATTGTTCCAGGGGTCCGCAATGGTCTGGCTGGCGGGCCTGGCGAGTTTTCTGCTATTAATGGCGATCGGACGCTGGCGCGGCCAACCCGAGGGACTGGCGCTCGCATTTTTCATCGCCCTTGGCATAGGGCTGCACAATTTCGGTGAGGGCCTGGCGATCGGCGGCGCTTTTGCAGCCGGATCGGCAGGGCTTGGTACCTTCCTCGTTCTCGGCTTTGCGCTGCATAATGTGACTGAGGGAATCGGCATCGCCGCACCCATGCTGCGGATCCGTCCTCCACTCTGGACATTTGTGGCGCTGACACTACTGGCCGGCGGTCCAGCCGTACTGGGTATGTGGGCGGGCAGTCTCGCCTATGCGCCACAATGGTCGGCATTAGTTCTGGCTGTAGGCGCGGGCGCAATCATGCAGGTCATGGTTGAGGTCGGCGCCTACCTGATGCGCCAGAATCCTGACCGCCAGGCCGTATTGCTCTCGCCGGCTGTTCTGGGAGGATTTCTTGGCGGGATCGCATTCATGTATGCCACTGCGGCGCTGATCAAGGTTTAATTCAACTGACCCGGCCGGGTCATCCGGCCATAGTGTGTGCTACCGAATTGCCTCCGTGGGAACCTACTCGCATGACCTGAGTTCGGGCGCATGTTGGTCAGAGCGCTTGCCAAGAAAGGCCGCGCCATAAAAAGGTTAGCAGAAGCTATTTATGTATCACCAGTCTATCATAAGGTTTTTGAAAGAAATCCGAATACCATGACCCGATCAGCCTGGCGCCAGGAGCGCGAAGCACCCTCCATGTCGGAGGTGTTCCGAACCATCGCCGTGGGCAATGGAGGCACCAGCCGATTCCGCCGCTTTCTGGCCTTTGTCGGCCCAGGTTATCTAGTAGCTGTGGGCTACATGGACCCGGGTAACTGGGCAACATCGCTCGCGGGGGGCGCAGCATTCGGCTACACGCTGCTGTTCGTGGCGCTTTTGTCCAACATCATGGCGATCCTGCTGCAGTCGCTTTGCGCGCGGCTGGCGGTAGCCTCAGGTCGTGATCTGGCTCAGGCCTGTCGCGACGCCTATCCAAAATGGATGTCTATATCGCTATGGATCTTTGCGGAACTTGCCATCATCGCCACCGATCTGGCAGAGGTGATCGGCACCGCCATCGGGCTGAACCTGCTGTTAGGCATCCCGTTGGAAGTTGGTGTATTCATCACTGCGGCCGATGTGTTCCTGATCCTGTGGATGCAGAACAAGGGGTTTCGCTGGATTGAAGCCTTCATCATTGCACTGATGGCGACGATCACGGTCTGTTTCGCGGTGCTGATCGCGCAGGCTGATCCCGAATGGGGCGCGGTGATCGCGGGCTTTGCACCGAACCGCGAGATCGTCAACAATCCCACGATGCTCTATCTCGCGCTGGGGATCATCGGAGCGACCGTGATGCCTCACAATCTTTATCTCCATTCAGGCATCGTGCAGACCCGTGCATTTGGACTCGATCTGCCCTCTAAACGGGAGGCGCTGCGACATGCTACATGGGATTCGACTATTGCGCTGATGTTCGCATTGACGATCAACGCCTCAATCCTGATCCTTGCGGCGGCGGCCTTCTACACCGTCGGCGAAAATGACGTGGCCGAAATCGACAAGGCGCATCTGCTCTTGGAACCGTTGCTTGGATCGGCTTTGGCACCTGTGCTGTTTGGTGTGGCGCTGCTTTGCGCAGGCCTGAATTCGACCGTGACCGCCACCATGGCGGGTCAGATCGTGATGGAAGGGTTCATCAAGCTTCGGCTGAGACCTTGGGTGCGGCGTCTAATCACCCGTGGCATTGCGATCCTACCCGCAACTTTCGTGATTCTGTGTTTTGGCAGCGAAGGCACCGGACAGTTGCTGATCCTGAGCCAGGTGGTCCTGTCCTTCCAGCTACCCTTTGCAATCGTGCCGCTGGTAATGTTCACCGCCAGCTCCGCCAAGATGGGCGAGCTGGTTGCGCCCCGCTGGCTGACCGCAGTCTGCGCGTTGATCGCGGTCACGATCATTGTCCTGAACATAAACCTACTGGCGACTATACTATTGGTATGACCATTACTGTGCGTGATGGCAGAATGTCGCACTTGAGGCTCAAGGGACTTGAGGTCTTAAACAGGTCGGGGAGCGGAGACGAACGAACCGATGCGATTGACAAGCGTGCAGAAGATCCTTTGGGCCGCAGCCGGTTTGGCTGTGCTGGCTTATGGCACGCTCGTCCTTTTGGCGAACCGAGCGCCGTTGCCCTCGGATGTTGCCCCCTTCCGGCCCACCTTCGCACTCCCCGATGCTGAGGGGCGCCTGCGGAGGACGGAGGAATTTGCAGGAAAGCACCAGCTGGTGTTCTTCGGTTTCACCAATTGCCCCGACGTCTGCCCCACGACGCTGGCCGAGGTCGCGCAGGTCATGGACCATCTTGGCGATCAGGCTGCCCTTGTGCAACCGCTCTTTATCTCCATCGACCCCATACGCGACCGCAGGCTGGGACTTGCTGATTTTACCGCAGCCTTCCACCCGTCGATCCTCGGTCTCGCGGGCGACGAGAGGCAGACCAGCGCCGTAGCCGACAGTTTCCGCATCTATTACGAGCGCGAGGCCAATGCCAGCGCGCCCGATGGCTACACAATGTCGCACAGCCCATCTCTTTACCTGATCGGACCCGACGGAGATTGGCTGCGCCAGTTCAGCTATGGCACACCGGCAAGCGAAATCCTGAACGACCTGAAGCAAAGATTGTGAGTATCATGAAATATCTTCTGACTGCGCTCCTCCTCAGCCTATCCGCCGGCCAAGTGCTGGCATGTGAACCCGTTGAACTTGGCTCACTCGAAATCTCGGAAGCCTGGTCGCGGGCTTCGATCGGAATGACGCGGCCCGGTGCGTTCTACGTCACCATCCGCAACACCGGCGCGACGGACGATACGCTGACCGCCATCACCACTCCGGTGTCCGACAAGCCGATGCTGCACGAAACCGTGGTGAAGGATGGCGTGGCCTCGATGCCGCACGCGATGGCGATCCCCGTACCGGCAGGCTCCACCATGGCGCTGGAACCGGGCGGCTATCACGGCATGCTGATGGGCCTCACAAAGGTGCTGAAGGAAGGCGAGATATATCCGGTCACGCTGACCTTTCGCGAGGCGGGCGATGTGACGGTTCCCGTGGCTATCCGGGGCATGGGCGCGAGGGACGCTGGCTGCCCGGACAGCAAAAAATGAGACGCCGGAGGCTGCTTCTCGCCGGAGCCTCAGGCGTTGGCGCACTGATCTTGACTCTCGGCCTCGGCTGGTGGCGGAGCCGTGACGACGTTCAATCTGGCTCCAGCCTCGTGCCTTTGCCGATAGGCGAGATGTCTTTCACCCTGACGGACCACCGCGGAGCGACGGTGAAGCCTTCGGACTGGATCGGCCGCCCGGCCATGATCTTTTTCGGCTTCACCTGGTGCCCGGATGTCTGTCCGACAACGCTGGGCGACATTACCCTCTGGCTGGAGGAACTCGGCCCCGACGCCGACCGGCTTAACACGGTCCTGATCAGCGTTGATCCGGAGCGTGACACGCCTGAGGTGTTGGCGGATTACCTGTCGAATTTTGATCCCAGAATCACCGGCCTGACCGGCCCTCTCGGCGAAATCGAACGCGCCGCGAGCGGGTTTCGCGCCACTTTCGAAAAGATACCACAGGGGGACCGTTACACAATGAACCACACCGCTGGCGTGCTCCTGTTTCGCGCCGACGGCGGATTTGGCGGGATCGTCGATTACCACGAGGATCGGCGTCTCGCCGTGCCCAAAATCCGAAGGTTGCTGGAATGATCCTGCGGAAGGGGTTCTGTTGCCTAGATTTTTGATCCCAAGACAGTCGAAATTCGCACAATTAAATGGCAAACTTGGGCCAGTTCGGCGCATTTTTACGATTGACTGCCAAGCGACAACAGCGTTGCTCACCGACAAAACTCCCTCCCCTTGCGGAAACCATGGGCGATTTCGAGAAAATTCACCGTAAGCGGCTGTGTGCGCGAAATTAAAATCGATAGTTTAGAGGCTGAGACAAGATACGACTCTATAGTCAGAGTATCCATTTTAGACGAATCCACCATATTGAGCATTCAGCTTTCATCTAACGGAAAAGCCCCGATGCACGGATAGAAGGCGTGGCGTGGTGCCTATCAGCTCCAGCCGCCGCCTATCGTCCGATAGAAAATATGCGAACCAATCTGAGTCATGCGCTGCATGGAGCGGGCCCAGGAAGGGTTCACATAGGTTGCATTATAATGAGTGGACGAAGCGACCTCGGCAAGAAATATCTTGCCGGCAGATACCGCCATCGCGACGTCCTTCGCGAGCCGAAAAGCTCTTCGGTCGACAATCAAATCGGCTACACCGTCACAGGCGAAAGAGAACTGACATCTGTTGAACCAGCTCTTGTTTTGGTACACTACTTCGCAGATGCTACCGGGATATTTGGGGTTGCGCACTCTATTTAGAATAACTTGGGCGACAGCAGCCTGTCCCTTCACCTTTTCACCGCGCGCTTCAAAGTAAATACCGGTCGCCAAGCATTTTTGTTCAGTGGCCGAGAAAACCGATGCTGGGAGAGGCTGACTCATCCAATCATGGTCACCTTCCTCCACCGGGGGAACAAAACGACCCATGTCTGTTTCGCCTCCCAGCACTGCATCAAAAGCCCCCTCTGGAGCATGGTAAGCGTCCGTCGGTGCGTAGGCCGTGGCAAGAACATCAGCCGAATCATTGGTGACGAGGGCAGCGAGAACAGGCGGGACACCGGCCAAACGGTCATCTTCGGGTTTATGACGTGCCGAAGCGTCTCCCTTTGTAAAATACTCGAAGCTTTGCCTGAGTTCCCCGAACTCAGACGCAGATAGCAGCGGCACGAAGCCAGGTTGGGCGATCGATATCCCGGCTGATAGCCCTGCCGTATTCCTGCGCGGCAGCCTCGAGGTTTTCGTCAGAACCGCCGATGTTACAGAACCAATCTCGTGGGCACCCCGCAGCTTGATCCGGGCGCCTTTTTTACCATAGTCCTCCCTACCGACGAGGAATGCAAAACGATCTGCGTTCTGGGTTGTTCGGGGTTCTAGGGTCGCTTCCATTTGCGTACCCCTTGATTTGTAGAGGTGTGGCGGAGACGCAAAACCGAAAGCTATCCACGACACCAAACACAAAGCCAAAGCGGGGAGCTTAGGGCACACGGCTGTTCGCATCCTTGCTTCTCCAAACCTGGTTCGTTGCGCGAAGAGGATGCTTTATTAACCTTAACTGATTCTTAAAGCCAATCCCTCGTCGGCGCCACAATGTCTCAGCAAAGCAGCAATCTGGCGGCAACCACCCCATCTATTCATTGCTATATGAGAGATCATTCCTCTATAAGTGAACGGCGGCGTAATTGGTCTTGCCCGGATTTTGTGGAGAGGCTTTCACTCTGTGATGGCCATTTCGGCCTTGCATGAGGCCAGCAATTTGTATCCCAATGCGGAATGTCACCGACGTGGATTGTAGAAGCCGTCGATATATCGGCCAAGGGCCAATTCCGTAGCTCTTCGGGTCTGGAAGCTGGATCGCCAGATCAGCTCGTTCTTGATCGTCTTGAACACTGTTTCCACCATCGCGTTGAAGCTCCTATGTTCGTCAAGCGGTGATTTGGGCAGATTTCGGTACACAGATCTGGCTGTAGATTTCGCGAACTATGTAGCGCTTCAAGCAGCGAATGATTTCGCTTTTGCTCTTTCCGTCTTTCGTGCGTTTTTTACATAGGCAAGGTTCGTGGCTTCGCATTCTGACGATGGCCACGCGATGGAGTGCAGCATTAGCCTGTCGATTGCCGGCACGGTTCAATCGGAACCTATTTGTTTTGCCGCTAGATGCTGGGATCGGGCAAACACCGCAAAGTTTTGCAAAGGCAGTTTCCGAGCGAATCCGCGTCGGTTCATCGCCAACTAAATCAACATCTTCGCCACTGTCAGCGTTGCAATCCCATGCGAAGCCATCAAGTCTGGTGCGCGTTTGGTGACAATGCGTTCCCGTTCCTTGTCATGTGCGATGATTTCCTCATGCAACCATAGCCAACGACGCGCCAATGCGCGCATGGCTGATTTTGCGGAGGCCAACGGCGTGTCGATGTCGCCAGGTCGGTAGGCTGCGATATGCCGGATCAGCGCGACTTTTCCTCGGATTTGATCCAGCGTGTCACGCAGATCGACGTCTTCAGGGTCACCATTGCCTGCGAGCGTGATTTGACGGTAGTATCACGCGCATTCTTCAAATGTCGGATCATCTCCGATGATCCTGATTGTGTTTTGGGGAGCGCTGTTGCCTGCCGAGAGAGAACGGATCGTGCGGCACCCTCAGCATCCAAGCTGTCTGGCCGCTAAGGCACCCCTCTTTCCGGTCACTCGTCGATACCGCAGTAAGCAGCCTTTCCCGCCCCTTTTTGCCGTCTGTAGGTCTTGAATGGATATGAACTGTCGGTGCCTACTACAGTTCAAGCAAACCTTTGATAAATATGAGAACTTGAGTTGTAATACATGTCATTGGTTACGGAGGAACGCAACGGGCCGATCGCCGGCTCGAGACGCCGCCCGAGCTCTGGTCCGAAGCGCTGCGTAAGCACATACAAGAAGATATGGTGATCCGGGTCTTGCGCGTCTCCGAGTTTGCGCATCTCAAGGTCGACGAATCGACCCGATTCGCATGCTGATCCAAGTTGAACAGGGCAAGGGGCACGGCGTGATACTGTCCCATGGCTGGCTGTTTCAAAGGTCGCGGCAATTACATCGCGCGGTAGAGAAGGCCGCCGAGGTCGCCGGCATCCATAATCGGGACAGCCCGCAAACGTTGCAAGGAATTTCTCAAGGCTATCCTGCCGAGAGGGAACCATAGACGAACTTCCGGTCTAGACATTCACTGGCAGGCGTAGTCTTATTCGACGAGAGTATCTGCATATTTTGTGGGGTGGATGACGGCCGAATGCCGTCAGAAGAGGGGGGAACGGTGGAGGCGGAGGGGAGCAAGACGACTTTGCTCGCCCGTGCTCGCCTTGCTGCGCGGGAACTGGCGTGTGAGGCCACGTCGCCGCAAGCCCGTGCTGGTGCCTGCCTCGATCTGCTTGCCGATATCGGCGTCGACGAGCGGCTCGAGCCGTTTCGTAGGGCTCTCCATGGTTTACCAGTCGATGAGCGTCATTACTGGATCGGGACGCTCTATACCCTCATGTTGCCAACGAAGGTTCGGCGATTGCAAGCCACTTACTTTACGCCCCCAGCGGTAGCGGACGCGGTGATTAATTTTGCGATCGAGGCTGGATTTGATCTGTGGAGTGATGACGTCCTCGATCCGGCGGCGGGTGGCGCGGCGTTCCTCTCAACGATCGCTGGACGGATGACCTCAGCGGGCCTTGCTACAAAGGAGGTCGCCTACCGGCTGAACGGCATAGAAATCGACGCGGGCCTCGCCATCCTATCACGCAGGCTGATCGCCGAGCGGCTAAGGGCTCCCCTACCGCGGGAGGTGATTCTCATAGGGGATGCCCTGCGCGTGCCGATCCCAGCCTCCTATGGGTTGGTCATCGCGAATCCCCCGTACGGCCGAATGTCCATGGAGGAGGTTCCCGGAAATGCGTGGCGGCGGGTCGCACATAGTGGGCACATAAACAAGTACGCCTTATTTGCTGAACTCTCCTTCCGCCACGCGAAGCCTGGCGGCATCGTGGCGCTCGTCATACCGTCGAGCTTCCGGTCGGGCCCGCTTTATAATCGCATGCGCCAGTTCATTCGGTCGCAAGGCGAGGTCCTTACCATTGGCTCGATCGCAGGTCGCGACGGGGTCTTTCTTGACGTGGCGCAGGACATTAGCGTGCTGATAGCACGCAAGGGGAAGGCACATCGCCCGGATGTGAAGGTCTGGTTCCCAATCATCGGTACGACGACGCAAGCGGGTACCGTTGTGGCGCAGGCTCTTCCCGCCAGGTCCGAGGACGCTTGGCCGCTACCGCCGGTCGACCCCGAAACCATCGGCGGCGCGACGCTGGCAGACTATGGCGTGACCGCGAAAGCAGGATATTTCGTCTGGAATCGCGAGCAAGCGCGGCTTGTGATGAAGCTCGGACCTCTGGATGGCTTTCCATTGATATGGGCAAAGAACATTCGAGCGGGGGAAATATGCCAACCCGCGGGCAAGCAAGGTACAAAAATGGACTTCGTCACCTTCGCGGAACCAAGCGCGGCCGTGGTCCGAACCCCCGCGGCCGTCATGCAACGCACGACAAACGACAAGCAGCCGCGACGCCTCATCGCAGCAATAGTCGATCCTGCGGTTGTGGTGCGATGGGGAGGCTTCGTCACTGAAAATCATACTATCGTTCTCACCGCCGAGAGCCCCAAACGGCTTGCCCTCGCCGTCAAGCTGCTCAACACGAGCGCGGTCGATCAACGATACCGCCGTGTTTCCGGAACGGCCGCGGTTTCTGTCACGCTGCTTCGACAACTTGACCTTCCGACGCCGGCGGCGTTCTCGGCTGCGCTCCGCGAGGCCGACGGGGATGCGGAAACTGTAGCATTGACCGCTTACCGCCGTCAGCAAGAATTGGTTGAGGCGTGATGGCGCGGTACCGACCCTTTGACCGCGCACCTGGCACGGAACTCAAGGATCGGGCGCAGCAGCGCCAGGCGCAGCTGGATAAGCGGGCCGGTCTCACCTCCAAGATAGCTTCGATGGCCTCGCGGAGAGCGGCGGAAACCGTCTTGGCGCCGGAACCTGTCCAACGACCGCCGCGGAACGTCGAACGGTATATGGAGGCTCTTGCCGGGCAGCCGCTTCATCGACTTGGATCGCCGGAAGCGGTTGTGCTTACACCGGCCTACGAGCGGCTTGTCCGATCGGCTGCCGAGGTGGCGAGCGATGGGTCGGCGCAGGTAATCATGCCGTGGCCCCCGAGTCGAATGTCGCCTTCGGCGATCGTCTCCCTGCTGTCGATTGCCGCCATAAGCAGTGCGGAGCCCGTCGAAATTACAATAAAGGACGAATGCTCCCTCAGTCGGAAAAGAGCCGACGACGTACGCGCCGTCGTGTTCCCCTATGCCCGGAGCACACATGCGCAGGCACGGGCCGTGCAGGTTGATCGCCACGGTATGGGCGAAGTGCACTTCGACCACCTGAAGCGCTACCTGGATGGGGAGATCGATGCTGCCAAGGACTACCACCAGGTTCTGGCCCGTGTCCGAAAGCTGACAGGCCGAGCCTCGGACGGTCGGGACTACGCCGAGTTCGAACATCCGATCCTCGACGAGATTGTGCCGCACGGTCCGCCGAGAGGCGAGCGACCATCCAATAGCTCGCTACTTTGGCGAACGCGGAGCAAGACTGACATCGCGACGCACAAACGATCCGGGGATGCGGACAATCCCTCAAACGCGGCATACTATCTCTATACGATCCGAGCCGGAGATCGGTTGGGCACGGAGCTGAGGGGGATCACGAGGGCGCCCGACCTCCTGATTCTCGACTTGTCGCGGACCGCGCGCGACCGGCTCGGATGGAACTGGCTGAAGCACGCTGGCGACATGATCGAGTGCATGCGCCAGGTGCATCCAACCGCCGGCATTCTAGTGCTGGCGGATGATCCGTGGACATACCAGACTGCTCGGTTTCAGCTTCTCGGAACGAGGCAAACCGGACGAAAGTCCAAGGTGACGCCGGCCCTGGGGCACGTTGTCTACTCGCCTATCACCGGCATCGTTCAGGACACTAACCAACCGAAACTCCGGTTCGAGGGCGGCGGGCGGATAGAAGTCGACGGTTTTTTTGGCGACGTCGATCGGAATATCGAGCGGCTTCGGGGACTTGCGCATAGGCTATCGGAGATGGGGGATCCGGCTGGGGCGGAAACTGCGCGAAACATGATCGCAACTGTTCGGCGCGCCGCCTGCCTGCCGGGATCGATCGCCGATCTTAGTCGGTTTCTCGAGCGAGAGACATCGACAGCAACTGCGAACGATCGACTGGCGACATATCGCGTTGCGGCGGATGTTGCCTCCCTTTCCGACCCTCGCAGCCTTGCCAGCCAGGCAGACGCGGAGGCGCAGGTCACTGCTGACACGACCGGCATCATGCGTTCCCTTGAACGGGCGACGCCGATGTCGACGCTACTGGCAGATGCGATACAGCCGGCGCTTCGCTCCAGCTCCCGATCAGCTTTCGTTTTCCGTTCCGACATGGTGGCGGAGTTCGCGGCAGACCGGCTTTCCGCCGCGCATCCAAAACTGACGGAGCGGCTCGATGCCGGGATAATCCGCGTCGGCGGCGCCCGCGTGCTGAGCACCATCACGGCCTTGCCCAGCTCGCTGCGCAATCAGTTCAAACGGGCCATCATTGTCGCACCGACGAGGTCTGCCATCCTGGCGACGCTGGCCGAACCGTGGCTGCCCGAGCAAGTCGTGATCCTCGCCGACGCGGACACGCTTGCTTTCGCGGCCAGGGATGCCGACCGGCTAGCGCAGGAAATCGGCGTGCCCGCGCTTGCCGTTCGGCTTCGAGCCTTCGCTGCTCGAGCGACCACGCGCGTGAGCGAGATCGGGCGACACGCTGTGCAGCTTGAGTCCGAGATGCCGACCGATGACATCGAGTTCCCGCGAGGGTCGGTGGTCGACCTGAGCGGAGGTTCTCGAGGCGAGCGCCGTCTGGTTGAAATATCCATGAACAACGGACAGCGCATAATCGCACGCGCATCGACAGCCATTGTCCTGCGCAACGACAGCGCAGCAACGACCTCCTTCATCGAGCGACCGGCTGCGCAGGTTCGCAAGGGCGAAGAAGTTTGCGTGATTGGACCGGGCTTTGTCGAGCGGGCGCGCACGCTGGTGAATGTCCGCGCTACCGCTGCGGCCGAAATTCGCGAGTACCATCTGCAGGTCGCCAGCCGCTTCGGCGCAATAGCCGGAGATACAGTCAACGAATGCCTGCGGGTCGTCGTGTCGCTGATGGGTGAACCGCATGTTTCAATCGAAACAGCACGCTATTGGGTGGATCTTGACGACGAGCTCGACAAACCACTGCACGACGTGGTGCCGCACGCGCCTCATGATCGCGAGACGTTCATGCGTTTCACTGGTGCCCTCGGTATAGGGCCTAAGTTGGCGGAGAGCTTCTGGCTTTGGGCAGTGGTTGCGCAACGCTCGCATCGACTGCGGTCCGGCAACATCTTCCACGACGCCTTCCGTGGTATCCTGACGGATCCTCATGCCGCGCTCGCCAGCAATCGGGACAGGAGTGATGACATTCGTGCGCTCCGAGCCATGGCCGAAGAACACGTGGCAACAGTGGCGGAGACACGGAGCTTGGAGGTGACGTGAAGGGATATTCGGACAAGCAGCTGGGTCAAATCGACGTTGAGCTCAAGGAGGCCGTGTGCGACGCGCTGGTCAACGCACTCGTCGCTAGAGTCAGCGGCGGCGACGAGCGGGGGCGCACCATCCTCGGTAGCTCGCCCCGTCGCGGCGTGTTCGCGGGGCAACTGCTCCCACGGTTCGATGTTGGCGGCGTGGTGGACGAAACATCGGACATTCGAATCGCAGCTGTCGGGATAGATTTTGTCGTGGGCGCCGGGACTCGTGCGACCATCCGAGTCACGCCACGGTTCTCGGTTTATGTGCGCGTCATCCCCCTCTGGAAAGACCTGGTAGCCGGCGGTGGCGAGCTCGACTTCGACTTCAGACTGCGTAAGAGCATCCAACAGCAAATTGACGACGAGATCCGCACGCAGCGCGTTCCGGCGCTGCAGGCGGCCGGGGTAGATCGTCCCGACTGGAAGGGCATGGACGAGGCGAAGCGTTCGAAGGTGCGCACGCAGCGTGCGCAGATTCTGGACGGGATCCGAACAAAGGCATATGCGGCGCATGGCATCAAACTGCTGTCCGGGGAACCCGAGCCGTTGAACGCCGAGCCACCGCCGGACGATGCGGTTGGTGATCCCAATACCCCTGACGAAACCGTCGCGCAGGCGCCACCGATTGCGCGACTCGTGCGCGAAAGCCGCGCAATTCCGTTGCAGCATGTCGACCCGGCACCGATACCCGGGAAATGGCGTCGGATCGATCTTGCGCTTCCAGCTCTGGAGTTTGAGACCGACGCAGACGACTCGACGCTGACCACGACCGTCGATGCGTACAATGTGATCCTTGCAAACGCACTGGGAACGCAACTCGAGGCCTGGGTGACCGGGAATGGGGGCACCGAAGCCTGGCGGGATGCGAGGGTGCAACCAGGTGAGACACTAGACGAGGCAAAGTGGACGGCGGCCATGGCCGCGCTGGCCGCACAACCGGTCGACCGTGCACGGGTTGTGCCGGATCTCTCGCGAGTGGTGCTGAAGGTGGAGCGGCAGGCAGATTTCCTCGACCCGAGCCGTCTATCGCTGCGCGTCATGCTAGATAACCAGTCCCCCGAGCCGACACCGCGAGATGCGCAAGGGCGTTGCAACACGGTGTTCGGCGCAGGGCTTTCGCTGACTCTGCCCCAGGCCGCACATCGGCCCCTTCGGTTGGACCGAGTGGAACCGTCCTACCGTTTCCGCGACCATCTTGATTATCCTGCGATCGGCCTGAACTGCGGTGTTCACGCCGACACGGCCGCAGGCGAACTGAGCCTCGCCACGACGGCCGCGCCTCGCTTCGCCCAGCCGCGCATCGTCGCGCGCCAGATCGACCTTCCGTTCCAGTTCTCTATCCTGAAAGAACCAGGGTTCGACGCGACCAAGCTGCTCGAGCTGCCGCGAGCCTATGTCAAGTGGATCGACGAACAAGAGGTTCGCCTCAGGGGCACGGTAACGGCGGGCCTCGACCGCGCCGATGCGGAGATCGAGGCCGCACGACTGCGAAAGGACATTGCCGCACAGCGCGCCGAGGCCCGTTACATCGAACGGGGTGTCGAGATGCTGATTGCGTCCAAGAAAGCATATGAAATGCTATCGGGGCGGGCCACAGCAGATCTTGAGGCCCTCGAGCCCCGCGCCGCGCCCTGGCGCGCCTGGATCATGACCAACGAGGCCTTCGCTCTGCGCGACGCGCACGATCCCAAGCGGGGCTGGCGACTGTTTCAGATGGCATTCGTCCTCGCCCATGTCCCCGTGTTCAGCTCTCGGATTGAAGAGTGGCGCGAGTACCATGATCCCATGCTGGATGAGGACGGCGTCAGCCTGCTGTACTTTCCGACCGGAGGCGGCAAGTCCGAGGCGTTCTACGGCACGCTGCTGTTTGCCATGTTTCTCGACCGACTGCGCGGAAAAGATCGTGGCATAACGGCCATGATCCGTTACCCACTTCGCCTTCTTACGCTTCAGCAGGCGCAGCGTCTCCTAAAGCTGGTGGTGCGGGCCGAAATCGTGCGCCGCCGGCATGCCGTGGGGAACTGGCCGTTCGAGATGGGGTTCTGGGTCGGAAACCAGAACACGCCTAACAACTATCGTTCATTCCGCGCCGATATCCCGTTGGCGAGCGATCAGGAGTTCACCGACGATAGCGAGCTCGACGGCGCGACGGGAGATGACGAGCAGCGCGCTCAGGGTCGCCGATACGTCGAGGCGCGCGAGGCCTATGACAAGATTCCCGAGTGCCCCGTATGCGGCGAAGCGACCGGGCTGAGGCGCGATGAGGGCGAAGGGCCACTCGGCAAACGAGCGGTGATTATCTGCTTCAACGACAGCTGCGAGTGGAACCGGGAGCATGGCGGGCGGCATCCGCTGCCGTTCCTGCTGACCGATGATGCAATTTACGCTCGTGCACCCGCGATCGTGCTCGGAACCGTCGATAAGCTGGCCATGCTGGGCCAGCACACGGCTACTATCAGCAAGGTGCTCGGGATGTTCGGCCTGGCCCGTCGAATCGACCGGTGGGGCAACCTCGACACCCCGCGACGCGAGGACGACCTCCGCCGCGATCCCGCCGAAGACGACATCTCCAATGTCTTCCCCGCCTATGCCAAGGGGACGCCCGTCTTCCACGACCCGTTCCCCGCGCTCGTTATCCAAGATGAGGCGCACTTGCTTGAGGAGAGTCTTGGCACTTTCAGCGGGCTGTTCGACACCCTGTTTGAGACGATCCTCGAGGATGTGGCTGACATAGCCGGTGACGGACTGCAGGTCGCGCGACGCTGGAACGGTGACGGGTGGGGCGCTCCGCGAATGCCCAAGGTCATCGCCGCAACCGCCACCATCTCAGCCCCTGAGCGCCAGCTTGAGACACTCTATCAGCGCGTGCCTCTGCGCTTTCCCTATCCAGGCCCGGACCTCTACCACTCGTTCTTCGCGGAGCCCACCGCGCCGCCTGCCGGCAACGCAGGGCGCGTCGCTCTCGCAGTATCCCTGTCTTTCGCACAGGCACCGGAGCAAACAGCGCCGTGGATGCGTCTCTATATATCCCTCATGACCAACGACGCCACCCACACGGTCACGACTGTCGGGGTGCTGGCGGCGTTTCACAGCATTATAACCGCGCTATGGGATGGAATGTTGGGCGAGGGCAGCCTTCCACCAGCTGTTGCGGCTATCCGGGACGCGGTTTCTCCGGGCGTAGCCGGCGATTGGCATCGGGCGGCGATTGATCGCGCTGTTGCCCAAGGCCGCACCGGCGACATCATGGCACTCGTCGACCTACATCGCATCGCACTCGCCTATGTCACCAACAAGAAGGGTGGCGATCAAATCATCGATGCGTTGGGTGCGGCGGTTGAACACCAACACAGGCGTATCGGTCGGAGCCACGCCGCGTTTGAAAGCCGATTGATATCGGGTGGAATCGACATGAAGGACATCCAGGCAGTGATGGAGGATGCCGAAAAGTCGTTCGTCGGTGGGGATTACCCCGATATTGCAGCAACCCTTCGCAACATCGTCGCCACGTCGGCGATCAGCCATGGCGTGGACGTGGACCGGTTCAACAGCATGTTTTTCGCCGGTCTGCCCTCCGACATTGCGGAGTATATTCAGGCGTCAAGCCGTGTCGGCCGCACACATGTAGGATTCGTGATGCTGCTACCGACGCCCCAGAACCGTCGCGACCGCTACGTTATCGAGACCCATGACATCTTCCACCGATTCCTCGAGCGCATGATCGCACCACCCGCTGTCGAGCGGTGGGCAGAGAACGCGATCAAGCGGACCATGGCGTCGTACGTCCAGGCATGGGCCATGCTGCACGAGGCCCGCGAATTCCTAGCCCAAGAGGATGGTCGTAAAGCGGAAGTGAGTCACATGGACCAGATCAGCCGGTTCGCCACTCTGGCGCAGCGCAACCATGTGGCGCTTTGCGAGGCGTTGGGCGGGTTTATGCTGCGCGCCAGTGGTTTCGCCGGCAAGGGTGCGTCACAGCTGGGCGCTCCACACTATGAGGACTTCTATCGCGCCTTGGTGGAAAAACAGGTCGATACGTTCGTACGCGACATCTCGAGCCGGGGCACGATCGCCAGCCTGCGGGACTATTGGGACGACTTGCCGGCGTTCCGGCCGCCAATGACGTCGCTGCGCGATGTCGATGAGGCGGGGTACATCGTGGCTGCGGGGCGAGATCCCCTCGCGCGGGGGCGATCCACCGATGTCGATCGGCAGGATCTGGCGAAGGTGATGCGGGCAATCAGGACCCAACGCGGCACAGCCTCAGAAATGGACGCAGACGGAGGCGACAATGGGCGAGGGTAAAGGCACAGGCGGGGACTGGCGCACATCAAACCGCCGGCCGTCGGCTTTTGGCGGGGCAAGGCGCGAGCCAGAAGCGTTAGAGCCGCCGACTATGTCGCGATCGCGAGTGCAGCTCGCCAGCTCCTACGCACCCGGAGTGCTTATGACGTGGGAGGGAGGAAAGGGAATATGCCGCTCCGTCCCACTGGCGAACGATATCTCCAAGCGGCTCAACCGGACGACGATCGATCTCGTCTTCGAGAATCTGAGTGACTTCGCCACAAATTGGCGCGCTCGGGCGATGAAAGCTGTTCCTGACGCCCTGCCCGAACTCGTCCTCGACGCCCCCTTCCGCGATTCCCGGACCGGGGAGGTCCGGATCGAGCGGGGCGACTTTCAAATGACAGGACCGGACCGTGTTGGCTACGTCCCCTATCCCCTCGTCTACCGATGCGGCATCTGCGGTTCGACCCGTGAATATGAGAGCATCGCGGATCAGGCGAGGCAGCCGCTGCCAAGAAAGTGCAACGGACACGATGCCCGTTGGACCCAGGTCGACGTCGTCTATGTGCATTGGTCGGGGGAGATTCAGCCCCTTAGCCCTTTCAACTACAACTTTGATCCGCAGACCGGCAGCACGCGCCAGATCAGGATGTGCACCTGCGGTTCAACCAGCTTCAAGCTGCGGAATGACGCCCCAGTTTTCTCGGAATGGCGGTACGTCTGCGAAGGCTGTGGCGATACGCGCCCGCTCAAGAAGGCCGAACCCGAGGTCCTAGCCCGGCTGCAAACCGAGCAGAATACCAGTGGTCGCGCCTTCCAATGGATCGAAATCAATATGCTGCCGGTGTCGTACCGGGCCAACTCAACCTTCTACCCACAGCGCACCAGCTTTATCGAATTCCAGGACAGCGCCGTCGTTGAGCTCTTGACGCCCACGCGGGTCGGCGAGCTGGTGGCGAAGCTGGCCCAGATTCATAACATCCCGTTCGCCGAGCCAGCTGAGGACGAGGTGCGGGCGGCGGTGCAGGCCGACCCCAAGTACCGCAGCGACTGGGACGACTACCTTAGCTTCCTCGAAATGGCTCGCCGCGCGGAAGAAAGCGGTCGACCTGAGCGCGCCCGATCATACCGCGATAGCGCACACGAGTTACGCGAGGGGTGGTTCACTGCTGGCATCGTTGAACGCGGCAGGCTGGGCAGCACAGACGTCCTGAGGGCCATCACGCAGCGCGAGGATTGGACACGCCGCTATGATCCGATCAGGCTCACTATCCAGCACGACGCTTTCCTGCGGGAACATGTCGAAGAGGCTATGGCCCGACACGCGGCCGTCGACGTGATGGAGCCCGACATCACATTGACCGACGTCGTCAACGATCCTCAGCGCAAGGCGCGCTACCAGTCCAATATTGGAAATCTCCTGGCGCATTTGGGCATGGAGCGCTTGGTGATCGTCCGCAATCTGCCAATCTGCGAATTCAGTTTCGGCTTCACGCGGGTTTCCGCGACGCCCGTCTACAAGCGTGAGCATCAGGGCACGAGCGTCGACATGCCGGTGCGTCTCAAGGCATTCGATCAGCTGCCGATCCAAGGTACGAAACGACCGATATACGTGACCCAACAACAGAACGAGGCACTCTACTTCAAGCTGGACGAGGCCAGAGTTGTCCGGTGGCTGAAGGCCAATATGGTCACCGACGTGCCCGACGATGGTCTCGGCCGAGGCTACTTAGAGCGCTACGAAGATTTCGGCCCATTCCTCGAAATGTTCAAGGACCGCGAGGGCAGTGGCGGCTATCCGCGAACCGTGCCAGCGTATGTCTACCAGCTTCTCCACACCCTCTCGCACCAAATGATGCATTCGCTAGCCGATTCGTCCGGCGTTGACCGGGATGGCATCGGCGAGCACATCTTCCCGGCGGACCTCGCCTTCGTGATCTACCGAAAGGGTATGACCCCAGACCTTGGCAACATCTCTGCAATGTGGCGCAACCATGCCGATGAGTTTTTGCGTCGCGCGCTCGATCCACGCATGTTGCGATGCGGCTCGGGCACCCTATGCGACGCAAGGGGCGGCGCTTGCCCGGCATGCGTCATGGTTTCCGAGGTAAGCTGCATCGCCTCCAACCTCTTGCTTTCGCGCGCTGTCCTCAAGGGCGGCAAGGGTCCGGAATGGGAACCTAGATCGGCACCTGACCTAGTCGGCTTCTTCGACGCTGCCGTAGCGACATGACGAACGAAGTATTCATTTCGCCAAGAGCCACCGCCAGGCTCGTCGTGACGATGCCACCGGCGCCTAGTCGATTGGCGGACGCGCTCGCTGCTGACATTGCGAATGACTATGTGACCCTCACGTCCACAACGGACGCCTTCCGGCATCTCGCATCGTTGGCGCGTCAGCGATTCACGGTGATGATTCCTTACATCGACAAGGTAGGGGCCGCCTGGGCCGCCGAGCTGTTCGAGACGACGGAGGCGATCGAGCGCATCCTGGTCATAAGAGATGCGTCGCAGCTAAGCAGTTGCGCAGAAGCGGGGCGCCGCCTTGAAAGGGCAACCACGCGCATTATAGATTATGGCGGTGGCGATCTTAGGCAGGAGACGTTTCACGCAAAGATCGTGCTGGCTGATGGGGTCGCCGCTTACGTCGGATCGGCAAACCTGCTGCGGCGATCGAAGGCAGCGAACCTAGAGTGCGGTATGCTCGTCGAGGGACCCGCCGTGCATGCCGTCAAGGTTCTGGTCGACGCGGTGGCCAACATGGCAAAAGCAGTTTCCATGAGGGGATAGTAGACCCCCCGGAGCCTACGAGACATGAGTTCAAGGCAAGCACGAGGTTGTCGGAGGTTCACGACGTCGGCGTCAAGGTTCGAATTTCGGTTCAATGAGCACCAGCACGGCAACGATGCCCGGCACCGACAGCGTCTGTCGATCACCGGAGCCGAAGCTAGGCGCCATTTTAACGATGACATCGTGCGTCAGTAGCTTTGTCTCCATAAACCGCAATGAGTGCAAGACGATCGATACATAAAGCAAGAGTCTGGCATGAGTGCGTGACGAGGTCTCAAGCTCAGTCGGCATAATGTCATTGTCCTTGCCGCGCAATTCAGCTCGTCCAGATAGCGCAACCTTGCGTCGAGGATCGTGTTCGCTTGCAAGATCAGTTCGCTCTTGATTGCGTCAAACGCCGCAACTTCGTAGTCATCGACGCTGATAATCTCTTCAAGCTTCGACCCGTGACAGCACCGTCGGTCAGCGGGTCGTAATATTTGAAGTTCACAAATCCAGATCCCCCTCAATGGCTTCGATCAGTTGCTCAGGTGTCTTTGAACCTGCCGAGCGTAAGGCAGCAGAAAGAGTCAGCGGGCGCCACGCAGGCATCACGAGCTGAGCACAGCATCGCTGTCGCCACCCACCCGATCAGATACACGCTTTGTTAAAGGACAAATCCTATTCCCGCTCGCCCTCGGCATTGGTGTCGATTGCAACGGAATATAAGCATGTCAAAACACGAACTTTCATCACGTCATTTTCAGCGAAAAATCTTACAGTTCTGCGAGTTGCGTATTGCGCCGATCGCATCGAAGCGCGCGCTGGAGAACATCAAGCCTTATCTCAACAAACTCATCGTGCACCGCCAGTTGCCTCCACTTCTGAACGGCCGCATTGACTGGTTGGAAATCGCCCACGCTTGCGAGATTGGCGGCGAACTGACGGGTGACCTGAAGAAGCAGCTCCGCATTGCCCTAGATGCGATCCACAGGTGGCTGGGCCCGGCGCCTGTGGCGGAAGACCTCCGACGAACGAAGAGAACATCTCAATCAAACAAGCCAGATCGGCGCAAGTCGACAGCCATTGCGCCCTCCGCCCGAAAGCCGCCGCGGATCGATCGCGACAATCATCATGCTCAGGCCGCATCGACGCAGAGAGGGCCACAACCGAAGCCGATCCAGCCGTTTCCGGAACCATTGTTTGAAGCGAGCGAAGATCCCGCCGGTTTTCAGGATGCGCTGGTCTATCAAATGCGGCGGTTCGGTGAGAGCTATTGGCACCTTTACCGCGCCATCATTCGGCTGGGCGAGACGTTCAACCATGCGACCCTGCTGTCCTGGATCCAGGGCGAGCGCGTGCCGCGATCCGTCGCGAGCTTCGCAATCCTCTCCCGCATCGAGCGGAGATATCAACTGCCGGAAGGATATTTTAAGGGGAAGCTGCCGCATCAGGCGCGATCCCTCCACGGTCACGATCTTGGCGACATCAGCCCGGCTGAACGGCGAAGGCTGGCATGGCACCTTCCCGACGATTTCAGCAGCCTGCCATTCAACAAGCGAGAGGAAATCCTCGACTGGGTCCGCCGGGTCATCGTGTCGGGTTCAACCGATTATCGGCGCTATCAGGCCGCAGCTAGCAAGCAGCGTTACGCCATCCGATTTCCGGGCATCACCTATGGAGGGGCGCTGTCTCCTCACGCATGCACGCTGCCAACGAGCGCCAATCACAATGCTGTTGAGACCTGTGAAGACCCTGACCTCCTGACCGGCGTCGTCGACGCGCCACCACGGCTGGCGATGGAGATGGCCGATCTAATCCGGTTCAAGACCTCGACGCTGACGGCGATCGGTTTTCAGCGCAACGGGGTTTGGGGCGAGGAAACCGCATCGCAGAAGATTGAGCATCTCGGCTTGATGTTCGGAGCACTGGCCGCCTCACCCAACGGCATCGTCAAAGGCCGCGGCGTGCCGCTGAGCCAGCTGACATTTGGACTGCTGATCTTCCCGGGCGTCTGGGACTGGTATCTGCAATGGCGAGAGCAGCGCCGCGGATTCTACACCAGGTGGGAAGAGGATATGCTGATGATCGCACAAGCGCTCACGCGATCCGAAGTCGGCTGGATCCGCCAGCATCCTGAACTTCTGAAACATGTAAAAGAAATTGACGGCCTGGTTGCGCCGGAAGAAATCGAATTCGCCTCCCGCGACTGGCATAGCGCGTGCGATGCGTTTCATCGACACGCAGCCAACCGTTCAAAGGAGATCCAGCGGGTTATGCGCGTCCATCGTGACCCTTTCGAGCCCATCATGTGCGTCCTGGAAGCAGACAGCCCACTGGCGGAGTATCGCAAGATCACCGACGAGATTCTGAAACGCATGCCGGACGAGGATCGCTATCCACGAGCAGCGGCAGAAGCCGTTAGATCCTTCCTCTTGCTTCGCCTGGGCCTGCATCTTGGACTTCGGCAAAAGAACCTTCGCCAGCTTCGAGTATGCCCCCGTGGCCACTTCCCGACCACGGAACGACGGTTGGAAGACATGAAATGCGGCGAGCTGCGCTGGAGCGACCGAGAAG
>NZ_JBDWHW010000066.1:0-14413 GCF_039975035.1 Hoeflea sp. | reverse complement strand
ACCAAAACCAATTCCGCAGCGATGCGCCGCCGCGACTTTCTCGCAACCGGCGCTGTCGCTCTCGGTGTTGGTGTTACTGGATTTCCTGCAATTCTGCGGGCGCAGGCAGCACCGGTGAAGATTGGTCTGATCCATCCGGTTTCAGGCTTCATCGCGTTTTCCGGCTCGCAATGTCGCGCCGGTGCCGAAATGGCGATTGCCGACATCAATGCGGCAGGGGGCATCAAGTCGATCGGCGGCGCCATGATCGAGGCGATGCTGGCCGACAGCCAGGGCAAGCCTGATATTGGTGCGGCCGAAGTGACCAAGATGACCGAAGCCGGCGTGCATGGCATCGTTGCCGGATATTCCTCGGCGATCTCGCTCGCGACCTCGCAGGAAGCGGCCAAGACCAACACTCCGCACGTTGTTGATGTCGGCGTGTCCGACTCGATCGTCAGCCGCGGCCTGTCGAACACATTCCGCTTCGGTCCGGGCTACGGCAAGGTTGCCGAGATGGCGGTCGCCAATCTCGACACCATCAACAAGGCTGCCGGCTCACCCGCCAAGACCGCGATGATCGTCCACGAAGAATCGCTGTTCGGAACAGGTACCGCCGAGCTTCTATCCAAGCAGCTGCCGGGCATCGGCATTGAAGTGGTTGATGTGATCAAGCACGCCAACCCGACACGTGACTTCACCAACATTGCGCTGCAGATCAAGTCGAAGAAGCCCGACCTGATCATTCCGGCCAACTACTACAATGAATATGTGCTTCTGGCCCGTACCCTGCGTCAGCAGAAGATCGAGGCCATGGGCATCTATTCGGTGCTCGGCGGGGCGGCGTCTAACCTGCAGTTCGTCAATGAATTCCCCGAAGCGGCGGAACTGATCATGGACTGCAATCACTGGTACAATCCGAACTCGGATGTTGCGCTAGCACGCCGCAAGGCTGCTGAGGCGAAGGGTCTGGTCTACACCTACGAAGTGTTCCTGGCCTACAATGCGGTTGCTTTCCTTGCCGACGCTATCGAGCGTGCCGGGTCGACGGATCAGGATGCTGTCAATGCAGCGCTTGCTTCCTCGACATGGGACAAGCACGGCATGCCTTATGGTGCGACCAACATGGTCAACGGCCAGAATGAAGGCGCGCAGCCTGTCAACACGCAGGTTCAGAAGGGCGCAATCGAGGTGATCTATCCGGAAGAATTCGCATCTGCCGAAACCATCTTCCCGATGAAGATCTAGGTCGTTCGACCGATACCGACGGGCCGGTCGTGAAATGTCCGGCCCGGATTTTCCCTTCCTCATCGCGGGCCCCCATGCCAGACAGCGCAATCATCATTCCATCGGTTCTCAACGGGCTGACCACTGGCGGGCTTTATGCCTTGGTGGCACTCGGTCTGACACTGATCTACGGCGTTTTGCATATCATCAATTTCGCCCATGGGGCGCTGTTGATGCTCGGGCTCTACGCCGTTTATTTCCTCAACGCGCAGTTCGGGATTGATCCCTATGTGGCGTTACTGATCGTGCCTCCGGGGATGTTTGCCCTGGGCTACGGGTTGCAACGCGGCATCATCGGCCGGGCCAGTCATGGCCGGGACGAGAATATCCTGCTCGTCACACTCGGGCTTGCAATCATCATCGAAAACCTAGCCCTGTTCTTTTTCCGGTCTGACACGCGGACCGTAGACACTTCCTATTCCTTCGACGTTGTCGAGATTTTTGGCGCCTTTCTACCATATCCCAAAGTCGTGGCTTTCGTCGGGGCTTTGGTCACGGCGGCACTGCTGTGGTTGCTGATGAGCCACACTGATCTCGGTCGAGCTATCCGGGCCTTGGCCAAGGAGCGCAAGGGCGCGCAACTCGTCGGCATCAACGCCGACCATGTGTTTGCCATGAGCTTCGGTCTGGGCGTTGCCTGTCTCGGCGTTGCCGCATGCCTGTTGCTGCCAAGCTATTATGTCAATCCGCAGGTTGGCGGGGGCTTCGTGCTGATCGCCTTCACCATTGTCGTGCTTGGCGGCATGGGGTCTTTCGTCGGCGCGCTGATTGGTGGGCTGATCATTGGTGTGATCGAAGCGCTGGGCGGCTTGTTTCTGGGCGAAAGTCTGGGTCAGATCGGGATTTTCCTGATCTTCATCCTGGTGCTGATTTTCCGACCAACCGGCCTGTTCGGAGCCAAGGCATGAAACACGGCAACAAATTGTTGATGCTGATCGTGGTCTTCGGGCTCATCGCGCTCGCGCCTTTGCTGATCACCCAGGAATCGCTGCTCAACATCGTCATCATGACGCTTTATGCGGCGCTGCTGGGCCAGGCATGGAACATCCTGGGCGGCTATGGCGGGCAGGTTTCATTTGGTCATGCGGCCTATTTTGGAACCGGAGCCTATGCGGTGGCGGTGCTGCAGGTGCAGTTCGGGATCAATCCCTGGATTGGTCTGGTCGTTGGCGGCCTCGCCGCTGCGGCTGTCGGCGCCTTTATCGGGTTCTGCACCTTCCGCTACGGCCTTCGCGGCTCCTATTTTGCGCTGGTCACACTGGCTTTTGCCGAGGTGCTGCGCATTCTTTCGAACTCGGTCGACTTCACCGGCGCCGGCGTGGGGCTGTTGATCCCGCTCGAGCGCAGTGCAGCCAATTTCCAGTTTGTCACCAAGGAGGGCTTCTTCTGGGTGATCTGGACCATGACGTTTGCTGCTTTTCTAACCGTCTGGAAGATCGGAAACTCCCGCTTTGGCGCGCAGTTGATGGCGGTGCGCGACAATGAGGATGCTGCGCGGGCACTCGGCGTCGATGCTTTCCGAGTGAAAATGGGCGCGATCATGCTTTCCGGCTTTTTCGCTGGTCTGGCCGGCGTGTTCTACGCTCAATATTTCCTCTATCTCGATCCGCACATTGCCTATGGCGCGGCGATCTCGGTCGAAAGCCTGCTGGTTCCAATCATCGGCGGCATGGGCACGCTGTTCGGCCCGCTGCTTGGGGCTGCCTTCCTGCACGGCCTGTCGGAGCTCTCACGGGCGGTGATCGGCGACGCGCCGGGAACCAGCCTTGTGCTTTACGGTGTGCTACTCGTCATCATGGTGCTGTTCGTGCCGCGCGGGCTTGCCGGTCTGGCATCACATCTGCGAAGCGGAAAGCCGGCCCAACGCCAGACTGAAGGGGGCAAGGGCCATGCTTGAGATCAGTGGTCTTTGCAAAAGCTTTGGCGGATTGCAAGCGTCGCAATCTGTGAGCCTGACTGTTCCGCAAGGTGGTATCACCTCGCTTATTGGCCCGAATGGCGCCGGAAAGACCACGCTGTTTGCGCTGATCACCGGGTTCCACAAGCCCGACTCCGGGACAGTCCGGTTTCTGGGCGAAGACATCACAGGCATGCCGCCGGAGGCAATCGCCAAGCGTGGCATGATCCGCACCTTCCAGACTGTGCAGCCGTTCGCCGGTCAGACCGTGCGGGAGAACATTGCAGTGGGTGCGCACCTGAAGATCCGGGGCCGTACCGAAGCGCTGGCCAAGGCCGAAGTGGTGGCTCAGCAGGTTGGTCTCGGTGATCGGCTGGAGATGGACGCTGGTTCGCTGACGGTTGCCGGACGCAAACGTCTTGAAGTGGCGCGGGCGCTGGCGACAGATCCGAAGATGATCCTGTTTGACGAGGTGCTGGCCGGATTGAACCCGTCTGAAATCCGCGATGTCATGCCGGTCATCAACGCCATCCGCGATGCGGGCGTGACGATTCTGCTGATCGAGCATGTGATGCAAGCGGTGATGAGCCTGTCAGATTTCACCTGGGTGCTGAACCAGGGCGCGATTATTGCACAGGGACCGCCGCGCGAGGTTGCTTCCAATCCCGATGTCATCGAAGCCTATCTCGGTAAGGGCATGGCCGAACGCATCGCCAGGCGGGAGGCGGCCAGTGCTTGAAGTCACCAATCTGCGCGCCGGTTATGGCGCGGTCGAAGTGCTGCGCGGCATCGACCTTTCGATCAGCAAGGGCGAGATCGTCACGCTGCTTGGCTCCAACGGCGTCGGCAAGACGACATTCTCAGCGAATGTTTCCGGGCTGATGCAGCCCTGGAACGGCGCCATCACATTCGAGGGCAAATCGATTACGGGCTTCTCGCCCCAGAGAATAGTCGATGAAGGGCTGATCCAGGTTCCCGAAGGCCGTCACGTGTTTCCCAACATGACGGTGCGCGAAAACCTCGAACTCGGAAGCTATCGGCGTGGCAAGGCCAACCGGACGCGCAACATCGAGCATGTGGCAGAAATCTTTCCGCGTCTGCGTGAACGCTTCTCCCAGCAAGCCGGCACCTTGTCGGGCGGTGAACAGCAGATGCTCGCCATCGGCCGCGGCATGATGGCGGAACCACTGCTGCTCATTCTCGACGAGCCGTCAATCGGCCTGTCGCCCTTGCTGGTCGAGGAGATGTTTTCGCTGATCAAACAGCTCAGCACCGACGGCCTGACCATCCTGCTGGTCGAGCAGAATGTGCTGCAATCCATGGAAATCGCCGACCGTGCCTTCGTGATGGAGAACGGCGAGATCAAGCTGTCAGGTATTCCGGCGGACCTGATGGATGATCCGGAACTGCAGCGTTCCTATCTGGGGCTGGCATGATGGCGTCCACGCTAGCTCAAAAGATCATCGCACGCGCTGCGGGACGGGAAACGGTTCGTCCGGGTGAGGTGGTGACTGTCCGGGTCGATCTGGCGATGATCCACGATTCCGGGGGGCCGCGGCGAGTGGAGCCGATCCTGCAGGAGCTGGGTGTCGGCTTGTTTGACGCCTCAAAAGTGGTGCTGATTTCCGATCACTTCGTGCCGGGCGATACAGACGAAGGCGCACATATTCTCGAACTGACCCGGCGTTGGGCCAGGGAGCGCAAGGTTGCCTTTCACGACGGCGAAGGCATCTGCCATGTGGTGCTGCCGGAGCGCGGGCACCTCAAGCCCGGCATGCTGGTTGTCGGCGGCGACAGCCATTCACCAACCGGCGGTGCTTTCGGGGCCTATATGTTCGGCATTGGCGCCACCGAAATGGCCGGTGTTTTGGCCACTGGCGAGATCTGGCTCAAGGTTCCCGGCACTATTCTGATCGAGTGGCAGGGGCGGCTTTCGCCGGGCGTGCTGGCCAAGGACATCATGCTGGCGCTTTGCGGCAAGTTGGGCATGGATGGCGGGCAGTACCAGGCGGTGGAATATACCGGCGAGGCGATTGCGGCGCTGTCGATGCAGGAGCGAATGACACTGTCGAACATGGCAGCCGAACTGGGAGGCCAGGCCGGACTGATCGCTCCCGACGCGACAACAGAAGCCTATCTCGAAAGTGCCGGCGGATCGATCGGCGACTGGCGCGGGCTTGTGACTGATCCGGGAGCAGAGCTTGCCGGGCACCATGTTTTCGATGCCTCGGCGCTGGAGCCGCAGGTGGCTGCTCCGCATTCGCCGGCCAATGCGATGCCGGTGACGCAGGCGCCCGACACACGTTTTGATGTGGCCTATATCGGTGCCTGCACCGGGGCCAAATATGAAGATCTCAAGGGCGCTGCCGCGCTCCTGCGCGGTCGCAAGCTGGCTCCGGGCATTGTGCTGAAGGTTGCACCCGCGTCGATGCGCGATCAGCAGCGGGCCGCCGATGAGGGCATCATGCGTGTCTTCGAAGAAGCCGGTGCGCAGATTCTTCCCAATGCCTGCGGGGTTTGTGCTGGTTACGGCACCGACCGCCTTGGCGAGGACGTCACCTGCATTTCCTCGACCGCGCGCAATTTTCAAGGGCGTATGGGCGCGGTGTCCTCAAAGGTCTGGCTGGCCTCGCCTTTGACGGTGGCGGCTTCCGCAATCACTGGCCACATTGCCGATCCGCGCGAGTTTCTGAGCGGCGGGGAGGGCGTGACATGAGCGGGAGGGTTTTTCTTCTAGGCGACAACATTGATACCGACCAGCTGGCGCCGGGCCAGTACATGAAGGGCGGCCTCGACATGCTCGCCGCCCATTGCCTTGAGTCGGCACGCCCGGATTTCGCCAGTTCGGTGAAGCCCGGCGACGTGATCGTGGCGGGCAAGAATTTCGGCATGGGGTCGTCGCGCGAACAGGCGGCGGAAGCCCTGAAGCATCTGGGCCTTGCCGGTGTCGTGGCGAAATCATTCGCCGGGATCTTCTATCGCAATGCGCTCAATCTCGGCCTGCCGGTGCTGGTGGCGGATGATTTGGCCGGAGTTGCCGATGGTGATGCCGTGTCGCTCGATCCGGTATCGGGCGAACTGCGGTTGACTGACAAAAACCAGACTGTCCGGCTCGAGCCGTTGCCGGACAATCTCAAATCGATGCTCGCCGATGGCGGGCTGGTGCCGCACTTGAAAAAGCGTTTCGCGGCGGAACGCGCAAAGGAGGCAGGCGCATGAGCCTGAAACAACGGCTGGGCCAGGCAGAAATCCTGCTTGCACCCGGTGTCTACGACGCCCTGACCGGACTGATCGCCGAACAATCGGGTGCCGAGGCGGTGTATCTGTCGGGCGCATCCATCGCCTACACGCGGTTCGGCCGACCCGATATCGGATTGGTGTCGATGAGCGAAGTGGCTGATACCATCGCGGCGCTGCGCGACCGGATTGCGCTGCCGATCATCGTTGACGCCGACAATGGATTTGGCAACGCGCTCAACGTGCAGCGGACTGTGCGGGTGTTCGAGCGCATGGGCGCCAATGCGCTGCAGCTCGAAGATCAGACAATGCCGAAGCGCTGCGGCCATCTTGATGGCAAGTTGCTGATCTCGAAGGGCGAGATGGCGGGCAAGATCCGCGCTGCCTGCGATGCCCGCCAATCTGATGAAACACTGGTGATCGGGCGTACCGACGCCATCGCGGTTGAAGGGTTTGATGCGGCGATGGACCGGGCCGAGGTCTATGTTGAGGCCGGGGCCGACATGTTGTTCATCGAGGCGCCGCAATCGATGGAGGAAATTGCCCAGATCGTGCAGCGCTTCGGTGGCCGCGTGCCGCTGATGGCCAATATGGTCGAGGGTGGCAAGACGCCGATCATCAATGCGAACGGCCTGCAGGAACTTGGTTTCAGCTTCGTCATCTTTCCGGGCGGCATTGTGCGCGCCATCGCTGCCACCGCACGAGATTATTACGCCAACCTGGCAGCATCGGGCTCCAACGAGGCCTTCCGCAACCGCATGTTCGATTTCGCAGGGCTCAACGGCGTCATCGGCACCGATGATCTGCTTGCGAGCGGCAAGCGCTATGACGGAGACACCGAATAATGACGATTGATCCGGTCACGCTGGCCATCCTCAAGGGCCGCCTGGAACAGATCGCCGACGAGATGGACGCGACATTGTTCCGTTCCGCGTTCAACCCGATCATCGCCGAGGCCCATGACGCTTCGCACGGCATCTATGATGCTAAGACCGGCGACACGCTGGTGCAAGGCAAGTCCGGCCTGCCAATCTTCGTTGGCGTGATGGCATTTGCGGTCAAGGCGGTGATCGACAAGGCGGACAAACAAGGCGGCGTGCACGAAGGTGACGTCTGGATCTTTAACGACCCTTATGACGGCGGCACGCATCTGTCCGATTTCCGGTTGGTCAAGCCGGTGTTCCGAGATGGCGAGGTGTTTTGCTATCTGGCTTCGGTCGGCCACTGGCACGATGTTGGCGGCAATGTGCCGGGCAATTACAATCCGGCGGCCACCGAATGCTTCCAGGAAGGCATGCTGATCCCGCCGGTCAAACTCTATGATCGCGGTGAATACCGACAGGACATTGTCGATATCCTGTCTGCCAACTCGCGGCTACCCTTGTCGCTCTATGGTGATCTGAACGGCCAGATCAATGCCTTGCAGCTCGGCGAAAAGCGCATGAACGCACTGCTCGACGAGTATGGTGATGCCAAGGTCACGGACTGCATGGCTGAACTAACGGCGCGTGCGGCGCAGATGATGCGGGCGCAGATCTCCAATCTGCCCTCGGGTACGGTCTCGGCGGAAGATTTTCTCGACAATGACGGCATCAATGACGAGCCGCTGAAGATTGCGCTCGATCTGGTCATCGACGGCGACAAAATGGTTATGGATTTTTCACGTTCCTCGCCAGCCTGCGCCGGTCCGGTCAATATCTCGCGGGCGACGACGATTGCCGCCTGTTACGTGGCGCTCAAGCACATCTTCGGCGATGTGCCGGCCAATGCCGGGGTGCTGGAGCCGGTTGAATTCCGTATTGATGAGGATTCTCTGCTGTCTGTCCGGGCGCCAAAACCTGTCGGCGGGTACACAGAGACAATCCTCCGCCTGATCGATGTTGTGTTTCAGGCGGTGGCGCAGATCGCACCCGAGCCGGCCATGGCCTGCGCCTACGGTACCATCAACGCGCTGTCGCTGGCCGGTCACCGCGCCAATGGCCAGCGCTGGGTGATGTTTTCATTTTTCGGCGGTGGCCACGGCGCGCATGGCGGCGGCGACGGGCTCAACCACGGCAATGCGCCGATCTCGACAGCGACGATCCCGCCGCTGGAAATTCTCGAGGCGGCCTATCCGGTGCGGTTTACGCAATGGGCTCTCCGGCCCAATTCCGGTGGCGCCGGAGAATTCCGCGGCGGTCTCGGCGCGATTTACGAGATCGAGCTTCTGGAAAAGCAGGCCGATGTCTTCCTGTTCGGAGAACGGGGCAGGTTTGCTCCGCCCGGAGTCGTTGGTGGCGGTGCCGGCGCTTTGAATACCTTCCATTATGAGCAGGCAGATGGCGACCATGAGCCGCCGATGGCTTCGAAAATTGTCGGTATCCATATCGATCGTGGCCAGAAGCTGCGCCTGGAAACGCCGGGCGGCGGCGGTTACGGTCACGCCCTTGAGCGAAATCCTGAAAGCGTCGCGCGCGATCTGCGCCTGGGCTACATCACGGCGGATCGCACCGAGGCCGACTACGGCGTTGTGATCGGGTCCGATGGGTCCTTCGATGAAGCCGCTACACGCGAACTGCGCACCCGGGAGGCGGCACAATGACACGATCAGCCTATGTGATCGGCGTTGACGTCGGCGGCACCTTCACCGATGTTTTCATTCTTGACGAAAACAACGGCCAGGTTTTCACCGCCAAGGTGCCGTCGACCCGCGGTGACCAGTCGAAAGGTTTTGTCGAGGGCATCGCCAGCAAGGTCGACGATTTTGCCGACATTTCCACGGTCGTGCACGGCACAACGGTCGGCACCAATGCGCTGCTGGAACGCAAGGGCGCCCGCACCGGCATCATCACCACCGAAGGCTTTCGCGATGTGCTGGAGATGCGCCGCCGCGACCGGCCGACCACCTGGGGTCTGAAAGGATCCTTCACCCCGGTGGTGGAGCGGCCAGACCGGGTCGAGGTGAGTGAACGGGTGCTGTCTGACGGCACCGTGCTTGAAGGAGTAGACGAGGCGCAGGTCAAGGCCCGCGCGACCGAACTCGCTAATGCCGGCTGTGAGGCGGTCTGCGTTTTCTTCATCAATGGGTACGCCAACAATGAGAATGAAAAGCGCGCGGTCGAAGCGGTGCGCTCGGTCTGGCCCAATGCCTATGTCACAGCCGCAACCGAGATCCTGCCAGAGATCCGCGAATTCGAGCGGTTGTCGACAGCGACGCTGAATGCCTATCTGCAGCCGGTTGTCTCGTCCTATCTCGACAAGTTGGAAAAGGGGCTTGAGGCCAAGGGCTTTGGCGGCGATATCCTGATCGTCCAATCAAACGGTGGCGTGATGTCGATCGACATGGCCAAGCGTTATCCGGTGAAGACCGCACTGTCGGGTCCGGCAGCCGGTGTGATAGCTGCCACGGCAATCGCCAAGGCCGCAGGCTTTGACAACATCATCACCTGCGACATGGGTGGAACCTCGTTCGATGTGTCGCTGGTGGCTAACAATGAAGCGGCATTGGCTGCGCAGACGGCGATTGATTTCGGCATGGTGGTGCGCACGCCGATGATCGAGATCACAACGATTGGCGCCGGCGGCGGCTCGATCGCTTCGCTCGACAGGGGCGGGCTGTTGCAGGTCGGTCCGGAATCGGCGGGCTCCGATCCAGGTCCTGTCTGCTACGGGCTTGGCAATGACCGGCCGACAGTCACCGATGCCAACGTGGTGCTCGGACGCATTAACCCCGACCGCCCGATCGGCGGCAAGCTGGACCGGCTTGATGTCGAGGCTGCGCGGCAGGCGATCGATAAGCAACTGGCGACACCGCTCGGGCTTTCCATAGAGCAGGCGGCGGAAGCTATCCTGCAACTCGCCAATGCCAAAATGGCCGGCGCGATCCGTCTGGTCTCAATCGAGAAAGGCCATGATCCGGCGAAGTTCTCGGCGATGCCGTTCGGCGGCGGCGGAGCGTTGCACACCGGCTCGCTGATCAAGGAAGTGGGGCTGGCCTCGGCGCTGGTTCCTCGGTTTCCGGGCGTGACCTCGGCGCTCGGTTGCGTCGTGGCCGACATGCGCCACGACCGAGTGCAGACGGTCAACCGGCCGCTCGACCAGATTGATGCGGCTGAACTGGGTGCAGAAATGGTTCGCGTCGGTGATGAAACCGAAGCGCTGCTTGAAAGCGCCGGCGTCGCGTTTGCCCGCATCGACCGGGTTGTCGAGCTCGACATGCTCTATCTCGGCCAGACGCATACGGTGAATGTTGCGATCGACATCCCGGAAACAGGACTGACGACGCAAGGCATCCGCGAAGCCTTTGAAACCGCCTACCACGAGGCCTATGGCCGGCTTCTCGACGGTATTCCGATGCGGGTGATGAATTACCGGATTGCAGTGATCGGCCGCAGGCCCAAGCTGGACATGGCGGTTTTCGCGCCGGTCGACGGAAAGCCGGCAGATGCCTGCCGGATCGGAACGCGCAAGGTGTTTGCCGATGGCGCTTGGCATGAAGCCGGCGTCTATGAGCGTCTGCAACTCGCTGTCGGCGCGACCATCGCCGGGCCGGCGTTGCTGGAGCAGGCAGATACCACCATCTTCGTCGATCCGGGCCTGGAGGCCGTGGTCGATGCATTCGGCAATCTTGTGATCACTCCGGGAGCCTAGACCATGGCAATTCAGCATCTCGATCCGGCACGTACAGGCCTGTTGATCGTCGATCTTCAGAATGATTTTTTGCATCCCGACGGTGCCTATGGGCGCGGCGGGCAGAAGAGCGCCGATATCGGCGCGCTGCCGGCGCGGGTGCTGCCTGTTGTCAATGCGCTCCGGCAAAAGGGCGGATGGATTGTCTCAACGCAGTTCACGCTGGTGCCGGGGAAGGATGATGTACCTTTCATCTCGCCGCACCTCAAGCAGATCCGCCCGTTTCTGACCAAGGGCGACTTTGCACCCGGCAGTTGGGGGCACTCGCTGGTGGACGAGTTGCTGCCGGCTGATCTGTCGGTGGAGAAAGTCGCCTATTCGGCGTTCTATATGACGCGACTTGAATGGGTGCTGCGCAAGGCTGGTATCGACACGCTTGTCGTTTGCGGCATTGTCACCAATGGCGGCGTCGCTTCCACCGTGCGCGACGCGCATGTGCGTGATTTTTCGACCTACGTGCTCAGCGATGGCTGCGCGGCATTCTCAGCTGAGACGCATGAGCGCGCCATTGGTGACCTGTCGACTGTCGCAAAGACCATGACCTGCAGCGAAGCGGCAGACCTGTTTTCCGGGGCCTGAGATGAGCGGCGGCCGGATATCGCGGGAGATCCCCGACGGCATTGATGCTGAAACGGATGTTGTCGTCATTGGCGCGGGTGCCTGCGGTCTGGTTGCGGCGTTACGGGCCAGGGCTGCTGGCGCCGAGGTCATCATTCTAGAACGGGACGCTTCACCTTCTGGCTCCACCTCGATGTCGTCCGGCTTTGTGCCTGCGCCTGGGACCCGTTTTCAACGCGGAATCGACGTCGCTGATGACACGCCGGAATGTTTCGAGGCCGACATTCTTGCCAAATCCAAAGGCAAGTCGGTTGCCGCTCTCGCCCGGCTTGCCAGTGTCAGCATTGGGCCGGCGCTCGAATGGCTGGCTGATGCGCACGAGCTTGAGTGGATCGTGCTGGATGATTTTCTCTATCCCGGCCATTCGCGGCACCGGATGCATGCGGTGCCGGAAAAGACAGGCGTGGCGTTGGAGGCCCGGCTGTTGAACGCGGTGGAGGCGGAGGAGATCCCGGTTGTCACCGAAGCGCATGTCACCACTCTCTATGCGAAGGACAAAGACAGGGTTTCGGCGGTCGAGATTACGCGCCCGGATGGGGCCAAGGAAGTGCTTGGCTGCAAGGCACTTGTGCTGGCCTGCAACGGCTTTGGTGGCAATCGCGCGCTGGTGCGGCAGCATATTTCTGAGATCGCCGGCGGCCTCTACTACGGCCACGAGGGTAATACGGGGGATGCGCTGATCTGGGGCAAAGCTCTGGGCGCGCACATTGAGCACGTTTCCGGCTATCAGGGCCATGGCTCGCTGGCGCATCCGCAAGGCATCCTGATTTCTTGGGCGCTGATGATGGAGGGCGGAATCCAGATTAACAGCGAGGGCCTACGCTTTTCCAACGAGCACGGCGGCTATTCCGAGCAGGCGGTCAATGTCCTGGCACAGCCGGGCGGCGTCGCCTGGAACATATATGATGCCCGTCTGCACGCCTTCGCCAAGGGTTTTCCGGATTATCAGGAGGCGATTGCTGCTGGCACCATCCGACAGGCTGCCGATGTGGGCCAGCTTGCACGCGTGACCGGATTGCCCGAGGCTGCGTTGCAGAGGACGGTTTCTGAAGCTTCAAGCTATCAATCTGGCCAGGCCACCGATCCTTTCGGTCGCGATTTCACAGACAAACCGGGGCTGGCCGCACCGTTTCATGCCGTGAAGGTGACGGGGGCGTTGTTTCACACCCAGGGAGGCCTGATGATAGATGATATGGCGCGCGTGTTGTATGAAGACGGTATGCCGTTCGCCAATCTTTTTGCCGGTGGTGGCGCCGCCTGCGGCGTGTCCGGCCCGGATGTTTCAGGCTATCTCTCGGGGAACGGGTTGTTGACTGCCATCGGCTTTGGCTCTGTGGCTGGTGCTTCTGCGGGTGCCATGGTCATGTCTGGCGCAACAGAAACCGACCAGGCTTGAGCCCGCACACAAGGCGAGGACTTCAGCTCAGATTTCAACGGCTCTTGGCCTGATCTCAAGGGGTGATCTGGTTTCAATGTTAGTGCATGCTCGGCTTTACCGGTGCCGGCGGCTTATTGTTCAGTGATAAGTGAGAACGCACTGTGTTGTAAGGCTCTGTCGCAAACCGCAATTCTGGCCACGATGGGACGCTTCGGTGCGGGCTATCAAGCGGCCAAGATTTCGAATTGCTCAGAGATTGAAGGACGCGGATTATAGGCAAACCTCGCCTGTCGGCTGCGCATCATATAGACCATTCCGATGCCGGCGTGCATGATCCACGCACTTGCCATCGGCTTGAAGCCGAGCATGGAACGGACCCTGCGCTTGATGCACCGATGGTCCTGTTCTATCCGGTTGTTAAGATACTTGCTCTTGCGTATGCGAATTGAATTCAAGGAACGTCGCGTCCTGTCGCGGAGCTGGTCTTCAAGATCGCAGGAAACAATTGCCTCGTAATTTGTCTGGCTGCCGTCGATGGTGATGCGATCCGAGCGGCCATGGCGCGCAATCGCCTTTAGAAGGAAACGCTTTGCAGCCGACAGGTCACGGTGTTGGCTGAAGAAGAACGCGACCGTGACGCCAACCCTGTCGATGGCACGGTAGAGATACATCCATCGGCCGCGCACCTTGATGTAGGTTCTTTAATTGATCGTCAGCGCTCGGTGAGTTTGTCGCTTGTATCGGCCACCTGCAAGGTTCTTTTCGAAGTCGCCCCATTTGGCGCTTCATCTCGGCATCCAAGGCGCCGGCTCCCCAAAGGTTTCGTTCGCGATGCATTGGCTCGCATGTAGATCAATCGGGTTATCCGGTAGCCTGCCGCTCTGACCGATACGGCAACTCTCGCCAGCGCGCTCGCCGCGCGGCTTTCTGATCAGACCTCCCTGGGTTCAAACTCTGTGCCATCTTTCCAGATGGCGTGCATGATCACGGCTAGCTTCCGAGCTAACGCCACAACAGCCTTCTTATGGCTCGTGCGCTTCTTTATGGCCTTCGCCCAGTTCTTCAAATGTTGACCAGGCCCAGATTTCACTCGGCACAGCAAGCTGTTGGCCGCTTCATAAAGAACCGTACGCAACATCCGATCGCCTCGCCGCGATATCCGTCCGCCATAATCAACATCGCCTGATTGGTATCGCCTAGACGTCAACCCGATATACGCCCCGACCGATCTGGAATTGGCAAACCGGTCCGGAGTATCGATCGTGGCGACATAGGTTACGGCACTGACGGCACCAACGCCGGGGATTGTCATCAGGCGCCGGCAGGTGTCGTCCAAGCGGGCCTGGCGC
>NZ_JBDWHW010000065.1:0-33701 GCF_039975035.1 Hoeflea sp. | reverse complement strand
GTCAGCGGGAAACAGCCCAGCGTGCGGAACCGGACCATCTCGTCGCGCACCTGTTCTCCGGGCAGCAGTTCCAGCCGCTTGTCCTCGGCCAGGATCATCATGCCGTCGCGTTCCACGATCCGGCGGCGCTTGGCGAAATAGAGCGGCACCAGCTCGATCTGCTCGGCCTGGATGTAGCGCCAGATGTCGACCTCGGTCCAGTTTGACAGCGGAAATGCGCGCACGCTTTCGCCGCTTCGGATCATGCCGTTGTAGATCGACCAGAGTTCGGGGCGCTGTTTGCGCGGATCCCAGGCGTGGTCGGGCGTGCGGAACGAGTAGATCCGTTCCTTGGCGCGGGAGGCTTCCTCGTCGCGCCGCGCCCCGCCAAAGGCTGCATCATAGCGTCCCATATCGAGCGCCTGCTTCAGCGCCTGCGTCTTCATGATGTCGGTGTAGCGCGACGAGCCATGGCTGAACGGGCTGACCTGATCGCGCAGTCCATCGGGATTTGTGTGCGCGATCAGCTCCAGCCCGTGCCGGGCAACAACCGCGTCGCGAAATGCGATCATTTCCGGAAATTTCCAGCCGGTGTCGATATGCACCAGCGGAAACGGCAGTTTGCCCGGATGAAACGCCTTCAGCGCCAGATGCAGCAGCACCGACGAATCCTTGCCGACCGAATAAAGCATCACCGGCCGATCGAATTCCGCCGCCACCTCGCGGAAGATGTGGATCGCCTCGTTTTCCAGCGCTTTGAGGTGCGGGTCGAGCGGCGGCCTGCCGCGCCCGTGTTCAATCACGTTCATGAAAACTTCCTTTGAATGCTCTGCGAGGCCGGAGTGGTGACTTTGGGCTGGCCCTGTGCGCGCGAGCCCGAAACCGAGGCTGACAGATGCAATCCGCATTCCCGCCTCTCGTCCTGCTCCCACCACCAGCGCCCGGCGCGTTCGGGTTCGCCAGGTTTGATGGCGCGCGTGCACGGCTCGCACCCGATCGAGGGATAGCCCTTCGCATGCAGCGGGTTGACCGGCACCTCGTCGGCCCCGGCGCGGGCCCTGAGTGTTTGCAGCGACTGATCGGCCAGCGGATTGATCTTGAGAAGTCCGCGGTCCGCGTCCCATTCGGCCAGCGGCGCATTGGCGCGATTGCCCGACTGGCCCCGGCGCAAGCCGGTGACCCAGATGTCGGCGTCTGCCAGCGCCCGGCCGAGCGGCCTGAGCTTGCGGGCATGGCAGCAGGCATGCCGCGCCTCGACGCTGTCGTAAAATCCGTTCATGCCATAAAGCGCTGCAAACCCGTCGACATCTTCCTTCCACGGCTTGAACACCTCGATGCTCAACCCGTAGCGCGCTTCGGTCTCGGCGATCAGCGCCTCGGTCTCACCAAACAGCCGTCCGGTATCGAGCGTGACAATGCGCAAACCCGCTCCCGTTGCCGCAATCAGCGACGTCAGCACCTGGTCTTCTAGGCCGAGCGATGTGGTAAACACCGCGCGGCCCAGTGTCGCGATGCGCAGGATGCGGCCCGGCAACGGCAGTTGCGCCAACTCCGCCGACAGCCGGGCTGCCAGGTCCGGCCCGGATTCCTGGTGTGGCGTAACGCCGATGCTGGAAAGAGGTTGATGCAGGGTCATGGTTTCGGCTCCGATTGACGCAGCCATCTTCGCCGCCCATCGTCGGCAAAACGAGGCATCTCAGTCCTATTGTGCGGCTGGATGGGGTTGGTTGTTTCGCCCCACGCCGGTGTTGTTGCAAAATCTGTTCGTTTCCAAAGCTGTTGCTTCCAATTGTGCATTGACCGGGCTGACCAATCATGCGACCCCGAAACCGGACAGAAACAGCGATAGCGGTTGGACAAGATGAGCACGCGAGGCATTGCGAATATCGACGGCGATCAGGATTCGGAAATGATCAGGACGCTTGAAACGGCCGCGATAGCCGCGGGAAAGGCCATTCTCGCGGTTCGCGCCGAGGGCGCCGAGGTGGTGGTCAAGTCCGACAGTTCACCGGTCACACAGGCCGACAGGCGCGCCGAAGAACTGATACTCGATGTTCTGGCCAGCAAGTTTCCGGGGATCCCGGTGGTTGCCGAGGAGCTGGCCGAAGCCGGAAAATGCCCGAGCTGCGCGCAAGGCGAGTTCTTTCTGGTCGATGCGCTTGACGGCACCAAGGATTTCATCGCCGGGCGCGCCGACTTCACCGTCAACATCGCGTTTGTGCGTGATCAGTATCCTGCCGCCGGCGTTGTCTACGCGCCTGCGCACGGCCGGCTGTGGTGCGGCTACAACGGGACCGCATATGTCGCCGAGGTGTCGGCGGATGGCGAGATCACCGGGCGCAGGCAAATCAGCACCCGGCCGTTCCCGAAAGTGCCGGTGGCGCTTGTCAGCGTCTCCCACCGCGACCTGGCCACCGAAGACTGGCTCAAACGGTTTTCCGAATACGAAACAGAAAATGTCGGCTCCTCGCTCAAATTCTGCCTGCTTGCGGAAGGTCGCGCCGATGTCTATCCGCGGCTTGTTTGCCTCAAACAGTGGGACATCGGTGCTGGCGACGCGGTGTTGCGCGCGGCCGGCGGCGCGACGCTGTCGCTGGAGGGCGTGCCTTTGAGCTACGGTGTCGAGGGCTCCGATTTCGGCTGTTCCAAATTTGTCGGCTGGGGCCAGGCCCCGAACGCAGCGGCCGCCGGCTGAACCACAAATCCGGTTTACCCCGGTTCAGCGGTGATCTCCCCGTGAGCCGGCAGAATGCGTCCTGTCAGACACCGGGCGTCCTATTGAACATTGTCATAGATCCCCTGGTAGACGATCTTCCACAAGGTGGTCAGCAGCGAGTTCTGGCCAAAATGCTGGACATTGACATCGACCGGGTGGCCGATGGCGTCTGTCCAGTCGAGGATTTCCAGTCCCGCGGGCGGAGCCGCCAGCACCGCCGCATCGGTGACGTAGTGCGCGCCCACCTGCAACGCCCAGGTCGCTGACGCATTCTGGATGAAAGCGTTGATCATCAGCTTGAGCACGATCAACGCAGGGTCGCCGCCCGCATTGCCGTCGACCAGGCGCGACAGCACCATGATGTTGTAGAAGACGTTTGCCGGCACCGTGTAGTCGAGGTTGACCGCCAGATTGTAGCGCCCGGCCGTGGGTGCGCCCAGCGGCAGGTTCAACATCCACAGCATCACCGTGCAATAGCCGCAATGGGGCAGGTTGGTGACATAATTTGCGCCGCCGATCGCGTGTCCGTTGTTGGCCACGACATGACCGGCGTTGTCGACCTGCCAGATCGGCGGTGGCGGAGGCGCTGCCGTGCTGGCGCCGAGCGCGATCATTTCCGAGTGCTGCTGCATCGTGGTCGCATAGTGGTCGGGCGCCGCCGGTGGCCAGTTCACGGTTGTGACCGCCTGCTGCGCTCCGCCCGCAGTGTAGGGCACGAAAGCCTGCTGAGCCTGGATCGCGGCTTGGATGGCAGCTATCGAATTGCGCGCAATGGTAACCAGCGGCGCAAGATCCTGTGCGCCCAGTCGGGCTTTCCAGCGTAGGCGTGGCATGATGATCCCTTTCCGTGATTTGTCGCTGTAGCGTGGCTCGCGATATGCGCCCCGGGGCGCGCGGAGCAAGCGGCGGGAAGCGTCCGCTCGCTTTCGTCCCGTCCCGGGTCGCACATCAATCCCTCAATAGACCTGCGGCTGGACTATTGCGGATTGATCAGGTTGATGTTGGCTCCCATGATCAAGGCCGTCTCGGCGGTGGATTCACCGGAGAATGTCTTGGTCGCGGAATCCGCTTTCCAGCCGGAGGAGGAGCTTCCGCCGCCGCCGCTGAAGTTGAACGGGCCGATGCGCAAGCCTGCCGAGACTTCCCATTTTTCCGAGAAGGACTTGAAGGTCGAGTTGCTGACGGTGATCGTGAAGGACGGCTTGTAGCACACCAGCATGCCGACCTTCTGGACCGACATCACGCCATCGGGCCCCCACACCGCTTTGGAGCCGCTGTCGCCATAGGGTGTGTAGCCGCGAATGAACGGGCCGTCCTGGACGCCGGTGACAAAAGCGCCATTGTACCAGCGCGACGCGGCAATCGAGATCTGGTCCCACGCCTTGAAACTGACATCGACCTTGAGCGACGAGTCCGAGGCAAACTCGTCGATCCGTTCCCACGAGCCGCCGACATTGACGCTCCAGAAGAACTTCTTGATCGACGCGCTGCCGCCGGCCCAGGTTTTCTTGTAGTCATATTCGGATTGCGAGTTCGAAAAGCCGATCGATCCGGTGCTGCCTCCGGTCCCGGCCTGGACCTTGTTGAGCCAGGTCGTCGCGTCCATGGCCAGGGAGTAGCCCGGAACTGCCGGAAAGGAAGCAAGCGAAGGATCCTGCAACTTGGTGTAATAGTCCTTGTTGCCGTTGCGGTCCTGCGCGTCCTTCAGCCCGGGCGTGGTGGTTTCCGAGAGCAGCTGGTTGTAGACGTCCTGCTGGGACTGGACATTGATCCAGGCTGAATCGAGCTGAGCTTTCCAGGACCGTCCGCCCATGGTGCCCAGCCATTCGGTATAGGGCGGCGTGTTGGTGCCGCCGGTTTCGGTCTCGTAGGCATCGCTGGATTGCGTGTAGATCGTGTCATAATTGTTGGCTGCGAGCTGGAGCATGTTGCGCGCTTGCTCGATGTCAGCCTTCAGTTTCGGGTCGGTTGTCGCCGCGCTCACCACATTGAGCATCTGGCCATAGGTGTCATTGAAGGCGGTGCCGGCGGAGGTGTACTGGCCGGTGGCGCTGAATTGCGGCACCGACGAGCAGAAATCCCATTGTGCGGCGCTGGTAAAGCCGACAGGAACGATCGGCCAGTCCCATGTGGTGAACGGGTAGATAAGCTGAAAATTGTTCGGCGAGATGTTCAACCCGTCGATCATGGCGCCATAAAGATGGTTCCACGACTTGTCGTTGACATCGGCAAGCGCCGAAGTCGTCAAAGGGTGTTCGCTTGACAGGGCAACTGGATGCCGGGTTTCGTAGTATTCCTTTGCCTCTGGGTATCTCGGATCGCTGGTCAAAATTTTGCGCATGATGGTTCCTCACCTGTTGAAGTTGAACGTTCACGTCAGAAAATTCCCGGTCATTGACAGCGCTCATGAGCAGCTACCCATCGATCAGCATGAATTGCCGTTGATCTCACCCGCTGGCACCGAAACACATGCCGGTCCTTGCCCATGTTCGCCTGTCGAGCGAGCATGGGTACGAAAACAAAGCGGAAGCTATGAATAGCCTGGAGAAGCAGTTACGAAGTTGGGCAGCAAATATTAATGGCACACCTCATGTATAGAAGGAGTGATAAATGGCGAGGTATGGCCGCGCCAAGCCGAAAAATGTCACATGTCGATGTCAAATCATGATCAGAGTGATTTACTATTTCTGATTACTTGATTTCTGACCTGATTATTAAAACACATAGCAACAAATTGAGTCAAATATTATTAGGAAATTCAAGCGTGTAGGCCGGCGTTCCATCGAAAATTCGAGTAAAAATCGGCTTTGTACCTGCGTCTAAGTGTGTTGAAAACGTTCAAGAAAATTCACCTTAAAGGTGATATGAAAAAAAATACAACCAATAGGGGTTTTGGCGGGCAGGCCGCGCCCGATCATGCAGGCGGGTGGTTTGCCGAACATCTCTGTCAGGGGCGCAAAGCCGAGGCTCCGCTGCGTCAGGCCTGTCACCTCAGATCGGGAAGCCAGGCGTCAGGAACCCTGCCAACGCGCAGCTTCCCCATCCGGGTTGAAGCCCGCGCATGAAACCGGCTCAAGCGAGCCGGTCGGTGGTTTCCCAGTCCGGGTTCATCCACGGCTCGAGATTGCTCGGCGCCAGCGGCGCGCGGCCGAGAATGTGATCGGCGGCCTTTTCGCCGGTCATGATCGACGGACCGTTGAGGTTGCCATTGGTCACGCGCGGGAAGATCGACGAGTCGGCAACGCGCAGGCCCTCCACCCCGATGACCCGGGTTTCCGGATCGACCACGGCGCCGGGATCGTCGGCGCGGCCCATCCGGCAGGTGCCGCAGGGATGATAGGCACTTTCGGCGTGCTCACGGATGAAGCAGTCGATCTCCTCATCGCTTTGAACATCGGGCCCCGGCTGGATCTCCATGCCGCGATAGGGATCAAACGCCTTCTGCCCGAATATCTCGCGGGTGATCCTCACCCCGCGGCGGAAATCGCGCCAGTCCTCCTCGTGGCTCATGTAGTTGAACCGGATAACCGGTGCGTCCCTGGCATCGCCCGAGCGCAAGCTCACCGTTCCACGCGAGGGCGAGCGCATCGGTCCGACATGGGCCTGGAAGCCGTGCATCGGGGCTGCCGCCTTGCCGTCATAGCGAATGGCGCCGGGCAGGAAATGGAACTGGATATCGGGGTAGGGCACGCCCGCCGCCGAACGCACGAAGGCCGCCGCCTCGAACTGGTTGGAGGTTCCCAGCCCCCGCCTCAGGAACAGCCACTGAGCGCCAATGATCGCTTTCGAAAACAGGTTGAGCTTCGAGTACAGCGTGATCGGCTGGATGCATTCCTGCTGGATGTAGAGTTCGAGATGGTCCTGCAGGTTGGCCCCGACGCCGGGCCGGTCGGCCACCACATCAATGCCGTGCTCGGCCAGATGCGCGCCCGGTCCGATGCCCGACAGCATCAACAGCTTGGGCGAATTGAATGCCGAGGCCGCGATCAACACCTCGCGCCGCGCCTGAACAACCTGGATCTTGCCGCGAACCTCGATCTCGACGCCGGTGGCGCGGTGATTTTCGATGACAACACGTCGCGCCAGTCCCCTGACAAGACTCACGTTTTTGCGTTTCAGCGCCGGCTTCAGATAGGCCTCGGCGGCCGACCAGCGCTGGCCCTTGTGGATGGTCTGCTCCATCAGGCCAAAACCTTCCTGACGCGAACCGTTGTAATCCTCGGTCACCCCATAACCGGCCTGGCGGCCGGCCTCGATGAAGGCATCAAACAGCGGATTGACCGCCGGCCCGCGCTGCACGTGCAGCGGTCCATCGGTGCCCCGCCAGCCCTCTTCGCCACCGATGCCGCCATTCTGGTGCGATGTTTCCATGCGTTTGAAATAGGGCAGCACATCGGCAAACGACCAGCCGGAGGCACCTTGCTCGGCCCAGTGGTTGAAGTCCTCGGCATGACCGCGCACGAACACCATGCCGTTGATCGAGGACGAGCCGCCGATCACTTTGCCACGTGGCGCAGCCAGCCGCCGGTTGCCCAGGCCGGGCTCCGGCTCGGTGGTGTAGCCCCAGTCATAGATCCCCATGTTCATCGGATAGGACAATGCTGCCGGCATCTGGATGAACGGCCCGAAATCCGAGCCGCCATGCTCGATGACGATCACCGAATGCTTGCCGTCCTCGCTCAGCCGGGCGGCCATGGCTGAACCGGCCGAACCGGCGCCGATGATGACGAAATCTGCTTGCAGGGTCATGATGTGATGCTCATCTCTGAATGGCGATGTCGCCGTGCAATGTCGTGATTGACCAAATTATCGCTTAGAGCTATATTCGGGCGATGAAACGGGTCGTCTATTCGAAGGCCGCTGAGAAAAGTTTGGCGCGAATGCAACCGCAGCGCCGAGCGGCGATTTTCGCCAGGGTGGATGCATTCGCGTGCGGCGAAAACGTGGACATCAGGAAGTTGACCGGGTCCGACCTGTTCCGCATCCGGGTCGGTCGGGACCGGGTCATCATCGACGACCAGGGCGTGATCGTTATGGTTTTGGATGCAGGCCCACGCGGAGGTATCTATAAGGAGTAGCCAATGGGTGAAGTTCGGAAAGTGACCATTGAAGGCAAAGCCTACGTTCTCGTGAGCGAGGAAGACTATGAAGATCTGGTCGACAGCCTCAATGCCAGTGCGATCATGGCGCGGATCAAGGACGGCGAGGAGACCTGGCCTGCCGAACTTGTTCGCGAACTCATGGAAACCGACAGCCGCATCCGCACGTTTCGCAAGTATCGCGGCATGACCGGGACGGATCTTGCCAAAGCCGCGGGGATTTCCCAGCCGCATCTGTCGGAGATCGAAACCAGACGAAAGGCCGGCTCTGTCGATGTGCTCAAGCGCATCGCGACCGCCCTTCGTGTCGATCTCGATGATCTGGTGGTTTGACCGCTCCATCAGCTGCAAACTCAGTATGGGCTGTCGACAGGCCCGGTGGCCACGTAGACGCTCTTGAGGTGGGTGTAATGCTCGATCGCGGCATGGCCGTTTTCGCGCCCGATGCCCGATTGCTTGACACCGCCGAACGGGGCTTCCACCGGGGTAAGATTGTAGGTGTTGATCCAGGTGGTGCCGGCCTGAAGCTTTGAAACAACCCGGTGCGCGCGGGTCAGATCCGAGGTGAACACGCCTGCCGCCAAGCCGAACTGGGTATCGTTGGCGCGGGCCACGGCCTCGTCCTCGTCGTCAAAGGCGAGCACGCTCATCACCGGCCCGAAGATTTCTTCCCGCGCAATCGTCATGTCGTCGGTCACGTCGGCGAAGACGGTGGGCTGAATCCAGGCGCCGTTCTCGAAGCCCTGTAGCTCCGGCACGGTGCCGCCGGTCACCAGTCGCGCACCTTCGCGTTTTCCCGCATCGATATAGCCCAGCACCTTGTCGCGCTGCGCCATTGAGACCATCGGTCCCAGATGCGTGTCGGGATCAAGCGGGTCGCCGATCCGGATCGCCTCGGAGCGGCTCTTCAGCCGGTCAAGGAAGCGGTCGTATACGCCGCGCTGGACAAACACCCGCGTGCCATTCGAGCAGATCTGGCCGGTCGAATAGAAATTCCCCAGCATCGCGCCGCCGATGGCGCTTTCCAGATCAGCGTCGTCAAACACCAGGATCGGCGACTTGCCGCCAAGTTCCATGGTCACCGACTTGATGGTCTGGGCGGCTCCCGCCAGCACCTTTGCGCCGGTCGGCACCGAGCCGGTCAGCGACACCTTGGCAACATCGGGATGGGTGGCGAGCGCTGCGCCGACATCGCCATAGCCCTGCACCACGTTGAACAGGCCCGCGGGCAGGCCTGCATCGGTGAACGCCTCGGCAAGCAGCAGCGCTGTCAACGGCGTCATTTCGGACGGCTTGAAAATAAAGGCGTTGCCGCACGCCAGCGCCGGCGCCGACTTCCACGCGGCGATCTGGATCGGATAGTTCCAGGCGCCGATGCCCGCGCACACGCCCAGCGCCTCGCGCCTTGTGTAGGCAAAATCGCCGCCGCCCAGATCGATGTGCTCGCCGGTGATCGCACCTGCCAGCCCGCCGAAATATTCAAGCGCGTCCGCAGCCGAAGCCGCGTCGGCGACCAGCGTTTCCTGGATCGCCTTGCCGGTGTCGAGCGTCTCGATGCGCGAAAGCTCATCATTGCGTTCACGCAGCAACTGCGCCGTGCGCAACAGGATGCGTCCGCGTTCAACCCCCTTGAGCGCCGCCCATGCCGGCTGTGCCGCCTTGGCCGCCGCGACAGCCTGCTCGACGATCGCCGGCGTTGCCGAGTGGAGCGTCGCATTTACCTCGCCGGTGGCGGGATTGATGCTTTCGATCGCCGCACCGGCATCGTCCTCGACATAGGCGCTGGCGATATGGTGGGAGGCGGGGGGCTGTGCATTCATGATAAAACCTCAAAGGGTTTGAATGTCCGGGAGGGCGAGGAAGTTTTCCAGAATTCTTGGCTTGCGTGTCCAGGCGTTTTCAAATTCCGCGAGATAGCCATGGGCATGCTGCTTGCTGCCCAACTGCACATAGTCGGCTTTTGAGGGCGCAGGCCATTTTCCGCTTGTCGCCGCCTTCTTGAGGCAGGCAAGCAGATGCGCATTGCTTTCCTTGATATCGGTGAGAAGGGCAGCGAGATTTTTCTTGGGCTTCGCCTTCGACATCTCGATCAGCAACTTGGTTGCCGGAAATTCTATGGAGAAATCATCGGGGTAAATGCCGAACAGGATCCGGCAATCGTCATAGTTGCCGGTTTCCGCGCTAATCCGAAGCAGCAGATAGCGAATTCCCTGATTGTCATTCTGATTGAGAGCTATCAGAAACTTGAATACCGAAATTGCGCCATCCAGGTCTTGTGCTTCAAGCAGTGCCAGACCCAGATTATGCTGTGCCCGCATCCACGGGCGGGTGCCGATAAATCCCCACCACTCCATCTCCTCATCGTCCAGCAAGGGCGCGAACAACTGTTCGCCAATCACGGTAGCCTCGCGAAAGAGCGCAATTTTCTCGGCCAGGGTCGGGGCATGAATACCAAGGATGTTGTAGGCATCGATTGCGTTGAGATCGACCGAGAGCGCCTTGCGCGCCAGTTTGACCCTTTGCGCCGGCGTCCCGGCCTCCCACGCCTCAATGATGATATTCTCGGCCGGACCTTCAATCGATGGTCCGAAACCATCTTCTACGAGTTTTCCCTTTCGCATCATTCGCCCCTCGGAAACCGTTGTGATTGTTCGAGAATGTTGAGGTCCATGTGGTTGCGCATGTAGCGCTCCGAGGCCTTCTGCAGCGGCTGGAAATCCCATGGATAGTAGTTGCCGTTTCTGAGCGCTTCATACACAACCCAGCGCCGCGCCTGGCTTTCGCGCACCTCGGCATCATAGCGCACCATGTCCCATCTGGACCGGACCTGCGCCATAAAAGCTGCTACCCGGTCCGCATATGCGGGATCGCCTGCCAGATTGGTCAGCTCGTCCGGGTCAGCGTCGAGATCGAACAGCAGCGGCGGATCAAGCTCGCAGTGGATGAACTTGTACTTGCCGTCGCGGATCGCCACCAGCGGCGCTTCCGAGCCTTCGGCAGCATACTCCATCAGCACCGGTGCAATGCGGGTTTCGCCCTTCATCAGCGGCGCCAGGCTTTCGCCATCGGTCCAGGGGGCAACTTCTTCCAGCGAAACCCCGGCCAGCGCCGCCAGCGTCGGCGTGATGTCGAGATTGGAGGTGGGCTCCGAGACAAGACAGCCCCCGGCGCCGGGAACCGCGATCATCAGCGGCACCCGCGCCGAGCCGTCAAAGAAGCTCATCTTGAACCACATGCCGCGCTCGCCCAGTATGTCGCCATGGTCGGAGCAGAACACCACGATGGTATTCTCCGCCATCCGTGTGGCTTCGAGCGTTGCCAGGAGATCGCCGATCTTGGCGTCAAGGTAGGAGATGTTGGCGAAATAGGCCTGCCGCGAGCGCCGCATATTCTCCTCTGTGATGTCGAAGCGCTCGGAATCATTTGCGTTGTAGAGCCGCTGCGAATGCCGATCCATCTCGGCATAGGGGATCGGCGGCACCCTCGGGGTCAGTTCCGGGCAATTCTCGTAGAGATCCCAGAATTTTTTCCGCGCCACATAAGGATCATGCGGATGGGTGAACGACACGGTGAGCGCCCAGGGCCGGGACGCGGGATCGTCGCTCAAGCGCGACAACTGGTGCAGTTTCTGGGTGGCGAAGAACGCCACCTCGTCGTCATATTCCATCTGGTTGGAAATCTCGGCGGTGCCTGCGCCGGTGACCGAGCCGAGATTGTGATACCACCAGTCGATCCGCTCGCCGGGCTTGCGGTAGTCCGGCGTCCAGCCGAAATCGGCCGGATAGATGTCGGTGGTCAGCCGTTCCTCGAACCCGTGCATCTGGTCGGGACCGACAAAATGCATCTTGCCCGACAGGCAGGTGTGATAACCGGCGCGCCTGAGGTGATGCGCATAGGTCGGAATGTCGGAGGCGAATTCGGCGGCATTGTCATAGACCCGCGTCCTGCGCGGCAATTGCCCCGACATGAACGACGCCCGGCCCGGCGCGCACAGGGGCGAGGCGGTGTAATTGGTGGCAAACCGCACCGAGCGGGCGGCGAGCTGCTTCAGGTTGGGCGCATGCAGAAACTCCGCCGGCCCATCGGGAAACAGCGTTCCGTTGAGCTGATCGACCATCAGGATGAGGATGTTGGGCCGCGCGCCGGCGCGCTCTGTCCTGCTCATACTGTCCTCCTCCGGATTTCTGAAAGCTGCGTCTCGACGTGGTCCTCCACCAGCGCCGCCGCATCGTGCCAGGCAGGCCCTGTGCCCAGCGCCTTGCGGATATACAGCCCGTCAATCATCGCCGCCGCTCCCTCGGCGATACGTTCCGCATCGCTTTCGCCGGCCAGCGGGCTCAATCCGCTCATCAGGTTGGAATGCAGCCGCCGGGCGTAGATCGACAGCAGCTGTCTGATTTCAGGCGCGCGCTGGGCGTCGACATAAAACGCCAACCAGGCGGCGACGACCTCGCGGGAGAACTGCTTGTCGGAAAAACTCACCGCGATGACAGCCGACACCCGGGCCCGGTGGCTCCTGGCGGCCTTCAGAGCCAGTTCCGCATCGGTCCTGAGATCACGCAACAGTGCGCGCACGGATTCGGTGATCAGATGATCCTTGGAGCCGAAATAATGATGTGCCAGCGCCGGTGAAACCCCGGCACGTCCGGCAATATCCGACATGGTCACATCCATCGAGCCGCGCGCGCCGATTGCCTCGATTGCGGCATCGGTCAGTGCCTTGCGGCGGATCGGTTCCATGCCGATTTTGGGCATTGTTGCTGTCTCCGGTGTGTAACTCCGCCATCCGGCCGCGGACGGGTCAAACCAACCTAAATTTTATTGACTGATCAATCAATAAAAAAATCCCTGCGGCGGGGCAGGGACTCGGGCCGTCATTTAGGGAATTGCCGGTCATCCTGGATGTGATGGCGAACTCAGCCGCCAAAGCCTGGTCTGCCTCGACGCCGGTTCAAGCCAACCGCTCAAGCTTGCTGGGAGACTTCGCGGGGTGAACCCTACGGTTGAAAATGCCGCGCGTCCGGGTGAACGCGCGGCAGTTGGGTCTATGGATTTTCTCGTCCCGGACAAACCAGCCCGAAGTGCTGGGGACTGCCGGTCTCAACTCAGGGCAGCCGGCATTCTCGATCCCTTGACGATCACCTTGACGCCGCTGCGGGCCCGCTCGTACAGATCGATAATATCCTGGTTGAGCAGTCGGATACATCCCGACGACACAGCTTTCCCGATCGAGTTGGCTTCCGGGTTGCCATGAATGCGGTAGAGCGTATCCTCGCCATTCTGGAACAGGTACAGCGCCCGTGCGCCCAGCGGGTTGAGCGGGCCCGGGTCCATGCCGCCATTGGCGACCGAATAGGGAGTCAGTTCCGGGTTGCGCGCCACCATTTCGTCGGGCGCTTTCCAGCGCGGCCATTTGCGCTTGTACTGAACCACGGCGTCGCCGGACCAGGAAAATCCCTGCCTGCCCACGCCAATGCCGTAGCGCATGGCAGTGTCGCGGTTTTCGACCAGATGCAGGTAGAACGCATTCGGGTCAACGATAATGGTGCCGGCGGATTCCTCCGGAAAAGGATTGGGCACGCGTTGCCGCCAATAACGTTCGGGCACCACGCCGCGCGGCACCGCTTCGATCGGGTAGGGTTCGTCCAGGACGGGGCCATAGGCGGCCGGCATTATGCCGGGCTTGGGCGTGAGGGCTGGTTCGGGGATGGCTTGTTGGTCGCGGCTGCCGATCGAAGTGCAGCCCGAGAGCACAACCAGCGGGGCTGCGCCCAGAAAAAGGCGTCGGGTAATCATGGGGGTCGGTCCTTTGATGCTGAAAAGAACGGAACAGCCATCACGGCAGCTCCTTGTCGTCACATCAGATGGATCGCGGTGGCCTGAATATCCGGCTCGAGCGCAAAGTATCCGCCCCGCCGCCATGCTCGGTGTCGAGCCTCCTGGCCGTGTCGACAAGCACCAGGCTGGCAATCAGGGGAGTGTAACCGGTATCGACGCTGCAACTGGACCAGGCGATGGCGCCGCGCTGGCAACGTCGCGACGGAGCCGCACCGGATTTCGTATTTGCCATCGAACTGGCCTGGACAATGTCCACCGGCTGCGGAAAAACCGCCGCCTGCGACGACAGTCCGCGCGAAAACGGTCCCGTCAACCCGAGGGTGATGGTCAGCAGACACAGGAAAAGAATACGGCGGATCGGCATGACCGGGTATTTACAGCTAACTGTGACCAAAACCAGTCCCAATCTGCTCGTGCCCATCAAATCTTGGTGAGACTCTGGTGCGCGCGCGCCACCTGACGCGATGACGCAGCGGGCAATCCCGGATAATCGGCTCATTGCTGACAGGATTTGGCAGGATGGTGATGTAGATCGGATCAGATAACAAAAACCCCGCACAAGGCGGGGCTTCTGGACATAGACAATATCTAGGCTGCTCGGGGCTTGTCATCACCCATTGAACAGCCTGCCTAGTAGTCTAGGTCTTAAAGCCCGATGACCGGGGTACGATTACAATATAGTTCATTTGGATGGCTCCAACAAGTGGCCCATGCTCAAACCATGTATCACGCCGCATTTTACAGCTTCCAAATCCTCTCCGCTGGCTTGCGGACAATCCCATTTACGGCGACCGATTTTGAACCCCTCCAATCGCGATCTAGATATGTTCATCAACATATCGCATTTTGCCCAACAGGGGAGATCGTCTTGCTCCAATGGGTGGTAGTTTTTTGATAGCCTGACCACGAACGGTAAATCGTGCTTTGGACTTGTTGTGCTAATTGGCACGACAGACACAATTTCGCTTCGATAAGGGAGCTTTGGAGAGATTATTATCACAGGCCGCGCCTTGACCATCTCCGGTTCTTTGAACCCTCGAAAGTCACAAATGAGAATCTGGCCCGCGCGCGGATAAAAACCAATGGGCAATCATACGGCCTTTTTCTTGTATGACCCTCGTGGTCCCCGCTTGGGTGCGCGAGCATCAATCAAACCTACAACCTAACCCATATCACGCAAAGTTTCGGAAACACCAGCACCCATGGCGGGCGACATACCAAGGCTCTTGTGCGTTAGGCAGAAATTGTAGTGCACGAAATACAGTGACAGCAGGTGCAGTTGGTTATCAACTTTCTTTGAAAAGGCATTGGTCAGTCGCGTCCCTCGGCACAGCAGGCCACAGACTTTGATCAGGCCCATAGGCCGGCCTGAACCCCAAACCCTGTTCGGACGTCACCAATAACCGGGCTTCCGTTGGCCCGGATTGGCCTGTCGATGTTCGATGAATCCGTTCTCCCCTTTACAAAGCTGTCGCCGCGTCCAAAATGCGCGCCATCAAAGACAAGATTCCCGGAGAAGCTATTTATGACTGCCTGCATCATTGGTTGGGCTCACACGCCCTTTGGCAAACACGCCGACGAAACCGTGGAAACCCTGGTCACGAAAGTGGCCCGCGAAGCGATCGAGCATGCCGGGCTCGAAGCCGGCGATATCGACGAGATCTATCTCGGCCATTTCAACGCCGGGTTTTCCGCGCAGGATTTCACCGCCAGTCTGGTGTTGCAGGCCGATGACGCGTTTCGCTTCAAGCCCGCCACGCGGGTGGAAAACGCCTGCGCCACCGGTTCGGCTGCCGTGCATCAGGGCATCAAGGCGATCCGCGCCGGGGCGGCGCGCCGGGTGCTGGTGGTCGGCGTCGAACAGATGACCACGACGCCGGGGCCTGAGATCGGCGCCAATCTGCTCAAGGCCTCCTACCTGCCCGAAGACGGCGAGACACCCGCTGGCTTTGCCGGCGTCTTCGGCAAGATCGCCGACGGCTATTTCCAGAAATATGGCGACCAGTCCGATGGTCTTGCCGCCATTGCCGCCAAGAACCACAAGAACGGCGTCGACAATCCCTGGGCGCAGATGCGCAAGGATCTGGGCTTCGAGTTCTGCCGCACCGAGAGCGAGAAAAACCCCTATGTTGCCGGTCCGCTCAAGCGCACCGATTGCTCGCTGGTCTCCGATGGCGCCGCCGCCATCGTGCTCTCCGATGTGTCGACCGCGATGCAGGCGCCGCGCGCCATCCTGTTCCGCGCCGCCGAACATGTGCAGGACTTCCTGCCGATGTCGAAACGCGACATTCTGGCTTTCGAGGGCTGCGCCGAAGGCTGGAAGCGGGCGTTCGCCAACTCCGGAACATCGCTTGATGATCTTTCCTTTGTCGAAACCCATGACTGCTTCACCATTGCCGAACTGATCGAGTACGAGGCGATGGGCTTGGCCAAGCCCGGGCAGGGCGGCGATTTCGCCATGAGTGGCGAGACCGGGAAGGATGGCCGTCTGCCGGTCAACCCGTCGGGCGGACTGAAAGCCAAGGGTCACCCGATCGGCGCCACCGGGGTGTCGATGCATGCACTCACCTCGATGCAACTGACCGGAGAGGCCGGCGGCATCCAGGTCAAGGACGCGACACTGGGCGGCATCTTCAACATGGGCGGCGCCGCGGTGGCCAACTACGTCTCCATCCTCGAGCGCATCCGGTGAGCACAAGCCTCGCCTGCCACGGCGTCGCCGGCCACGTTGTGGTCACCGGCGGCGCGTCGGGCATTGGCGAGGCAACCGTGCTGGCGCTGATCGACGAGGGTGTCGCGGTCAGCATTCTCGATGCCGACACCGAAGCAATCGCCCGCACCGAGGACCGGCTTGCGGGCGAGGATGTGCTGGCATTGGTGTGCGATGTCACCGACGAGGAGGAGGTGGCCGAGTGCCTCTCACAGGCGGTTGATGCTTTCGGTCCGGTCACCGGTCTGGTCAATTGCGCCGACATTGACCGCGATATCCCGGCGGAGAAAACCAGCGCCGAGATCTTTCGCGAGGTTCTCGACGTCAATCTCACCGGCAGCTTCATCGTCTGCCGCGCGGCACTCGAGCAGATGGGCGATGCGCTGTCGATCGTCAATCTGGCCTCGGTCTCGGGCCAGAGCGCCAATGCCGGCCGCGTCGCCTATGGCGCGTCCAAGGCCGGCGTCATCATGATGAGCCAGGTGCTGGCCAATGAATGGGGCGCCAGCGGTGTACGCGTCAATGTGGTGGCGCCCGGCGCCGTCGACACGCCGCGGACCTCGAAAGTCCACTCGATGGAGCAGCGCAGGCTCTGGACTTCGAGAACCCCGCTCGGCCGCTATGGCCGCACGCAAGAAGTGGCTAACGCCATCCTGTTCCTGCTCTCCCCCGCCGCCAGCTACATCAACGGCCATGTGCTCACCGTCGATGGCGGCTTTTCCACTTCCGGGATCATCGCCGGGCGGTGAGTTTCATCGCAGATCTGCAGGCAAGGCGCCTTGCCGCGCTGGCATTGCCGCGTATTCTATAGCCCGCAACCGGATGCTTTCTGCTCTTCACAATGATGCCGGACCGGCCCGTCGGTTTGACATCTTCGGAAATTTCCAACTATCCTCCTTGGTCCCCTGGCATCTTTCGAAAATGTCGGTCGGGATTGTGCAAGAGGCGTGACGCGACTGTCCAAAAAGGGTGACTTTGACGCGCACGACCTGAGGCGCGGTGCCCTTGCAGGGAGGGCACATGGATTACGAGACACTCGATCCCGAAGACTGGGCGCAAACCCAAAAATTGGCCCATGCCCTGGTTGATCGCGCGGTCGATCATACTTCCAATGTGAGAAACCGCCCGGTCTGGCGCGACATGCCCGCCGATATCAGGGATCGCTTCCTTACCTCTGCGCCACAGACCGCCACGCCTCTGGAAGACATCCTGCGCGATGTCGAAGACACGGTGATGGCCTATCCGATGGGCAACACCCATCCACGCTTCTGGGCCTGGTATATGGGAACCAGCAATTTCACCGGCGCCATGGCTGATTTTATTGCCGCTGTCCAGGGCTCCAACCTTGGTGGTGGCAATCACGCGGCGGCGTTGATGGACCGGCAGGTTGTCCAATGGCTTCGTGAAATGACTGGCTTGCCTGAAGGCTCGAGCGGCACGCTGGTAAGTGGCGGCTCGGTCGCCAACCTGATCGGACTGACAATTGCCAGGAATGCCAAGGCCGGTGTCGACATTCGTGAAGAAGGTCTGATGGCAATGCCGGCGGCTTTGCGGTTTTATGGCTCTGACCAGATGCACAGCTGCCACCAGCAGGCGATGGAAACGCTCGGGTTGGGAAACCGCGCCTTGTCCCGGATTGCAAGCGGCGACGATCTGACGATGGACCTGAATGAATTGAAAGCTGCCGTGGCCAAGGACCGGGCGAACGGCATCGTCCCTGCCTGCGTGATCGCTACCGCCGGGACAGTCAATACCGGCGCTATAGACAATCTGGCGGCAATCGCCGATTTCTGCCATGAGCAGGATGTCTGGTTTCATGTCGATGGTTGTATCGGCGCGCTTGTCGCCATTGCGCCTCAAAATCGCTGGCGGGTCGAGGGGATCGACCGCGCCGATTCAATCGCCCTTGATCCGCACAAATGGTTGCATGCGCCGTTCGAGGTCGGGTGTGCGCTCATTCGCTCGAAACAGGCACATTTGTCCACGTTTTCGCTGACACCTGAATATCTGAAAACTGCAAAACGCGGCTTGGCTGCGGCGCAATGGCTTCATGATTTCGGCATTCAGACGTCGCGCGGGTTTCGCGCGCTCAAGGTCTGGATGTCGCTTCGCGAGCACGGTGTTGAAAAATTTGGACGGCTGATAGATCAGGATATTGCCAAGGGCGCCTGTCTGTCGCGCCTGGTCGAGGCCGCAGACGGTCTGCATCTGATGTTCCCGACCAACATCAACATTGTCTGCTTTCGCTATGATCCCGGCGGTCTGGACGAAGCGGAGCTGAAATCACTGAACATCGAAATCATGCTCCGCCTGCAGGAGAATGGAATTGCAGTGGTCTCGGATACGACTGTTCACGGCCAGCATTGCCTGCGTGCCGCGATCAACAATCACCGGACACGAAACGATGATCTCGACTTGCTGGTTCGCGAGGTGCAAAACCTTGCAAAGACCATTCTTGGCGAAGTCGGAGCGCCCCGAGCTTAGCCCGCATAGGCCTGAATTCGGCTGTTATGCCTGCCGCCGGATCGATACGCCCACCGCTGTTGCGCCGATCACCAGTGCCATGCCGGCCCACTGCAGCGGGTTGAACCATTCGCCCAGCGCGATCGCCCCGATGGCTGTCGCCACCACCGGGCTGGCCAGCGCCAGATAGACCGCGCTCGGCCCCAGCCGGCCGATGCCGCGGGTCCAGACGAAATAGGCAAACGCGGTGCCCAGCAGCATCAGCCAGCCATAGCCGATGATTTCCGTAAGCCTCGGCGCCGGCGGCAGCCCCTCGACGACCAGCGCCACCGGCATCAGCATCGCCCCGCCGAAGATCAGTTGCCAGGTTGTGGTCTCGAGCGGCGATCCCATCCGCCCCCAGCGATCGATCAGCACCGTGCCTGCCGCCATCGACAATGCTCCGCCGATGGCCGCCGCCACCCCGATCGGGTCGGGCCGGGCCTCGGGCGACAGCACCAGCAGTCCCACGCCGACAATGCCGGCGATGCCCGCCAGCAACTGCACCGGATGCGGCGCGCGGCCGATCAGCCAGGCCGAGACCAGGATCACCACCAGCGGCTGGACCGCGCCGAGCGTCGCCGCCAGCCCGCCGGGCATCCGGGCGGCAGCGACAAACAGCAGTGCGAAGAACACCGCGATATTGCTCAATCCGATCACCGCGTGGCGTTTCAATGCCGCCACCGGCGGTATCCGCGGGTTCAGCATCAAAAGAATCAGCCCGGCCGGCAGCGCCCGCATCGCGCCGGTGAGCAGCGGATGGCTGAGCGGCAGTGTTTCGGTGAACACCGCATAGGTGGTGCCCCAGAGCATCGGCCCCAGAAGGGTAATCAGGATTGTGCGCAACATGGATTGATAAGGAGATTCCGGTGGGCCTGCCGCAAGCTTAGCGATCCACCGGCGCGGTGCAATCGCGAAATGGAACGCCGCGTATGCGATCCTCATGCGCGCCGGCGGGAGAGGGAGCGGCACGCCCGGTCAGCCTTTGCCACCGGACCACCCGACCGGCGCCGGTCGACGACTTCGAAGCAGAGATCGGCAGCGCCGGGGAGGAGTGTTCTCCCGGCGCTGCCTGTAGCGTTTAGTTGGCGGCCTTGATCCGTTCGAGCACCTTGCCCTCGAGATCTTCGACGCCGGGCAGGATCCGTGCGGCAAACTTGATATTGGCCAGGTCTGCCTCGGTGAAGGCGCCGGCGACAATTGACTTCATGTCGCCGGGCAGCAGATCAATCCCGTTGGTGGTTGCAACGATCGAGCCGGTGCTGGCGGAAATCAGCGGAATGATGTCCGGGCGGAGCACGAAGTTGATCCACTTGTAGGCTGCATCATCAGCCTCGCCCTTCTTGGGCAGGGTGAAGGTGTCGATCCAGCCGAGCGTGCCGGATTTTGGCGGCACATAGACGAGATCCGGATTCTGCTGGTTGAGCTTGAAGGCGGTCGAGTCCCACGTATCGGATGCCACGACTTCACCCGACATCATCAGGTTGGCCAGATCGTCGCCGCCGGTCCAATAAGTCTTGATGACGCTCTTGCAGGCGATCAGCTTTTCGGAAACCTCGTCAAGGATCTTGCCGTAGGCGTCGAGGTCGGCGTAAGCCTCATAAGGGTTGTAACCAAGCGCAAATGCGGACCCGACAAGGATCGACCGCTTCAGCCGCATCGACGTCCTGCCTTCATATTGCGGGTCGCAGATATCCAGCCAGTCCTTGATTTCGGGTGCCTTTGACTTGTCGACGACCAGGCCGGAGGTGCCCCACATGTGCGGGATGGAATAAACCACGCCATCGACTGCGGCGACCCGCTTGACCTGTTCCAGGAAATCCGGACGCAGTGCATCGGTGTCGATCCTGGCAAGATCGATCGGCTTGTAGATGTCATATTCCTGCTGGGCTGCGGCGACGCGGTTGAAGCCGGGTTGCGCGAGGTCAAAGCCGGCGCCGCCGGTGGCGCGCAGTTTGGCTACCATTTCCTCATTGTTCGAAAATGTCGCCTCGACGGTGATTTCGGGATACTCGGCTTCGAAAAGCTTGATCACTTCCTCGGGCGCATAGCTGCCCCAGGTGAGCAGGCGCAAGGTCTCTGCGTTGGCGACACCTGCCGATACCGCGATGATCACCGTCGCGGTCGCCAACAGTTTTCCTACCAGTAGTTTCATAGTTTCGTCCTCTCGTGGCGCAGCGCGCCGTTCCGGCTTTTGCCCTTGTTATCGATCCTGCAGCCAAACCGCCCGGTCGGGGGGAACGAGCATCGGCTCCCCGGATCAACGGTTTGAAGACCTCATCAGATGACCGGAGTGGTCCAGTCGAAAGGTCCATTCTCGACTTTTGGGCAGACCAATTTGGGGTGGCCGCGAGAACCGGAGAGCAGATCTTCCGGGCCTGATTGGTCTCTCTTGCGGCACCGGAGACCCGCAAAATCAGCCGCTGATCGGCCGGATGCTGGATCCGGCGCAGAGCTGTCCCGAGCAAACAGCAACAGCTGCGCCGTCAACCGATCAGTCCCGGGCGCAGCCCCTCGGTGAGCACAGCCTGCACCTTGGCCGCGGCTTCGGCCTTGGTCACAGAACCGTTGCCATCGGTATCGAGTCCGCGATTGAGCTTGTAGGCCTTTGAGCCTTTGCGGAACAGCACGTAACCCGGCTGCTTGTCGACCGCGCGGGGAAACAGCACCGCCATATAGGCGCTTGCAAGATCGGTCATCCTGCCGGCATGGGGCGCGAGGTATTTCTCGACATAATCGAGCTGGTCGACAGCATCCATCGCCGCCAGCCTGCCGGTTGTGGTCCCCAGCCCTCTGGCGGTGGCGGGCATGAACTGGATCAGGCCGGTGGCGCCGGAGCCAGCGCGATTGCTGACAGCCGGGTCGAAACTGCGTCCGGTCTCGAAGGCCATGATCGCCATCAGATGGCTGGGGTCCATGTTAAGCCGGCGGGAGATGGCGATGGTCTTGCGCTTGAACTCGCCTGAAACTCTGGCGCCCCAGGCGATCCTCGTTTCGGGTTGGACAGGTTTCTGGGAGAGTGGCGAGGCAGCCGCTGCGGGAGTGGGCGAGGCGGCAGTAGCGGCTGTGTCGGCTGAAGCCGCCATCCAGCGTGGCAGCCATGAAAACAGCGATGTGAAGATTGAAAGCTGAGCCATGATAGTCTCCGATTTTTCCTGGTGGGGCTGGAGACAAGTCTAGCTGGGCGCACAAGCGTGGGGATAAACCGCAAGCCTGAAATCCCTGTTTCGCAATCCCGCGCCGCAGCCATTTCATCGCCCCGGCGATTGCTTCCGCCCACTCGCCGGGGGGCGATAACCGCGAATTTTCAGTTGCTTGCCAAACTGCGGATGCGATCCCGGCACATCATCCGGAAAACACTGCAACCGGCATGGGTTGAACGACACTGTGAGGTTTCGACGCTGTTTCATGCACAGCTCTTGCCCAAAATGGCTGCTTCTGCGATCAGTTGGACCAACGAACCGGACCCGATCCGGCCTTCACCCGCTCTCGTCATTGCCAGGAAGCCCCCATGTCCAATCCCGTTCTCGTCGAAGTCACCCGTGGCCAGATGGTTGAAAGCCGACATCGCGGCATGGCCGTGGTGATGGATGGCGACGGCGCGGTGGTGCTGAGCCTGGGCGACGTCGAAACCCCGGTGTTTCCGCGCTCGGCGGTCAAATCCATGCAGGCGCTGCCGCTGGTCGAAACCGGCGCTGCCGACCGCTATCATTTTGGCGACAAGGAGCTGGCGCTTGCCTGCTCATCCCATTCCGGCGAACCCGAACACATGCGGATGGCCGGCGATATCGTTGCCCGCGCCGGTCTGTCGGAAGCCGATTTTGAATGCGGCTGCCATTGGAGTTCCGAGCAGAAAGTGCTGATCGAGCAGGCTCGCGCCGGCGACAAGCCCAACCAGCTCGGCAACAATTGCTCCGGCAAACATTCAGGCTTCCTCTGCCTGTCATGCCATGCCGGCGTCGATCATCACGGCTATGTCGGCTACGATCATTTCGTCCAGTCATCGGTGCGCGACGTCATGGCAGATCTCACCGGCACCGCGCTCGGTCATGACAATTGCGGCACCGACGGCTGCTCGATCCCGACCTATGCCGCCCCTCTCAACACCATCGCCCACGGCTTTGCCCGCATGGCGTCCGGCACAGGCCTCGGACCCGAGCGCGCCAGGGCCGCGCAACGATTGATGTCAGCCTGCATGGCCGAGCCCTGGTATGTCGCCGGCACCCGCCGCGCCTGCACCGAACTGATGAGCATCGCGCCCGGCAAGATCTTCGCCAAGACCGGCGCCGAGGGCGTCTTCTGCGCCGCCATCCCCGAAAAGGGCTACGGCATCGCGCTCAAATGCGAGGACGGCTCCACCCGTGGCGCCGAAGCCATGATCGGCGCGGTGCTGGCCAGGCTGTTTTCCGATGACGAGCAACTCTCGTCCCGGCTTGGCGATTGGTCGCGCAAGACGCTGAAGAACTGGAACGGCATCGAAGTCGGCCGCATTCGCCCGGCGGGTGATCTGGCCTGACCTCGTCAGCGCTCTTCATGCAGCAATGACATCGCCGGGCAAATGCTGACAGGGTGGATTTAACCCGCCGTCACCTTGATCGCTCACTCCGTGAGCTCTATGTCGGGGTGCCGGCTCTTTGCCAGCCGCCTGTCCGATCATGGAGTTGTTCTTGTCCGTATTTGCAAATCTGCCTGCTGCCCCCGTCGCTGAAAAACGCCCTCTCAGTGATACCCGCCATGGTGTCACCCGCACCGATGACTATGCCTGGATGCGCGATGGCAACTGGCAGGCGATGTTCAAGGATCCCTCGATTCTCGATCCGGCGATCCGCACCCATCTGGAGGCCGAAAACGCCTACCAGCAGGCCGCCATGGCTGACACTGCAGAGCTGCAGAAAACCCTGTTCGCCGAAATGCGCGGCCGCATCAAGGAAGACGACAGCTCGGTGCCCGCGCCCGATGGTCCCTGGCTTTACGGCGTGCGCTTTGTCACCGGCGGCGAACAGCCGAAATATTTCCGCGTTCCGCGCACGGGTGGCGATGAGCAGATCATGCTCGACGGCGATCTCGAGGCCGAAGGCAAGGCCTATTTCCGGCTCTCCGGCACCGCTCACTCGCCCGATCACGCGGCAATGATCTGGGGCTATGACGACAAGGGCTCGGAATTCTTCAGCTTGAAGGTGCGCGACCTTTCGACCGGCGAAGACAGCGCGGAGTTGATCGAGAACACCGGCGGGGGCGGCGCATGGGCCGCCGATTGCACCGGGTTCTTCTACACCGCTGTCGATGACAACCACCGCCCCAGCAAGATCTTCTATCATCGTCTGGGAACCGCGCAGACCGACGACGTGCTGATCCACGAGGAAACCGATTCCGGCTTCTTCATGGGCGTCTCCGGCTCGAGCCTCAATGATTACATCATGATCGGCATCAACGATCACGAGACATCGGAATGCTGGGTGATGCCTGCAACCGATCCCGCCGCCAAACCGCAACTTGTGGCCAGACGCCAGACCGGCGTCGAATATGCGCTGAGCGAAGGCGGCGATGTGTTTTTCATCCTGACCAACGCCGATGGCGCCAAGGATTTCAAGATCATGCAGGCCCCGGTCACCGCGCCGGGACTTGAAAACTGGAGCGAGGTGGTGCCGCACAAGCAAGGCCGGCTGATCCTCTCGGTCAGCGCCTACCGCAATCATCTGGTCTGGATGGAGCGCGAAAACGGACTGCCGCGCATCGTTGTGCGTGACCGGACAACCGGCGAAGAGCACGCCATCGCCTTTGACGAGGAAGCCTATGCGCTCGGCTTCCACGGATCGATGGAATACGACACCGATATCGTCCGCTTCAGCTATTCCTCGATGACGACGCCGTCCGAACTCTATGATTACAACATGACCACGCGCCAGCGCACGCTGCTCAAGCGCGACGAGGTGCCCTCCGGTCACACTCCGGGCGACTATGTCACCCGCCGCGTCATGGCGCCCGCGGAAGATGGCGAACTGGTGCCGGTGACGCTGCTCTACCGGCGTGACACGCGCCTTGATGGAACAGCCCCCTGCCTGCTCTATGGTTATGGCTCCTACGGGATAGCGATCCCGGCCGGGTTCAACACCAATTGCCTGTCGCTGGTCGATCGCGGCTTTGTCTATGCCATCGCTCATATTCGCGGCGGCAAGGAAAAAGGCTTTGGCTGGTATGAGGCCGGCAAGCGTGGCAACAAGACCAACACGTTCACCGATTTCATTGCCGCCGCCCGGTATCTCGACAACGAAAACTTCACCTCGCACGATCGCATCGTTGCGCAAGGCGGCTCCGCCGGCGGCATGCTGATGGGGGCTGTGGCCAATATGGCGCCCGATGCCTTTGGCGGCATCATTGCTGCGGTTCCCTTCGTCGACGTGCTCAACACCATGCTCGACGACACCTTGCCGTTGACGCCGCCGGAATGGCCCGAATGGGGAAATCCGGTCGCCTCGCTTGATGATTACCGGACCATCGCCGGCTATTCGCCTTACGACAATGTCGCAGCTCAGGCCTATCCGCCAATCCTGGCGGTGGCCGGCCTGACCGATCCGCGCGTGACCTATTGGGAGCCGGCCAAATGGGTGGCGCGACTGCGCGAAGTGTCCACCGGCAACGCCCCGGTCCTGTTCAAGATCAACATGGCAGCGGGTCATGCCGGCGCTTCGGGCCGGTTTCAGCGGCTCGAGGAAATTGCCTATGAATATGCCTTTGCGCTCAAGATCGTCGGCAAGACCTGATCAAACGGTGCTCTGGAGGCCCGCCGCTGTTCTGTTTTGGATCGCAATCGTGCCCGATAGGTGTGAGTTGAGCCCTGGTGCCGGGGTTCAACCGTAAATCTGTTTCAGATTAGAATTTACTAACATTTTACCAGTTCGCTTAAGCCAATAGTCACGGGCCTGCGCGTATTCTGTTTGCATAAGTCTTTCCAGGCGAACGGAGTCTCGTCATGACCAAGACAGCCATGATGGCTAGAATGTTAGAACTGATCCGCAAGACGGATGGCAATTTCGCCATGATGGCGGCCATCCTGGTGCCGGTGGTGTTTGTTGCCGGAAGCCTGGCGCTGGATACCACCAATGCGCTGTCGATGAAAACCCATCTGCAGAATGCTACGGACGCGTCGGCGCTGGCAACCGCGAGCCAGCTGGCGGCGGGAACTCTCGACGAGGCCGATGCCAAGGCCTATGCCGCGAAATTTTTCCAGGGGCTTGTCAGCGAGGATTCCAAGGCCTTCACCGAATTCTCCGCAGTGCCCACCGTGACGATCGTCTCGAGCGGCAGCGGCAAGAAAACCGTTTGGCAGGTCAAGGTCGACGCCGTCGGCACCCAGGAAGCAACAAAGTTTGCGCGGCTGTCGGGCCGCAACGAACTCAAGGTCGCCATCAGCGGCACGTCGGAATCGGCGCTGGATGCATCCAATCCGCTTTCGATGATGCTGGTGCTGGACCGCTCGGGATCGATGAGTTGGGGCTCGGTAAAGGAAACCGTCCCGGCCTATTGCGGATGGGGCCGCTGGACTTACCAGTGCGGCACCAGGGAGATCCTGACCGGAACTCCCAAGATGACCGTTCTCAAGGAAGCTGTCGGCAATCTCGTCGATCACATCTCCGAGTCCGACACCACCAACGAATATGCCCGGATTGGTGCTGTGGCCTACAACTTCGAGACCGTCGCCAGTGACAAGTTCAATCCGACCTGGAACAAATCCGGGGTCAAGGACTTCGCCAACGCTCTGGTCGCGGAAAACGGCACATACTCTGTCGACGCGATGGAATGGGCTGTTGATACGGTCACCGGTTCGGGGGAAATCAACGAGCATTTTTCCAAGAACCAGTCAAAAAACCCGCTGAAATTCATCGTGTTCATGACCGATGGCGAGCACGACACCGGAAGTGAATGGAAGGATGACTACGCCGACAAGACCACCAAGCAACATTGCCAAACAGCCAAGGACAACAAAGTGACCATCTTTTCGGTGGCTTTTCAGGCGCCAGAGCGGGGGCAGGCCCTGCTCAAGGCTTGCGCATCGGGCGACGACCGCTATTACGACGCCCAAAGTGCTGACGAGTTGCTCAAGGCCTTTACCGATATTGGCAAGGAAGCCGCCGCGCAGGTGACCCGCCTGACCAACTGACCGCGCAGCAGTGCGTTCAGTTGAAAGTCAGTGAAAGCCCGCAAGCCTCGTTCATTCCCAGCCCCGGTTCACTCCCAGCCATTGGGCCGTTCGGGCAGCGCCTTGAGATAGGCGGCGATCGCATCCCGGTCGGCGCCTGTCAGATGCGTCATGTTCTTCTGCACCTCCACCATCGATCCGCCGACGCTGTCGAAATCCGGGGTGAAGCCGCTTTCCAGATAATAGGCGATGTCGGAGGCGCTCCATCCACCGATCGACTTGCCGCCCGGCGTGAGATTGGGGATCACCCCTTCGCCCTCGGGGTTTTGCGCGCCCGACAGCCAGGCGTCGCTGACAAAGCCGCCGATCGGGTTGCGCGGCGTGTGGCATTCGCCGCAATGGCCCGGTCCCTCGACCAGATATTGCCCGCGCGCGATCTGCGCATCGTTGGCGGCCGGCGCCACGCGCGGCTGATCGGTGAAGAACAAAAATTTCCACCCACCCAGCGACCGGCGGATGTTGAACGGAAACCCGACCTCGTGCGGCAGCGAGGCGATGTCGCTGGCAGGCAGGGTTTTGAGAAACGCGAACAGGTCGGCGATGTCGCCATCGCTCATCCGCGTGTATGAACCATAGGGAAACGCCGGATAATAATGCCCGCCATCGGGCGAAACCCCGGCCAGCATCGCATTGGCGAAGTCGGAGATCGACCAGGCGCCGATGCCCGCGTCCGGATCGGGCGAGATATTGGGGCCGATGAAGGTGCCGAAATCGCTTTTCAGCCGCACCCCGCCCGACAGCACCAGCTGCGCCTCGCCGGTCGAGCCGGGGGCCGCATGGCAGGAGACACAGCCGCCGGCCCAGAACAGCGTCTCCCCGGCCTCGGCATTGCCTTCAAGCGCGGCGATTGCTTCCAGCCGTTCGGACCCCACGGGGCGCGGTGCGGTGACGACGAACGCCACCGCCGCACCGGCCAGGGCGGCCAGGCCAAGTGAGAGCACCAGCCGGTTCACGGCTGGCGCCCGATCGATACAGCAAGGCCCGGCAAGCGCATCAGCTCTTCTTCAGACGGTAGGTCTCATGGCAGGCGCCGCAATTCTTGGTCAGCGGTCCGAATACCGCCTTCAGCCCGTCGAGATCGGCGGGAGCAGCGGCAACGCCGGCATCGGCATCGGCCTTGAAGGCGGCCATCTTGGCCTTGAAGCCGTCCATGTCGGTCCAGATCGCCGGTGCGGCTTCGGTTTCAAATCCGGTGTCCGACCCTTCGGGGAAATACGCGCCGATTGTCCCTGCCACTTCGCTGATCGTGCTCAGCGCCGCCAACACGGCGGCGGCGTCGTAATCGGCCTCGCCCTTGACCATCTTGGCCATGGCGCCGGTTGCGCCGCCGACTTTCTTCATCATTTCCTGGCGAACCACTTGCGGTTCGTCAGCGGCGAGTGCGGGCGCAAGACCTGCGGCTCCGATGAGGGCTGCGGCGAACAAGGTGCGAAATTTCATGAGGTCTCTCCTGGTGATCGTTAATCGGCAGAATGCAGGCCTGACATCATGGGTGCAAGCACCCTTTGACAGGCAAGTCACTTTTTGTTGAACACTGTGTAACGGCAAAATCCGTCCCGCGGCCACAAAAAAGCCCGGAGCGTTGGCATCGCTCCGGGCTTGTTGATGCTGGTACAGGCCAAGCCGGCTCAGACGGCGGCTTCGTACATTTCAGCGACATGATCCCAGTTGATCAGATTGTCGATGAACGCCTCGAGATATTTCGGCCGCGCGTTGCGGTAGTCGATGTAGTAGCTGTGTTCCCACACATCGCAGCCCAGCACCGGCGATGCGCCGTGCATCAGCGGGTTTTCGCCGTTCGGTGTCTTCATGATTTCAAGCTTGCCGTTCTTCACCGCCAGCCAGGCCCAGCCGGAGCCGAACTGGCCGACGCCGGCGGCGACGAAATCGGCCTTGAACTTGTCAAAACCGCCGAGATCCGAAGCGATCGCCTTTTCCAGCGAACCCGGCATCTTGGAGCCGCCGCCGCCCTTCTTCATCCACTGCCAGAAATGCAGGTGGTTGTAGTGCTGGCCGACATTGTTGATCAGGCCGGCGTTCTTCTCGTCAAAGGCTGCCTTGCAGATCTCTTCGAGCGACTTGCCGGCAAGCGGGCTGCCTTCCAGCAGCTCATTGCCCTTGGTGACATAGGCCTGATGGTGCTTGTCATGGTGAAATTCCAGCGTCTCGCGCGACATATAGGGCGCAAGCGCATCGTAATCATAGGGCAGGGCTGGCAGTTCGAGGGCCATGTGTCTCTCCTCATTTGTGAAGTGTCGCGGAGCTTTTATGCCCCGTCATGCAACGCAACATAGGCGCGCCGTCTCTGGCAGGCAACGGGTCAGCGCCAAAAAGGTTTCCTCACTGTGCCCCCTCATCCGTCTCGACGCTGGCGCGTCGATCCACCTTCTCCCACGAGGGGAGAAGGATTGGTGCCCCGTTGCGAATCTCGCCTTGCCCCCAGCCACCGTGCGTGGCCCGGCATCGAGGTGGTAACCATCGGTTCCGCCGGGGCCGTGCCCCTCGCGCCGGCCTTTGCTTCTCCCCTCGTGGGAGAAGGTGTCAGCGAAGCTGACGGTTGAGGGGGCCTTGCCTCAGCACCAGCCGCACCCCCATCAGCGCCCCAGCCCCGTCGCCAGCGTATAGATCACCCCGGTGCCGGGCAAAAGCACCACGATCAGCGTGGTAATGAGAAATTCAAGGCTCATGGCGCAGGTCTCCGGCGGGCGGAAGTCAGTGGCTAGCTTCCTGGAGTCTCATTCAAGGCCCCGAGCCTTTTGCGAGCCCGTTCTATTTCGATTGGTTCAAACAGATGATGCCATTTTTCGTTGTTCACCACCAGATATTCAACGGTAAGATCAAGCCGGTCATGGCCCGTCAGGAACGCATAGCCATCGGAAATTGTATCCGCATTTATCAATTTCTTGGCCGTCCCCAAACCGCCATGGTCATGGAGCATCCGCAAAAAGATGCGCGCATTGTAACCGAGCTCCGCTTTGGCGGTTGTGTAAATACCGTGCATGGCTTTTTCAAAGCCTATCGGTCCCTTCATCGCTTCGCTCCCTTCATCGCCTCGGTGATCGCCACCGTCTCGACGCTGACCCGCGTCACCCGCGCCAGAAGGTCGATCACGGTGTCCTTGTAATCGGCGAAGCGGTAGGTGTTGAATTTCTCACGGATGGTCGGGTCGCGCGGTGTCTTTTCCTTGTACTGGTCCAGTATCCAGTCGAGGCCCGAACGGTTGCCGAGCCGGTAGCTCCAGACTTCAGCCGGAATGCCGGTCAGTTGCGTCTCGCTGTCGAGCCTGATTGTGCCATTGTCATGATCGGATTTGAGCATTGCCTTGGGCGCAACGCCTGCCTCGCGCGCCCGCTCGTCAGGCTCGTCAATCCGCTCCAGCGGCCATGGCTCCACCGTCTCGTAGCCGATATGCAGCGCCATCAGTCTCTCGCCCCAGTCCGCCCATTGCCAGAAATCCGGATAGAACGGAATCCGCGGAAATTCGCGCTTCAGATTGATCGCGTATGTCTCCCGGTACACCGGATCATGCAGCACGCCATAGACATAATGGAAGATCGCGTCCTTGGAGATGGCGCCGGGCTTGCCGCCGGCCCTCCCTTCTCCCCTTGTGGGAGAAGGTGTCAGCGAAGCTGACGGATGAGGGGGTCCGAAGGACGGGTCGAGACCCGTGGCTCGACCCTGCGCGGCCGCCCCCTCATCCGTCTCGTCGCTTCGCGCCGATCCACCTTCTCCCGCAAGGGGAGAAGGAAGTGGCTTCCCATATGCCGCCCGGAACTGCTTGAGCGCCCAGTCGGTGATGTTGTCGATCTTCTCGCCGTCCTTGGAATAGCGGTAGCGGGAGATGACCCTAGAATCGCCGATAAAATGGAAGTCTACCGGAAAATCGCTAGCAAGGCATCGAAAATTGCCGCCATTCGGGAAGGCAATGTGAAAGTTATCAGATCCATCTTGCTGAACCATAAATCCTAACTCATCGATCAATAAAGGCGACAGATATGCCTTGAGACGTAGGAACGGTCGATAATTATACGCTCGCATGTGTGCTTGGCTGAATTGTTCGGATTTCGATGCGGTCCATTTTGATTTTAGATTTCGTGACCATTTAAGTCGGCTATCAAGGGAGCCGATCTCCAATGAGCGCGAATATAGACGTAATGCCAGTTCAACCTTTCTCCCTAATTCGACAGGTGAATGATCAGTCACCCAGTGGTCACGTGCTGTATTAACACCGTTCCCAAACTGCTTGAAAATAGCCCGATCCTTGGCTCCCTTTTTCCCAGCCTTCTCAGCCTTGCTTGCAACCGGGATCAACTCATCCCAATTGTTTTCTGTCAGATTGATCCAGTTGGCGTTCTTGTCCGGCTCGATCCGCTCGAATTTCACTCGACTGGCCGGATTGGCGGCAAGCCAGTCGAGCTTGTCCTGTGCCGTGTCCATTTCCGGGCGGCGGACATAATGGATCTTTTTGTCCTTGGCGCCCTTGTGCTTGACCATGAAGGCGATCGCCACGCCGGTCTGGATGCCGAAGACATTGTTTTTTGTGCCAGAGAGTTTGGGGTTGGCGCGCACATCGCCGCCCAGATCCACCACATAAATGTCGGAGAATTCGTCCGCGACGCAGTTGCGGAAACCGTCGAAAGTGCGGCTGTCGATGAACGAGCGGTTGGTGATGAAGGCCAACACGCCGTCATCATGCAGCCGGTCCGAGGCCCAGCGATAAAACCGCGCATACATGTCGTAGACCTTGGTCTTTTGCGCGGTCGACCTGCGGATGTAGCTTGATTTGATCAGCTCATCGACGCGGCGATATTCGCGGTTCTTGTTGTTGTCGTTCTCGTTCTGCTGGTTGGCATTATACGGCGGGTTGCCGATGACCACCGAAATCTTCTTGGAATTCTGCCGTTGCACACGGGCGATATTTTCATCGCTCATTGCGCCAAACAGATCGTGCTGATGGCCCGATTTGATGCCCAGCGCTGCGACATTGTCGAGTGTGTCGACAAAGCACAGATTGGGGAACTCGGCGAACTGGCCGGTCACCGCCGCATAGGTCGCCTCGATGTTCAGATTGGCCACGTAATAGGGCAGGATCGCCACCTCATTGGCATGCAGCTCGTTCTTGTATTTGTGCGCAAGCTTGTCCGGCTGGCCGCGAAAATATTCGATCAGCTCGCAGATGAAGGTGCCGGTGCCGGTGGCCGGATCGAGGATTTCCACATGGGGATCGATCAGCGCCTTGCCGAAATGCTTTTGCGTCAGCCAGTCCGCGCCCTCGATCATGAAGCGCACGATCTCGTTGGGCGTGTAGACCACGCCGAGCCGGTCAGCGGCCTTGGGATTGTAGACCTTGTAGAAATTCTCATAGATCAGCTTGAGAAAGGTCTGCTTTTCCTGATGGTTCGAGATCTGCGCTGCATTGGCCCGGATCGCCGCGTAATAGGGCTCGAGCGTTTTCAGCGTTTCCTTTTTCACCGCCCCGGTGAAAAACGCGCCTTCCAGCCGGTAGAGCTCGCGGGCAATGTTGTTTTCGCGGTGAAAATCGCCTTCGTTGAACACATGCGCGAAGATTTCCTCGGTCAGGATGTGCTGGATCAGCATTTCCCGCACATCGGCTTCCGCCAGATGCGGGTTTACCGTTTCCTTGACATGGGCGAGGAACCGCGTGGCTTCAGTCTGAAATTCGGCATTGTCCGCATAGGCATCGTTGATTTTCTCCCGCAGCGCTTCCAGCACATGCGGCAGATCGGCCTTGAACAGCTCCACTGCCTTGCGGAACTCGGCGATTTCCGCCCGTTCATAGCCGAAGAACAGGTTGAGCAGTTTCAAAAGGTTCTCGGTGTCCGCCATCTTGCAGCGGAACGCTTCCTGCCGGTGCTGGATCAGCACCGCCTCTTCGGTGTTCTCAAAGATGATGTTGTCCTGCGGATAGCCGCGCGCAAACTTCTTGACGATTTCATCGTCAAGGTCGTCCTTGGTGTCCTTGGCTTCCCAGTAGCCCAGCGGCACCCGCAGATCATGCAGGATGGTTCCGTCGGGATAGACCTTGGTCTTCTGGCCGGTGGCGTAATCGAGTTCCGCAACAAACAGCAGATTGTTCTGCCGCGCCCAGGCTTTGAGCAAATCCTTGAACGCCTCACGCACGGTTTGCTCGTTCAGCGAGCCGGAAAGCTTTTTCAGCCGGTCGAGATCATTCAAAAAATGCTGGACAAGCTGCTGGCTCATGATTCCCCCGGAAATTTCCTGCTCCCGTTGAACCAGCTTTCCGTTGCCACCTCAAGAGGAGGCGCGCCGCGCGCCGCTCAACTGCAAGACCAACGCAATCCCGTCATCCCGTCCGGTCCGGACAGCGCGCTTCCGATCTCCCCGGCAAGGGGAGAGACCGGACGCCGCAAAAACCGCCGGATCCGTGCACGAAATCCGGCCCGCGCCCCAACATTTCCAACCGCTTACTCCAAAATCGCGCCAATCTTTTCCCCACATCGCGCGCCCATGCCATACTCCACTTGCTCCCGCCGCCCGGATGGATCGCGAACGCTTCGGTTCAGGTGGGAGGAAGGCCTTTCGGGCTTGCCGTAACGTGCGGCGGGGATCCGGGAGGAGGCGGTGACCAGTGTGGCTCCGTCGGCGGACTGGCTTGCCTGGATGGCTGCGCCGGTTCAG
>NZ_JBDWHW010000064.1:0-14296 GCF_039975035.1 Hoeflea sp. | reverse complement strand
TTCAACCCTGACCATGACGGCGATGATTTTCGCCACCATTCTTGCCGCCGGCATGTTTTCGCTGGTCTTCATCGGGCTCGGCGGCGAAGAGCGGGTAGCCCATATCCTTGCCAACATGCCCGGCGGTCCAGCAGGCGCCCTGTTGTTCTGCATGGCTTTTGTCTTCGTGCTTGGCTTCTTCCTCGATTTCGTCGAAATCTCGGTGATCGTGCTGCCGTTGATCGCACCGCCGCTGATCATGATGGGGCACGACCCGATCTGGCTCGGCGTGCTGCTGGCGATCAATCTGCAGACCAGCTTCCTCACCCCACCCTTCGGTTTCTCACTGTTTTATCTGCGCGGTGCAGCGCCGCCCGAAGTTACCACCGGCCAGATTTACGCCGGTGTGGTGCCGTTCATCGGGCTGCAGATCGTCGGCATTTCGCTGGTCTGGCTGCTGCCGCAACTGGCAACCTGGTTGCCGGGCGTGATTTTCTAGAACCGAACATGCTCAGGCTGCATCCTCGATCCGATAATCAATCGGCTTGTAGCGGAAATTGTTCGATTGTCCGGCGGAGCAAGCGGTCATGGCGATGACCAGATCCATCTCGGCGCGAAACACGGTTTTCTGCCCCGGCTTGCTCTTGGGCGGTAGCACCTTGATCTCGCCGGTTTCGCTGTCGACCGCCACATGCATGAACACATTGAATGCAATCGGGATCGCGTCCGGACCGATGCCGTAGCGCGCAAGCGCGTTTTCCAGATTGCCCTGGCAACCGTGATGCGGATCGGTGTCACCATAGATGATGCGAAACGTGTCGCGCGAGCACGGCGTCAGGCTGAAATCATGCCGTCCCACTTCGTCCTCCACAATGCTCAGCATCGGGTTCGACCGGTTCGAGTAGAGAATATCCCCGGTGGTCAGGAAGATGCGTCCGGCATAATCGATCGACCGCCCGGAGGACAGATACTCGCGCATGTCGGCCGCACTGAAGGCCACCAGGTCGGAAACCTGCTCGCCTTCCGGGTCGACAACGCTCAGAAATTGTCCCTTTTTCAATTCAAACGCCGTGCCGCTGCGGGGTGGAATCCGGTGGGTCATCTCAGGCAACTTCCTTGTGTGCGAAGGGGCATTTCCATTCGGCATCCACCGCCCGGCCGCTGTATTGGCGCGCCTCCGAGGCATCGCCGTGGTCGTTGAGCATCGGGTTGATGGAGCCTGCCAGCGCCGCATCGCGCTTGCGGATGATCTCTTTCATCTTGTCGAAACGGCCGTCGGCGCGCAGTTTTTCGAACTGCAGATGCGAGTTGAACACCAGCGTCGGTTTTTCAAACCGCCGCGCCGGGCGAGACGCATGGGGATGCAGTCCGATGACGAAGAATGGTTCTCCGCCGATGCTCAGCGAGAAATGCGGCGATTCAGGATCATGATCGACGGCGTCGCTCCATGCATTGCCGCTGACCACATCGAGGTTGTGCAGCGACTGCAGCCTGTTCCACAGCGCCTTCTCGAAGGCTTCTTCATCAAGCTCGCCGGGGCCATCGAAAATGACCACGAAGGACCGTACGATCGGGCTTTGATGATCGAGATCATCGCTGAACTCGCGCAGTGCCCGGTGGATTTCGACATCGCTGACCGGGCTGTCGATCTGGCCGGCTTCGAGCACCGAAAGCGCGTCGCGTGCCAAGGCGGATTTGGCGCCGACGCAGGGGAATTCGGCGCTCTGGATGAATTGCTGAAATGACTTGGATATGTCGGCCATCGGTACTTCTCTCACTCTCCAAGAGCCTCAACAGGCGGGGTGCGGGTTAAACGACCATAGCGGAGGGAAGTTCCCGACCGATATAACCATGGGTCGCGGAACCAGCCGCGGCATGCTGCGTTAATGAGCACATCAAGAGACCGGAGAGTGCGCAATGGACGAGCCCATGTTCGAAATCGAAAACTGGCGCGGCGGTTGGTATTACAAGTTCGGCAGCCGCTACACTGGCCCGTTCCATCGCCACGCTGACGCCATTGCGGCGGCGACCAGAGATCTGGCGACACCGGATGCGTGTCAGCGCATTCCGCTGCGCGCCTCGCTGGCCAGAGAACCTGCGTTTTCGGACTTGGGCTGACCCACGACAGTTGAACAATAACCGATCCGGTGCTTTGGTTGGAGCCCCGACAGACCGCCAGCTGCCTGATGGAGTAAGCACGTGATACCGGTAATCCTCGCAGTTCTGGCTTCGCTCTGCCTGCTTGCCAGCTTGATCCCACTATTGCCATTTGCGCACGGCATGGTGCGATCCTTCGATTTTGGTCGCCTGCAGGCAATCGGGGTTGCAGCACTGATCATTGTCACAGCACTTGTTCTTGGGGAGGCCACACCCACTATCCTCGCTGCTGTTGCCATGGCCAGCATCGCCATTGCCATCCAGCTTGTCTATGTACTGCGCTTTACGCCAATCTGGCGCAGTCAAACCGCGCGGTTCTCGGGCGATATCGGCTCGGCAGCGACGATCTCGGTGCTGGCCTGCAACGTCAAGCAAGGCAATCGGGATTATCAGCGCGTGGTCGATCTGGTGCGTGAGATCAAACCAGACATTGCTGTCTTCATGGAAACCGACAGTGCCTGGGCCGAGGCGCTAAAACCCTGCCTCGCGGAGTTTTACGAAACGGTTGAGCAACCGCAGGAAGACAGTTTTGGCATCATCCTGGCCAGCCGCTACAAGCTGCGAGACAATGGCGTGCGGTTCCTGCTGAACGAGGAAGTGCCGAGCATTTCCTGCGTCGTCGAATTGCCAGGTGGCCGTGAGGTGCGGATCATCGCGCTTCACCCCGAACCGCCATTGCCGCTGCGCGACACGCTCGGTCGTGATGCCGAAATCCTGCTGGTGGCGGAGGAGGCGCGTGACGAGCCATTGCCGCTGATTGTCACCGGTGATCTCAATGACGTCGCCTGGTCGCGCACCACGCGTCGGTTCCTGCGGATTTCCGGACTGCTCGATCCGCGTCAGGGACGCGGTTTGTTCAACTCATTTGATGCGCGATACTGGTTCCTGCGCTGGCCACTCGATCACATTTTCCACTCGCGTGATTTTGAGCTTTTGACCATTGAACGGCAGCCTTTTGTCGGCTCTGACCATTTTCCGATGTACTACTGCCTGGCCCTGACTGATCGTGACCGCAACGAGGCACCGCCGGAACCAACAGGTAACGACATCGCAGAAGCCGATGAGGCGGTCAAAGTTGAGAGCAGCCGCAACCGGCCGCCGGCCGGCAGTGATTGGGAAAGCTGAATTCGGAGCGGCGCCCAACCGGGGGGGTATGGCTGGTTGACCGGGCCGGGCGAAAATTCACCAGCCCCGGTCAATGATCTGGTTCAGATGCCGCCGAGGCAGACATATTTCATTTCGAGGTAGTCGTCACAGCCGTATTTCGAGCCTTCGCGGCCCTGGCCGGATTGCTTGACGCCGCCGAACGGGGCCACCTCGGTGGAGATCAGGCCGGTGTTGACGCCGACCATGCCATATTCCAGCGCCTCGGCCACCCGCCAGACCTTGGACAGGTCATTGGCGTAGAAATAGGAGGCCAGACCGAAGATCGTGTCATTGGCCTGCTCGATTACGTCGTCCACACTGTCGAATTTGAACAGCGGCGCCACCGGTCCGAAGGTTTCTTCGCCGGCCACTTTCATGTCACGGGTCACGCCGGTCAGAATGGTCGGCTCGAAGAAGGTGCCGCCAAGACTGTGGCGCTTGCCGCCGGTGATCACCTTGGCGCCCTTGTCGGTCGCGTCGGCGATGTGGTCCATCACCTTCTCGACCGCATCCTCGCTGATCAGCGGGCCGGTGGTCACGCCGTCGCCAAAACCGTCGCCGATCTTCATCTTGGAGACCGCCGCGGCGAGCTTTTCGGCAAACGCGTCATAGACGCCCGCCTGTACATAGATGCGGTTGGCGCAGACGCAGGTCTGGCCGTTGTTGCGATACTTGGAGATCATCGCGCCCTCGACGGCGGCATCGAGATCGGCGTCGTCGAACACGATGAACGGCGCGTTGCCGCCCAGTTCCATCGAGGTTTTCTTGATCTGGTCAGCCGACTGCCGCATCAGGATGCGGCCCACTTCGGTCGAGCCGGTGAAGGTGATCTTGCGCACCTTGTCGTTGGAGCAGAACTCCTGGCCGATCGCAGCACTTGATTTGGACGTCACAACGCTGAGGATGCCCTTGGGAACGCCCGCTTCCACGGCGAGCTTCGCCATTGCCAAAGCCGACAGCGGCGTTTCGCCGGCGGGCTTTGAAATGAAGGCGCAGCCGACGGCCAGCGCCGGGCCGAGCTTTCGGGCGATCATCGCATTGGGGAAGTTCCACGGCGTGATCGAGGCGACAACACCGACCGGCTGCTTCATGACGATGATCCGCTTGTCGGGCTGGTGGCCGGGAATGACATCGCCGTAGACCCGCTTGGCCTCTTCCGCGAACCATTCGATGAAGCTTGCGCCATAGAGGATCTCGCCCTTGGCTTCGGCCAGCGGCTTGCCCATCTCGGCGGTCAGGATCGCTCCCAGATCGTCGGCATTGGCCACCATCAGGTCAAACAGCTTGCGCAGCACGGCGCTGCGGTCCTTGCCGGTCTTTTTGGCCCAGTCCTTCTGCGCCACGTAGGCGGCATCGATCGCGGTCCTGGTTTCCTCGACGCCGAGATCCGGCAGCGAGGTGATGACCTCCCCGGTGGAGGGATTGAGCACGTCAAAGGTCTTGCCGCCGGGGGCAGTCTTGACCCATTCGCCGCCAACCAGAGCGGCGCTCACCACGAGGTCGGGATTTTTCAGCATGTCTGCGAGTTTGCTGGTCATTATGCTTTGGCTCCGATTTCCGAATGAACTTCACGAATGGACGCTTCAAGAAGGTCCAGTGCTTCCTGGAACACCGGATCCTGAATGGTCACGGGTGAAAGGAAGCGGATGACATTGGCGTAAACGCCACATGTGAGGAGAATGAGGCCCTTATCCAGCGCCCTGGCTTTCACAGCATTGGTAAAGTCGGGGCACGGCTTGCCGGTTTTGACATCGTTGAATTCGATGGCGTTCATGAAACCGGGGCCGCGAATGTCGACGATCTCCGGCACATCCTCACGGATCGCCTGCAGGCGCTGCTTGAGCCGGTTGCCCAGTTGCATGGCGCGCTCGCACAGGCCTTCTTCCTCGATAACGTCGAGCACGGCATGGGCTGCGGCGATGCCGATCGGGTTGCCGCCATAGGTGCCGCCCAGTCCACCCGGATTGGCGGCATCCATGATGCTGGCCCGTCCGGTGACGGCGGCCAGCGGAAAGCCGCCGGCCAGGCCCTTGGCCATGGTGGTAAGGTCAGGCGCGACACCATGGTGTTCCATCGCGAACATCTTGCCGGTGCGGGCAAACCCGGTCTGGATTTCATCGGCGATCAGCAGGATGCCGTGGGCGTCGCAGACCTCGCGCAACCGCTTGAAGAACCCGGCAGGCACTTCGTAGAAGCCCCCTTCGCCCTGCACCGGCTCCAGAATGATCGCCGCGACACGGCCCGGATCGACATCAGCCTTGAACAGGGTTTCGAGCGCTGCCATCGACTGCTCGGCAGAGACGCCATGCAGCGCTGCCGGAAACGGGACGTGATAGACATCGCCCGGCATCGCACCGAAACCCGCCTTGTAGGGAAACACCTTGCCGGTCAGCGCCATGCCCATGAAGGTGCGGCCGTGAAACGCGCCGGAGAACGACACCACCGCCTCGCGTCCGGTCGCGACGCGCGCGATCTTGATGGCGTTTTCCACGGCTTCCGCGCCGGTGGTCACGAACACGGTCTTCTTGTCGAAATCGCCGGGGACCAGCTTGTTCAGGCGTTCGGCCAGATGAACATAGTTTTCGTACGGCACCACCTGGTGGCAGGTATGGGTGAAGCGGTCGAGCTGCGCCTTGACGGCTTCGATCACCTTGGGGTGGCGGTGGCCGGTATTGACCACCGCGATTCCAGCGGCGAAATCGATGTAGCGATTGCCTTCGACGTCCCAGATTTCGGAGTTTTCGGCGCGGTCGGCATAGATCTGCGTCATCATGCCGACGCCGCGCGCAATGGCGTCGGATTTTCGGGATTGAATGGCGGCGTTTGTGTCCATTTTCGCGACTTTCTTCATGTTTTGCAGGCCCGGCCTGCCAAATGGCAAGCGGCTGCGCCCGATTCAGCCGGGTTGGCCGGTTTTCCGCCTGATTCAGCCGGTTATTCCGCCTCCGGGGGAATGTTATTCCGATGCCGGTATATCGGTTAAATGGCGTGTCGCAAAGCGGACTGAAGCGCGGCAAGTCGACCCATTATGTCACATCGCCGGTTATCCCCAGATGTCGGTCCGGCGAACGCCGCGGGGACGGCTTCAGGCTGCGAATTTACGCCAAAACGCAAGTTTCGGACCGGCACAAAAAACCGGGCTCAGCTCTCGAGATGGCGGATCCTGTCATCACCGCTGATTCCACCACGTGCGCGGCTGCGGGTGAGGACCTTGGGAACGCCCGGCAGCAGCGTGAACCCGTTGTCCGACCAGACATCCGATCCGCCATGATCATAGGTGACATAGACCGCGGGGATATCGCTGGTCAGCGTCACGCTGTCACCGGTTTCGGCAACCTGGATTTGAGGTCGGACGAAACGATACTGCTTTGGCCGGCGCAAAAGATAATCGTTTTCGCCGGTGTGTTTTCCCCCGCCGTCCCGCCAATCGAAATGCAGGAACTCGTCAGCGGCAAATTCGCCAACCGGCAGGCGGGCGATTTCGACGGCGCGTTCGGTCGGGCACAGACAGGACCAGCTTCCGCATTCGGTGACAGGGCCCCCGGTTGAAACGCGGCGGCCCGCCACGGCAAGTGTGACGGGCTGGTCGGTGTCATTGATCGCCCAGAGCACGATGTCGGCGGTGCCGGGGTCGGGTTGTGCTGTCACCAGCACGGGGGCCTGGAACCTGCGGGCCATGTAGTGAATGAGTTTCCAGCCGCCGCCATATTCCAGCGATGCCCAGCTTGCCACCGGCCAGGTGTCGTTAAGCTGCCAGTACAGGGTGCCCATGCAACGCGGTTTGGATGACCGCCAGAACTCGATTGCCGTCTTCATCGCCAGCGACTGACTGACCTGGCTGAGCCAGGTCATGTCCTCGAACCGTTCGGGAAAGCGGAAATAGCGCGCCAGCGTTTCAACAATGCGGCTGTTGCCGCCGTGATTGCGCTGATGCACGTCCATGACGCTTGAAGAGACGTTGCGATCGTCCGCTTCGGTAAAAATCGCGATGACCCGGTTGGATGGAAACGACTGAAACCCGAACTCCGAACAAAACCGCGGCCGGACGCTGCGATAGTGCTCGAAATCCTTCGATGAATGCCACACATCCCAGAAATGCATGTCGCCCGAGCTGTCATCATGCCAGCCGTCGCCGAAATCGAGCGGTCCGACCGATGGCGAGGACGGCCAGAAGGCGATATCGGGCCTCTCTTCTGCCACCGCCTCCTCAAGGGCGGCGTTGAGGCGCGCATAGACAGCGAGATAGCGGTCGCGGTTGGCACGGCTTTCTGGATACCAGGTCAGCGCCCCGATCACCTCGTTGTCACCGCACCACAGCGCCATGCAGGGGTGCGCCGACAGCCGCCGGATCTGCTGACGGACCTCACGCCTGACACTGTCGAGCCAGGCGTGGTCATGGGCCGGATAAAGGCTGCAGGAAAACATGAAGTCCTGCCAGACCATCAACCCGAGTTCCGAGCACAGCTCGTAAAACCAGTCCGGCTCATATTGCCCGCCGCCCCAGACCCGGATCATGTTCATATTGGCCTCGACCGCGGAGGTCAGGCGGTCGCGGACCACCTCCCGGGTGGCGCGGGCCGGAAGCGCGTCGGCTGGAATCCAGTTCGCGCCACGCATGAAAATCTCGCGGCCATTGATTTTGAACGCAAACCGGGCGCCAATCTCGTCCGGATCGGTGACAAGCTCGACCGTTCGCAGGCCGATGCGGCGCGTGACCAGATCATCGCCGAACTGCACCGTGAGGTCGTACATCGTCTGCGGGCCATGGCCAGCCGGCCACCAGAGTTGGGGATCATCGATCGCCAGCGAAAGCCGCGTGGTGCCCCGCCCGGGCCAGACCTGAACGGTCTGTTTGTCCGACTGCCCGCCACAGAGCGCCGCGGTCTTGATCCCGCCTGCAGTAAAGGCTGTGTAATGCAGGTCGATTTCAAGCGTGACCTTGCCGTTCTGGTGAAGCTGCCGGATCATGATGTCGTCGATCCGCGCCGCCTGAACCCGGCGCAGCGTCACCGGTCCGCACAATCCCAGCGGCGACAGCGCGATGTTCCAGTCCCAGCCGGCGTCGCAATGGGTCTTGCGCAGGAAATTGTAATGCGGGATGCGGTTGTTGTCCTTCGTATAGGGAACCGGATAAGCCGATACTGCGGCCCGGGCCGCGGCTTCGGATGAGTTGGACAGGAAGTGGACTTCCAGACAGTTCTCGCCCGGAACCAGCGCTTCACTCACCTCGAAATCATGGCGCAGAAACCGGTTGTCGACGCGTCCCAACACTTGGTCGTTCAGGCGGATGTCGGCCACACAGTCGATGCCGTCAAAGGACAGCGTCCAGTATCCGTCGGGGGTGTCGGCAAGGTCGAACCGTTTGGTCGCAGTCCATTCGCTTTCATGGACCCAGTCAAGCGAGACCTCGGTGTCACGCCAGTAGGGATCGGTGATGATGCCCGCGGCGAGCAGGGCGGAATGAATGTCGCTCGGCACCTGCAGGGCAACGCTGTGCCCGCCGTTCGTCACGGTCCATCCTTGCGACAGCTCAAGCGGGGGTGCGATTGTCTCTGGCTGAAGTGTCATGCGCGGCTGCCTCCCCGGCTGATCGGTGATCCCGACTGTTAATGCCATTTTCACGTGCAATGAGAAACACATTTGCGGCGGTTTTCCGGGCGGTCCCCGACCTGACGCAGCACGGGGAGGGGCATTGCATTCCGCTTTGCCTGGTCAAGCCGCGCCCGGTGATGAATTGTGTTTGAAGGTGCGGGCCTGTAGTGCTCGTCAGTGTTGCGCGATTTTTTGGAGAGGCCCATGAGCGTGGATGAGCAGATGCCGACATCTCTTGCCGGGATAAAGCGCAAGCGCGGCAAAGGCGTCGGCGCGGTGTACGAAACGCTCAAGCACGAGATCCTGGATCTGACGCTCGAGCCCGGCAGCCCGATAGACGAGGTCAAGCTTGCAGAGCGGTTCGGCATCTCGCGCACGCCCATCCGCGAGGCCATGGTCAAGCTGGCGGGAGAAGGGCTGGTTGTCACTCTGCCCAACCGGTTCACCATCGTGGCTCCGATCGATTTTCCCAATCTGTCGCAATTCTTCGACGCGCTGTCCTTGATGTACCGCGTTACCACGAGGCTGGCCGCCGCCAACCGGACGCCGGAGGAACTTGTTGAGATCCGGCAGCTTCAGGACAGTTACACAAAGGCAGTGGAGGCGAGGGATGTTGCCCGGATGATCGAGGTCAACCGCAATTTCCATGCCCGGATCGCCTGCGCCGGAAGGAACCGCTATTACACGGAGCTGTTCGAGCGGCTGCTTGATGAGGGCAGGCGGTTGCTGCGGCTCTATTATTCCTCTTTCAATGACGAGCTTCCGAGAGGCTATCTTCAGGAGCACGAGGACATGGTAACGGCGATCGAACGACAGGATGTCGAGGCCGCAGACCTTATAGCCAAAATCCACGCCGGACAGATTGTGCGCCAGATCCAAGCCTATATTGCCCAGGATCGTCGCGTGAACGCTGATATCGATCTCTGACCTGACGGCAGGACGACCGACGAAAATCTGCATCGCCCCTCGCTGATTGCGGCATGCCTCTGGTGTCGAATCCGTGAAAATATTTAATGTCGACAAACAAAATACAATCGAATATTAGTTGGAACGGCATCAGGGAAAGTGGGCATTGGCGGCGGCAAGCCTGTTCGGTATAGCCGGTCTGGCTTCCCGCCGCCCGTGATCATAAGCTTGTTGAGACCGGTTCATTGACTGAAAAGGACAATCCGATGGACGACACAATTTTCAAAGGGTGCATTCCCGCCCTCATGACCCCCTGCAAGCCTGACCGGACGCCGGATTTTGACGCGCTGGTGCGCAAGGCGCGCGAACTGGTTGATGCCGGGATGTCCGGCGTGGTCTATTGCGGCTCGATGGGAGACTGGCCATTGCTCACCGATGCGCAGCGCATGGAGGGCGTCGCCCGTCTGGTCCAGGCCGGCGTACCCACGGTGGTTGGAACCGGTGCGATCAACAGCGCTTCGGCGGTGGCCCATGCCGCCCACGCTGCCGAAGTCGGGGCGCAAGGGCTGATGGTGATTCCGCGAGTGCTCTCGCGGGGGACTTCAGTGGCTGCACAGACCGCGCATTTCAAGGCGATCCTGTCGGCGGCGCCGGATCTGCCCTCGGTGATCTACAACAGCCCTTATTATGGCTTTGCGACCCGTGCCGACCTGTTCTTTGCGCTGCGAAAAGATCATCCCAATCTGATCGGTTTCAAGGAATTCGGCGGCGCCCAGGACCTGCGCTATGCCGCCGAGCACATCACCTCGGCAGACGACAGCGTGACCTTGATGGTCGGTGTCGACACCAATGTTTTCCATGGTTTCGTCAATTGCGGCGCCACTGGCGCGATCACGGGTATCGGTAATGCCTTGCCGAGCGAAGTTCTTCGTCTCGTCTCGCTGTGCAAAAAGGCAGCGACGGGCGACGCCAAGGCGCGGCTGCAGGCCAAGCAACTTGATGAGGCCCTGGCTGTCCTGTCTTCATTCGACGAGGGCGCCGACCTGGTGCTCTATTACAAGCATCTGATGGTTCTCAACGGCGACGAGGAATACAAGCTGCATTTTTACGAGACCGACAGGCTTTCGGATTCACAAAAATGCTACGCGGAAAACCAGTATCAACTGTTCAAGACCTGGTATGCGGAATGGAACGCACAGGTCTGACAGTATCCGCCACAATCCTTCGGCCCGAGATCCTGACCGGGATTTCCGGCCGAACTTGTCATGCAATCAGTCTGAAGCAGTCATTGGCGCCTGCCTTTGCGCATCCGACCGGATGCGCAAAGGCAGCTGTATTATTTTGAAATGATGCATGTAGGTTATCGTTCGAACGAATACGATCGAACGCCAAACGCATTAGAAGCGCCACCGGATCTTCCCCTTGATGGATTGCGATGTAATCGACTTGCCGAATGCGCCATCGTAGCGGACATCGAGCCCCAATCCCTCCTGACCGAAGAATTTCAATCCGGCGGAAATTTCTCCGAGATAGCGATCGTGTTCGAAAACCTGCGTGACCGGGCTGGCTATTCCCGAAAACCGCACCTGGGTTGTCGTGGTGTTGTCCGGCGTATACCGAACTCCGCCATAGCCATAGGTCCGGACGCTCAGCCTCGGACTCAGCGCAAAACTCCTGCCAAATTCCATGCCGACGGCGACCGACATTTGGAAATCATCTGCCGGAAGTACACTGAGATTGTAGCTGCCAGCCCCGGTCTCGGTGTATCCGTTGGTGTGTGTGTAGTTGAAATCCATATCTGCAAGCGGTTTGGCGAACCAGTCTTCGATCTCGAAAAGATAGCCGGCGCGAAGGCGGCCGTGGATCCAGCTGCTTTGCGTGCTGGACACGGCTTGCACACCCGGGCTCAGCGGTATCGCCCTGACCATGTCCTGCCAACTGTGCCCCACCGTGATTGAGCCGCCGAGAAGAAGATTGCCCTTCTGATATTTCGCGACCATCCCGGCCTGCGCCAGCTTCGCCTCAGATGCGGCGAGGTAGGAAATGGAATCCAGTATCCCGTACCCGGCGGCGATCCCGAGCCTCCAGTTTTCACTAAGTTCGCGCTGCGCGCCGACGCTAAGGTTGAACAGCCGTTCGTCGCGTGCAACGGAATTGGAACTGGCCTGATGCTCGGTCCACCGGTAACCGGCTTCACTCCAGTCGCATTCGGTCTCGGCGATTGCCGCATAGGCGCCGTTCGCCACGCCGCAACTGAACACCGAGCCGGTAAAATGCGTTGCACCTGAGCGAAGGCTGGCCGCCTGCTTGGCTGAATGGGCATCGGAATAGGAACCAAGTAGATGACTGAGTTCGCCGAGCGTGGTTGCGTTGGCGAGAGCGAGCAGATCGGCATCGGTGTCTGCAATTCCGCTTGCCAGTCTGGCATTTAACGTTCTCGCAACCGCAGCCTCATTGCTGCCCAGCCCGTCGGCTTCAAAGTCAATGTTTTCAACTGTCAGGTTGACGACATGATCGCCAGCGCTCGATTGGGCTTGTGACACCGAATACATGACGACCGGCATTTCGGCAGCCTTCGCTGAAAAAGACAAATCAGCGGTTTTCGGTGTTGACAGGATCTGCACTTGGCTTTGCGATCCGAAGGAGAGTATGTGCGGCGCGATTACGCCCTCGACAACCGCGCCGTGGGACGCGCGGAGGTGATCGGATGTCCCCAGGTCCAAGTTCAGATCCACGGCATAGATCGCCGTGTCGGAACTTTCATACCTGCCGCTAAGCTGTGTGTTCAGGATTTCTGCCGCCCCGCCTGGAGACAATGTTCCGGCATTGTCGAGAAGGCCGAGATGGACGCCATAGAATGTCTCGTTGGACCGGTAGGTGCCAAGGTTGATGCTGTCGCCTGATTGCAGAGTTCCCGCACTGGCGTTCGAAAGGTAGCCTGCCGACGTGCCGCTCACCTTGGCTGGCGGCAAAGGCGAGGGCAGGGGCAACAGGTATTCCCGGTCTGCGGTGACATCGATATCACCGCTTATGGTGCCCTCATTGGTGATATGGACAAATTGGTTTGAGCGGATGGCGAACCCGTCGCTTGAAGAAATCAGTCCCGAGTTCGATATCCTGGCCATTGTGCGCAGCCCGGTCGTGGTGTCGTCGATCACGACGGCGTCGCCTCTGCCGCCCATGGAGAGAACTCGACCGCCCTTGCCGATGGTGATGGTGATATCACCGCTCTTGTCGCCGGCCGCAGCAGCAACAATGGCATTGACGTCTGATCCAAGCGTCTGAATTGTTCCGTTGGCGGTGATGTCGATGTTTCCCGGCGTTTCCGAACCATGGGTAATTACGTGAATGCCGTCGGCAAAGTTACCTTCGGTCGACAATATGCCATTCTGGACAATGGTGACGTCGCCGCCGGTGCCTGCAGTGTTATGATTGTGAACGCTTAGCTTGCCATCTGATTTCTGGATGAACCCGCCGGTGCCGCCTGTGCTCTGCGCGAGAATACCGACGGCGCCGTCTCCGGTGGTACGGATCAATGAATCGGCGGTCTGTGTCACCGCAACCTTGCCGCCGCTGCCGCCCCCATCGTGCTTGTTAAGGCCGGCATCGCGGTGTGCATTGGCGGTTTCGTCAATGATCGCGGTCGCCGCCTGAACCAGGCCGCCACCGCCGCCGATCGATTGCGCAACAATCCCGATGGCGCCAATCCCCGATGTGGTGATGGAGCCGGATTGACTGATGCTCACCTGATCGGCGCCATTGTGGCTGCTGGACGAGGTGTCGAGTTCACTAGCAAGGGTGACGTATGTTGCAGAATCGGCGTTGTCTATGGTGGCGAGACCACCGCCGCCGCCGATGCTTTGTGCGATCACCCCGGCAGCAAAATTGCCTGAGGTCGAAATGTTGCCGCCGCTCTTGACGGTGACCCTTCCTCCCTTGCCCGCTGACAGGAAGCCTCCAACGACAACGTCACCCTTCCTGGTGTTCAGGTCGTTGCTTTTGAGAAATTGTCCGCGCAAGTTTTCTGAAGACAACACGGCCCCACCGCCGCCACCGAGGCTCTGGGCAATGATGCCACTCGCAAACAATCCGCTGGTCGAAATGTCGCTGGCGGTTGCGACCGAGACGGTCGAGCCATTTCCGATTGTTTGTTTGCCGCCGATACGCCCGGTCTTGAGGAATGTTACATGGTCCGCTGCAGCGGCTACACCGCCTCCGCCACCGATGCTTTGGGCCAGAATTGCTGCCGCACTATCGCCATAGGTGGTCAGGGGCTGATAGTGATGGGTTACCTTGACTGTCCCGCCATTGCCGCCATCACCGCCATTGCCGCCCAGCGCGAGTTCCAGAGATTTCAGATGCGCCAGCGAAAAACCTGCACCCGAATCATTGACCGGCTTCTTGGAAGATCCGGTCAGGAAGATGGAATCGGCATGTCCGCCGGCACCACCGCCACCGCCGATGCTCTGTGCCAGAATTCCCACGCCCACGTCGCCTTCCGTGGTGACGGGGGGGG
>NZ_JBDWHW010000063.1:0-13076 GCF_039975035.1 Hoeflea sp. | reverse complement strand
GGATCAGCGAAAATCCGGTCCCGGAGGCTATGGCAGGGCCGGCTATAGCCGCGGCGGCGAGGGCGGACGCGGGGCGGGCGGGCCCGGACCGCAGGCGGGGCGGGTCTTGGCGGTGTCGGAACGGCTGGCCCGGTCGGGGCTGGTGCGGGGCCACGCGGATATGCCGTCCTTGCGCGAAACCGTGCTGGTGATGACGGTGGCCAACCATCCGCGGATGCTGCATGACGAATTCGATGAGCTGTCAGCGCTCGAATTCGACGACAAGGGGTTGATGCGGGTGATGCAGGTGATGCTCGATACGGCTTCCGCCGGCGGGCGGTTTGACCGCGAGCGTCTGTTTGAAGCGCTTGAGGCGGACGGGCAGGGCGCTTTCATCGCCCGGCTCGAAAGCCAGGTTCGCAATGCGCGGATCTGGACGGCGACAGTCGAGGCCGCGGCGGAAGATGCGCGCGAGGGCTATGCCCAGGCGCTGGCGCTGCACAAGCGCACCCGTGAGCTCAAATGGCAGAAGGCGGAACTGGAGCGCGATATCGCCGAATGCGACGATGCCGAGGCAAGTTACGCCATCATTGCCATGCTGGAGCAGGTTCAGCTCGAGATTGCCCGGCTGGAAAACCAGGAAGCCATCATCGATGGCTTCGGGGTTTTGTCGGGCCGGATCAAGGGCGGCCGCGGCGGAACCGGCTGACAGCGCCTGCCTGGCGGCGATTCATTGCTGCGGCACTTGTGAATCGGCTGGCGGCTCCTACATAGGAGCATTATGCGAATGACACCGACAAATCAGGCAAATGCGCGCTATTTACCGGATCTGCGCGGTTTTTGCCCGATAAGTCTTGACGGATAGGTTTTTTGTGGGAATCACCTGTCTGTTATAATGAGGTGCGCGATCGCAGGGCCCGGGGGCGGGCACTGGGTGCGCGGTTTTTCGGGAACGGAAGGCACGCACGGCTGAATGATCGGCATGGTTAACAGGGAATTAGGCATCCATACGCCATAACAATCCGGATGATTCGCAAACGCCGCCCGCCACATTGGCGGGTGTCATGCGCCAGAAGCTGGCGCTGAGCAGATGTCAACCGAATGAAATCCGGGGAAAGTGACTGCCCATGGCAAGCAAGGTTAAAGAAGCAGCGGACGAGACAGAGAACGAGCGCGACGCCAGCGGTCCTGACGGACCATTGCTCGACCTGTCGGATGACGCCGTCAAGAAAATGATCAAGACCTCGAAAAAACGGGGTTACGTGACCATGGACGAGCTCAACGCCGTGCTGCCGTCGGAGGAAGTGACCTCCGAACAGATTGAGGACATCCTGTCGATGCTCTCCGATATGGGCATCAATGTGGTCGAGGAAGACGAGGCCAGCGAAGACAAGGAAGCCGAGGACGAATCGGAGAACGAGGAAGCCAGCGAGGGAGGCGAAGTCGCGCCCGCGTCCGGCTCGGCCGTGGCTGCAACCAAGAAAAAAGAGCCGACCGATCGTACCGATGATCCGGTCCGCATGTATCTGCGTGAAATGGGTTCAGTGGAACTTCTTTCCCGCGAGGGCGAAATCGCCATCGCCAAGCGCATCGAGGCCGGCCGCGAGACCATGATCGCAGGGCTTTGCGAAAGCCCGCTGACCTTCCAGGCGATCATCATCTGGCGCGAGGAGCTCAACGAGGGCGCGACACTTCTGCGCGAGATCATCGATCTGGAAACCACCTATTCCGGTCCCGAGGCCAAGGCTGCGCCGCAGTTCCAGAGCCCGGAAAAGATCGAGGCCGACCGCAAGGTGGCTGAAGAAAAGGAAAAGGTCCGTGCCGAAAAGGCGGCGTCTGACGATGTCACCAATGTCGGCGGCGAAGGCCAGTATGACGACGATGAGGATGATGACGACGAGAACAATCTCTCGCTCGCCGCCATGGAAGCCGAGTTGCGTCCGCAGGTGATGGAAACACTCGACACCATCGCCGAGACCTACAAGAAGCTCAGAAAGCTGCAAGACCAGCAGGTCGAGGCGCGCCTTGCCGCCACCGGCACGCTGTCGCCGGCGCAGGAACGCCGCTACAAGGAACTCAAGGACGCGCTGATCACTGCGGTCAAGTCGCTGTCGCTCAACCAGAACCGTATCGACAGCCTTGTCGAGCAGCTCTACGACATCAACAAGCGTCTGGTCTCCAATGAAGGCCGTCTGCTGCGCCTGGCCGAGAGCTACGGCGTCAAGCGCGACGACTTCCTGGTGCAGTATTCCGGCGCCGAGCTTGATCCGAACTGGATGAAGTCGATCGCCAATCTGTCGGCCAAGGGCTGGAAGGAATTTGCCAGGTCCGAAGCCAACGGCATCCGCGACATTCGTGCCGAGATCCAGTTTCTGGCAACAGAAACCGGCATTTCGATCTCCGAATTCCGCCGCATCGTGCAGATGGTGCAGAAGGGCGAGCGCGAGGCGCGCATCGCCAAGAAGGAAATGGTCGAGGCCAATCTGCGTCTGGTGATCTCGATCGCCAAGAAATACACCAACCGCGGTCTGCAGTTCCTCGATCTGATTCAGGAAGGCAATATCGGCCTGATGAAGGCGGTGGACAAGTTCGAATACCGTCGCGGCTACAAGTTCTCGACCTACGCCACCTGGTGGATCCGGCAGGCGATCACCCGTTCGATCGCCGATCAGGCCCGCACCATCCGTATTCCGGTGCACATGATCGAAACGATCAACAAGATCGTCCGCACGTCGCGCCAGATGCTGCACGAGATCGGTCGCGAGCCGACGCCGGAAGAACTGGCCGAAAAGCTCGCCATGCCGCTCGAAAAGGTGCGAAAGGTCTTGAAAATCGCCAAGGAGCCGATCAGCCTTGAAACCCCTGTGGGCGACGAGGAAGATTCGCATCTGGGTGATTTCATCGAGGACAAGAACGCCATCCTGCCGATCGATGCGGCAATCCAGGCCAACCTGCGCGAAACCACCACCCGCGTGCTGGCCTCGCTGACGCCGCGTGAAGAGCGTGTGCTGCGCATGCGCTTCGGCATCGGCATGAACACCGACCATACGCTGGAAGAAGTCGGCCAGCAGTTCTCGGTTACCCGCGAACGTATCCGCCAGATCGAAGCCAAGGCGCTGAGGAAACTCAAGCACCCGAGCCGCTCACGCAAGCTTCGGAGCTTTCTGGATAGCTAGGCTCTCCGAGATCATGGAAACTGAAAACCCGGCTGTCATGCCGGGTTTTTTGTTGCCTGACGGTCGTTATCGGGGCACTGGCTCGCCAGTCCCCGTCATGCCGGCCTCCGAGCCGGAATCCAGCCACGACGCGTCCGCGTCGTGAAAGAGCCTATTGGATTGCAGACGCTCGCCTACTGGATGCCGGATCAAGTCCAGCAAGAGGGACCGAAGTGGGCTGGGATAGGGCTCCCCGAACTCAAGTTCTCATCCCCACCGCGACATATTCGCCCAATTGAATGTTTAGCGCTGGAACTCCCCGCCCATCCGGGTGATATGCCCATCACCGCCGCCGCGCCCGTGGCAGCCCCCCGCCGGAGAACGCCCTGATGGACCAACTCACTCAGCTGCTCGACCAGATGTCCTGGCCCATCGTCATCCTCGCCTGCCTGACGCTGGGGCTGGCGCCGTTTGTGCCGGAGCCGCATATCTGGGAGAAGCTGAAAATGCTGACTGCCGGCACGCTGATCAAGCCGATCGACATTTTCGATCTGTTGATGCATGCCGCACCGTTTATTCTGGCGGGCCTGAAGCTGGCGGCAATGGCGCTTCGCGCGAAATAGCCGCTTTAGCAGCCATATTCATGATTGTGCCAGGCCTTGGCCACGGCGGGGTTTTTGAGCACCTGAGCCACCAGATCACTGATTTCCGGCAGATCCATCGCCGGGCGGTGCCAGTCGGCCAGCATTGCCGCATAGACATCGGTGATCGTCATGGTCGACCCCAGCAGGAACGGCCCGCTGATGGCGCTCGCGAGCTGGGCGAAATCGCGATCAAGATCCTTGATCGCCTGGCGCTTGATGGCGTCCGCGGCCTCGGGCGAGGCGTCATCGGTGTGGCGCGGCGCGTAATACAGTCTAAGCGCATCGGGATAGATGTTGGCCGTCATGAAGATCAGCCATTGCACCGCGACATTGCGGGCGGGCGAGCCGTGCGGCGGCAACAATCGCGCCTCGGGGAAAGTCTCGTCGAGCGCCAGCAGGATGGCCACACTTTCGGCAATCACCTGTCCCGAGGGCAGCTCGAGCACCGGGATCTTGCCGGCCGGGTTGAGCGCCAGGAATTTTGGCGTGTGAAGGGCTGAATCCTCGTCGATGCGGACGCACTCGAATGCCGCGCCGATCAGCCGCAAGGCCGCCTCGACCACCATCGAACCGGCGCCGGGCCGCCAGTAAAGCCTGTAGTCCGACATCTGTCTCTCCCTCAAAGCGCAGCTCCGTCATGCCAGTATCGCCGAGCCGGGGCAAGGGCTGCGCGCCGCGGGTTTTGCGGGTGCGTCAAAATTGACGCGGTGATTTCTGCGCCGGTCCTTCTTTGTCCGCATTTTCTGGTATGGATCGCTTGATGAGACAATGGCGCGATATCAGATGGACCGGGTTGGGCAGGGGGCTTGCGCTCTCCGTAACCCTGCATGGCCTGCTTTTGGCGACGCTCCTGATCACCCTGCCACTGCCCGAGGCGGACTCCGTGCCGGAGCAACAGGTGGTCGAGGTCACGCTGGTGGAACCTCCGGAGCCCGAACCGGAGGCGCCTGAGGCGGAGCAGTCAGCTCAGACGGAGCCGTCCGCACCCGAACCGTTGGAGCCCGAACCACCAGAGCCCGAAGTTCCGCAGCAGGAAGCGGCCGTCGTCGACCCTCCGCCCGCGCCGCAACCTCCGCCCGCGCCCGATGGTGCGGAGGCAGGCGAGGCTGCGGCCATACCGGTGCTCAGGCCGGTGTTCCGGTTTGGTGAAGAGGACAGCGGGCCGCGCCAGGCGCTTGACGGCGGCAGCGCCGACCCCCAGGGCGAGCCGGATGTGCCGGATAGCCAGACAGCGGCGCAGTCGCAGCCGGGTCAGCCAGCGCCGGAGCCGGATCAGACACAGCGTGAACCGGCAAAGCCCGAACCAGTCAGGCCGGAACAGGAAGCGCCTGGGCAGTCCGCGCCGGAGCCCGCCGGGATCGCCCTGCCGGAAATCGCGTTGCCCGAGGCGCAGATGCCCGGAAGTGCGCTCGCCGAGGCCGATCCGGCAGCAGCCCCGGCGGAGCTTTCCGGGCTCGCCGCGGAATCGACCGCGGACGCCACCGTTGCGCCGCCTGGCGATGCGCTTGCTGACGCCGCCGCAACGCAATTTACATCAGCGGACGAACAGCCCGGGCCCGAATCGCTCCGGTCCGGGCTGACCGATGCCGGAACACTGTTTTCGCCGGTGCTCACCGAAGATCGCGCGGCGATGGTGGCGATGGGCAGCCTGCCGCGCGAGATGCGCGCCAGCCAGCTCTGCACCACCGAATTGCGTGAGCAATTGCGCAATGGCGCAACGCGTTACGGCATCGAGCTGTTGCCGTCCTACCGGCTCGACAGCGGCAATCTGATGGCGGTCAACGACGCCGCCTTCCGCGCCGATGGCTCCTGGTACAATCTGAGTTTCCGCTGCATGGTCGATGACGATGCCTTCAAGGTGGTAAGCTTTGCCCACAAGGTCGGTTCGCCAATCCCCCGCGATCAATGGGCAGCACGCGGTTTCCCGAACTTTTGACAGAGACAGGCCATCATCCCGGCATTCGAGACTGCCAGCATGCACGGATCCTGTCAGGGTAACGCTGCAGGAGTCCAGTTCGTCGGTTATCTGATCTGCTCCAAAATCGAAATGGCAGGCGCACTGTCGGCTAGCCAGACTCCGGGAATATTCCCTGTCATCGCGCGGATAAACTTGCCTGGCTCATCCAGTGGTTTCAGTGCGGTAGGCAAAAGCAACTTTTTTATCCCCATCCTTTCGCGTCCGTGCCATGATCATCGGACTTCCGCCGCCGGATGAATCGAGAACGTGCCGGTCGAGGCGGGAGGAATGCCTTTCGGGCTGGGCCGTAACGTGCGGCAGGGAGGGGTAGCCGGAGACCAGCGTGGTTCCGCTGGCCGCCCTTGCCATCAACGGGCGAGGGCCAGGGCAGCCACCGGAGAAGTTCCAGTCCATTGTGCCGGTTTGCGCCGACCGGCAGCCGGGTGGGGCGGAAACGGGCCTGTGGCGGGCGCCTCCGGGTGCAGGGGTGGAGTTCTTGCGAGCGCCGGCGCTCCCGCCGGAAACGGAGGCGGGCGTCCGTGCCGGAACGCCTGCCGTCCGTGCCGGAACGCCTGCCTTATGGCTGGTGCAGATGGTCCGTGTCTGGACCAGACTGCAAGGGTCAGGTCGCCGTCTGTCGGATGCGGACATCATCCGGCGAAGTTCGGGCCCGCGCGCGGGAGGCGGCAGCCAAACCACTACCTTCTTCAGAATAGACGCCCGCGCACGAGAATCGACGCCCGCGCGCGGCCCTCCGGAGCCCGGATTGCCGAGTTCCCAACCGGCGGATTTGCCGGCGGGGAGTTTGGCATGCCCGCAAGCACGGGAACCAGACCGGTGGTCGATCGTTGCTATCACGATGGTCGAAGCTGGCGTTACAGGCCGCCATCCCTTGCCTGCGACGGCCTGCCTGTGGCACCTGTGGTGGCACTGTTTTTCACCCCCGGAGATCCCGATGAACCGAGAAGACACCACCGCCCTGATCCGCCGCTATCTTGAAGCCTTCAATGCCAAGGATTCAGACGCCATGCTCGATTGCCTGTCCGATGATGTGATCCACGACATCAACCAGGGCGGACGCGAGATAGGCAAGGAGAAATTCCGCTGGTTCAACGCCAGGATGAGCCGTCACTATGACGAGGACCTTGGCGACATCGTCATCATGGTGGATGAATCGGGCACCCGCGCGGCGGCCGAATTCACCGTGCGCGGCACCTATCTCGCCACCGACGAAGGGCTGCCTGAAGCCAATGGCCAGCATTATTCGCTGCCCGCGGGCATTTTTTTCGAGATTGATGACGGTCTGATCAGCCGGGTGACGATGAGCTACAACCTGCCCGGCTGGATTGCCCAGGTTCAGGCTGGCTGAGGCGCGGCTTGCGTGAGCAGCGGTGCAGGAACTGCGGGGACCGAGTTGAGCTTTGCCGAGCTTGCCGGCGACGAGGTCGGGGCCGCGCTGGACGATCTGGCGCGGCTCAGGATCGCGGTGTTCGCCGGCTGGCCTTATCTTTATGAGGGCGACCTGACTTATGAGGCGCGCTATCTGAGCCGTTTCGCCGCCTCGCCGGGCGCCGTCGTGGTGGCGGCGCGCACGGCTGACGGCCGCATGGTCGGCGCCGCCACAGCCGCGCCGCTCAGCGATCACGCCGATGAGTTTGCCGTACCCTTTGCCCACGCCGGTCTCGATCCGGCGGAGTTTTTCTATCTCGCCGAATCGGTGCTGCTGCCGGAGTTCCACGGGCGGGGCGCCGGCCGGGTGTTTTTCGACATGCGCGAGGCCGCGGCGCGTGCGCAGGGCTTTTCACGCGCGGTGTTCGCCTCGGTGCTGCGGCCCGCCGATCATCCGGCGCGGCCGGCGGATTATGTGGCGCTTAATGCATTCTGGCGACGGCTCGGCTACCAGCCGCTTGACGGATTGCAGGCCGAGTTCTGCTGGCGCGATCTCGGAGAACCCGCCGAGAGCTGCAAGCGCCTGCAGGTCTGGGGCCGCGACCTGTAGGGTCTGGTTTTCGGGTTTCCGGCGGTCCTGATTTTCATGAATGCGACATGAACGCGCGGTTCCAATTCGGTTCAGGCGGGCCGGGCTAGTGTCGGGTCAATCAATCGGGGTCACCGGTTGAGACCCAGCAGACCACCCATCAAGGCGCTTGAGCCGCCGCATCAGGAGAAAAACCATGAACCGCTTTATCCGCAATGCACTCGCCGCCCTCGTTGTCGCCACTGCCGGGGTTGCAGCTTCTGCGCCTGCCGCCAATGCAGGCGGCATTGGTTTCGAACTTTCCATCGGCGGCCCCGGCGGCTCCATTGTCGTTCATGATCGTGATCGCCGCGGTGGCTGGGATCGTGGCTGGAATCGTGGCCGGGGCCATGACCGTGGCCGTGGTTACGGTCGGAACCGGGGCCGCAATTTCTGCAACCCGCACCAGGCCGTCCAGAAGGCCCGCCACATGGGTATGCGCCGCGCCGGCATTGTGCGTGCCGACCATCGCAAGGTCGTCGTTGCCGGTGTCCGCCATCACCGCAAGACCCGGATGGTTTTTGCCAATCAGCGCAATTGTCCGGTCATCGGTTTCCGCCGCTAAGCCGCCCACCAGGGCCAGATTGCAACACCCCCGGCGGCGCCTGCCCCCGGGGGTGTGCTGTTGCGGATCAGTCAAAGGCCTATTGGGCGATTTCCCAGGTGACGCTGACCGTGACGCGGTATTCATTCTCGCCCGAAGCCACCGGAACCGCATAATCTGCCTTGGCGGCGACCGCAGACATTTCCGCGCGCATCATCGGCACCGGCGGCGCCGAGTAGGCATTCTCCGATACTTGCGTGATCCGCCCGAGCCCGACGCCGAGCGCGCCGACCATCGCCTCGGCCTTGGCCTTGGCCTTGGCAACAGCATCGAGGCGGGCGCTTGCGCGCACCGTGTCCTGATCGTCATTGGTGAACATGACATCGCCGCCCTGATTGACGCCGAGGCTGACCGACGTGTCGAGAATGGCGCCGACCCGGTCAAGGTCGCGGATGCGCACGGTCAGCGTGTTGTTGACGGAGTAGCCGGTGATCCTGGGCTGTTCGCTGCCGCCGTCCTTGTTGGCGGGATAAAACCAGCGCGGCTGCACCGAAAAGGCGCCGGTCTGCAAGTCGCGATCGGCGATGCCTTCGGCCTTCATCGCGGCCAGAACCTGCGCCATCGCCTCGTTGTTGGCGTCAAGCGCCGCGCGCGCGGTGTCGGCCTCGCGCAAGACGGTGAGCGAGATCACCGCCATGTCGGGGGCAACGGCTGCGACGCCTTCACCGGAAACCGTGATCACGCCGGGCGCTGGCGCCTTGGCATCATCGGCGAAAGCCGGCAGCGGTGCGGCAAGCAGGCTGGCGGCAAGCGCGCCGGCAATGAGTGCCCGGCGGCGGGGATGAAAATCTGAGGTCATGAAAGGCTCCGATCTGACGCTGGCAAGCCCCGAAGCCTCAAGACCAATGGGGCGACGGGTTTTCGGGGTGGTGTTAATGCATGTGACACACCAACACCGATTGGCACAATTGACGCGACATGCATGTGTTCCCGGACGCAACTTCTGGCGGGCGAATGTGGACGGATTGCGGCAGCGCGAACTGATTGCGAAGCCGGCGCTGCAAACTCTTGTGATGGCTTTCGTTTTGGTCTAAACCGCCAATCTCCGGACGGCTGGTCCGGTCGGGGGTCTTGTCCGCAGCTTTCGGGATGCGACTTTTCAGGCGGCGGTTCACACGCCAATCTGGAACTCCGGGCCTGTAGCTCAATGGTAGAGCCGGCGGCTCATAACCGCTTGGTTGCAGGTTCGAATCCTGCCGGGCCCACCACAACTGTCCATCGTCACAACAACCCGGATTCGGATAGCATAAGTCCGGATTCATCGTCATATAAGTACGGACTCCATTGTACCTTGCGGCGCTATGTTGCATTTTTCGTCTTCCGGGGTTGCCAATAGGGTTCTTAAAGCGATTCCAGAAAAGGACAGACGAGCGTCGGCTTAGGGCCGAATGCACTTGGGTACATATTGGTAGTTCGAGCGGAATGAACACTTTCGTGGCAGGCCTTCATCCGCTTTGGAGCCCCTATCGAAAATAATCACATTTGACCAAGGATTGGATGATTTCTAACCTAGATCATAGATTTTGACTTCACTGGGCATGTCCTATTTTCGTATGCGACGATCAACACTTTGACAGATGCAGCACAATTGATGAATGGTTGTGTTTCGAAGTACGACGACCTTCAAAAGGGACGCATTTTTAAATGCACAAGATTAAATCAATTACCGTCGATGGATTCCGTGGCCAGAGCAAGCCCATCCAACTCGCTCTAAGTGAAAGTGCCAACTTTCTCATAGGACGGAATGGTACAGGTAAGACCTCTCTTATTAATCTAATTAATGCCTGTCTCTCCGTCGATGGAGACGTACTGAGGGAAACAAATTTCACAAAAGTAACACTTCGGTTTAAAGAGCCCGGAAAGGCCACGGTACCAATTCTGGAGGTGGAAAAGCTCGACTACAATACGACTGGTCTGTACATAAGATACTCTTTGCGAGCGAAAGCTAGCGCGCAGGCCGAAAGTTTTGAGCTGTCCTTCGGTCGGAGGCGTGTCCTCCGGGAGATTGATGGCCACCGTCGATTTGTAAACAGGCCGGACCCACTTAGGGAATTGGAACAGAAACTCTCAAAAATTTTCAGGTGCACTTGGTTGTCGCTGCACCGGGGAAATCATATCTCAGAAGAGAGAGATATGATTCCATTCGAATCTGAATATGAATCAGAGGCACCCACAAATATCTCGGGAGTCGACCATAAGCTTGGAGAGGTTCTTGAGAATTTGAAGAGATATTATTTCTTATTGGATCGTCGTGTTTCTGATCAAACGCGGAATTTTCAAAAAGACTGGTTCCTTTCTTTTCTCGCAACTGGAGATTCAGACGCATCGATACTTAATAGCAATGTTGACTTCGAGGAAGAAAAGAAAGCTATCGCAGCTATATTTGATCGATTTGAAGTGGCAAAGGACTCTTATACTAAACAACTCGAAAAGCATGTGACTATTGGAAAGAAGGCGCTCGAAGAGTGGCAGGAAAATAAATCCGTACCATTGATGTCGTTTTTTACTCTTTATGACGTTCTTCGGCTTCACGGTTTGGTACAGCAGTGGCAGACATTACAAGAACTTCAGAAGGAAATTCTTGTACCTAAGTCTGATTTTGTCAATATATCTTCAGGTATGCTTTATAAAAAGGTCGTAAAAATAGACCAAGGCAATGAGGTTAATATTTATTCAGATGACGAAATACAAATTCCAATAGAGAAGTTATCCTCTGGTGAGAAGCAATTAATAATATTTCTTGCCGAGACGTTGCTTCAGGAAGGAAAGAATTTTATTTTTCTAGCCGACGAGCCAGAATTATCATTGCACGTTGAATGGCAGGAGCAGTTGGTCTCCAATCTATTTCGAATAAATCCAAATGCCCAAGTTCTATTTGCTACGCACTCGCCTGACATTGTCGGCTCATATAATAAAAATTTGTTTAGTATGGAAGAGTTAGTTCAGTGATATTTGAGAGAACTAGGAGTGGTCAGATAAATCGTGCTGCTTTCCATGGGGTGGATTACACATGCTATGTTGAGGGTGGCGGCGGTATCTCTGAATTCTCGGAGGATGTGCTTTTTTGGAATACTGTTTTTGATACACTACGGCCCGACATTCGAGTGCACTGTATAGCACGCGGAGGTAAAGCTCAGCTGGAGAGCCGTGCGCGCAGTTTGATCACTGAAGACATCCAGAACACTTTGGTGGCAATGGACTCGGACTACGACGATCTTCTTGGGGACAAAATTGAAGACTCGCGTGTTTTGTATACTTTCGGATACAGTTGGGAAAATGATGCTTTTTCTCCCAATGCGTTGTTGAATATATACGCACACCTGGTCAGAGCAAATGTCGCACCGGCTGACGAAGGGAACTTTATTCTAACGGAGTGTGCGAATCTTGAAAGAAAACTAAAGTGGCCAGTTAGAGCCGATTTTTTAGCATTGATTTCAACGTCCTCAATACTGCCAAGGGATGCTCCTGGACGTATTGTTAAAAAACATCCAACAAATGGATTGCCACAATTGCAGCTTGGTGAAGTAATAAAGTTGTGTAAGCATGTTAACCTAAACACAAGGCCTAGAAATTTTAGCAATACTCCAAAAGAGATTCCTGCCACAAGATATTGTGTGGGGCATGTATTTACATACTGTGTTCACCTAATTGTGGGCGCGACAAAATTCCACTTTGGAAGAGGTAAAGGCCCGTCACCGGTCCATTTTCGTGACATTGGCCTCCTCCAACTCACCAAATTTCTCAGGGAGGCTTTGACCGACCCGATTGTAGTTCACTACAGAAGCGCCTGTACACCTCTTTGAATTTCTAGGTCACTCCAGTGTCATGGGTTGCCATGAATGAAATGAAGGCAAGAATTGCGATTATTGTCGTTCAAGGTTGCTTATACAAATAGTTTTTTGTGTGCGAAATTACATGTTCGCGTTTCATAAAGCAGTGCCTCTGTTCAGATGTTCTGTTTTTGGCCGAAATTATTAGTGTGAGACAAATGCAGAGGGGCAAAATGGGCGGCAAGCGGAATTTCGTTGTTTAATGCACTGTCGGCAGCCAGCAGTTATAACTTTTTCACCAAAAGATTATAACTGTTCTACCTACGTTCTCTAAAAGCTGCGACCATCGCCTTGGTTACATCCTGTGGAAAGCAGATAGGCGCATAGCCGCCTGGCTTGGAATAGGCGCTTCTTTTACCGCAGCGCCGCCCTCCTCGATCTGTGTTGAATGGGCATGGACAAGAGCCTGGGTAAGCCGAGATGGACTCGGCGATGATCCGCTGAACGATCATAGATGTCGATAAAACTGGAAGTGATCTCGAAACCTCCTTCGGTTTGGGTGTTGCTTTTGCGGGGCGCTTGATCACGCCATCTTGCTGTTTTGGCAAAAAGCGGCTCGCCATCCACCCCTCTCGCTGGGTTATCTGATCCCGCACCCGCGACCATTCTCCTTGGGTCTCCAGTTGCTGGACCCGCCTACCACGGTCGAAGCGGTCAATTATGGGGTAGTCGGTTGAAGGGGCTTCACGAAGAGCGACACGATTCCCACTCACGGTTCTCATCAAAGATTTACTCGGTTTCTTGTTCTCCGTAAGCGATGTTCTGCCCGCACGTTGCCCTGACAGCGCTGATCTGTGATCGGCTTTCCATGGATGAGCGAAGGGAGTTTCTCGATGGAGACTACACTGGAGATACTCACGACTGGGAAGACCGGGCGTGAGAGACGTCGC
>NZ_JBDWHW010000062.1:0-3058 GCF_039975035.1 Hoeflea sp. | reverse complement strand
TTTGTCTTCCGGCGATTCTGTTTGGCGCGGGATCCGAGGCAGGATTCCGGGTCAACCTGACGCCGAGCTATCCGCTCGGGCTCTGGCGGATCGCGCCATTGAACCGCGCTACTCGCGTCGGGGATCGCATCTTCATCTGTCCGCCACTAACCGAAGAGTTTCGACGGGCCCGTGAGCGTGGATATCTGCGCCGTGGCTTTTGCCCGGGCTGGCTTAGTCCGTTGATCAAGACCGTTGTTGCACTCCCCGGACAGTCGATTGAAATCGGCGCGTCTGTCGTGATCGACGGAGTGAATTTGCAGCGATCCGCGGTCCAGCCAAACGATGGTTCGGGCAGGCCGATAACGCCCTACGCCGGGGGTGTAGTGCCGCCAGGGTTTCTGTTTCTCCACTCACCATTCAAAGGTTCCTATGACTCACGATATTTCGGGCCGATCCCGGCCGATGGTGTTCTCGGGCTGGCGACGCCCATCCTTACCTTCGTTCCGTGACGGCCTGGTTTGCCTGAGCTTTATCGCAGGCAGTGCCGTTGTCGGCGCGATTGCCTGGAGTGGCGAAGTGCTGGCCTTGCCCGCTGCTGTCTTGTTTCCGACGCTCTGGGCGTTTGCACCCAACCGGTTCGTTGCAGGCTTGGTGGCGCTGGCCTATTTCCTTGCAGCGTCGCGCGGGCTGCCTGTTGGCGTCTCAATCTTCTATGCGAGTGATATGTGGGTCGGGCTCGGTCTATGGCTCACGGCCTCGGTTCTTTTCGTCCTCGTGCACAGCTTGATTTGGACATCGAAGTCCGGGTGGCGCAAACCCTTGCGTTACGCGCTTGCATGGATCCTGATGAGCGTTCCGCCTTTTGGCATCACCGGTTGGGCGAACCCGATCACGGCCGCTGGTGTCTTGTTCCCGGACCTCGGCTGGTTCGGATTGATAGCCATGGCTCACACCTTATCTGCGATGACGACGCGGGCATGGCCGATCGTTGCTCTTATCGTTGGTGCCTTTGTCGCACTGTCAGCTAAGGGCTGGAGCGAGCCTGGTCCACCAGAAGGCTGGATCGGCATCGACACGCACTTCAGTTATACCTCTCCCGGTCAACATGCAGATTATGCGCAGCATCTTGCCACGTTAGCTTTGGTACAGGACGCCGCGAAGGCCGGCGCGAAAAACATCGCTCTCCCCGAAAGCGCATTCGGGATCTGGACGCCAACCACCGAACACCTCTGGGTCAGCGCGCTTCAGGACCTTGATGTGACGGTGAACGGAGGTGCGGTCATTGTTGGAGCTATGGGCTATGACAATGTGATGATCGAGGTGTCTGGGAAGGGCGCGCACATCGTCTACCGCGAGCGCATGCCGGTGCCGGTTTCGATGTGGCAACCCTGGGCATCGGGTGGCGCGAGGGCCCAAATCTTTGGAAAACCTACCGGCAGATTTGCCGGGACGCTCGTCGCTCCCCTGATCTGCTACGAGCAACTCTTGGTTTGGCCGGTCCTGCAGTCGATGTTCTACGAACCGAGCGTAATCGTGGCAACCGGCAATGGCTGGTGGACCGGCGACACCAACATCGTCGCTATCCAGAAGGCGGCCGCCCTGGCCTGGGCGTCACTGTTCGGCGTGCCGCTCGTAATCGCCTTTAATACCTGACAGGATTCCCCATCAAACAACGCCCGGAAGCTGACGATCTAGAATTCGATCATTTCGACAACTAGGGATTGCATATTTGACTCAATTTGAAAATATTGCACCCGAATCTAAGGTTTCGGGAAAGGTAGGACGTTGGAGAATATCGCAGATTCCGATTTGATGGGCGCACTCTCACAAATTTCAGATGTTGCTGACCGAAACTCGACAATCGAGTTCCTGAAAGACGTGGCCTCCCGATACGCATTGAATACCATTGCGTATTTTGGTGTCGGCGTTTCTGGTCAAAATGAGATCGATCCCTATCTCGCCGTAACCTATCCTCCCGAGTGGGTCGCACACTACAAGAACCGGCAGTATGTCGATGTCGATCCAGTTGTTCGTCTTGGCTTTCGCCGTATGCTTCCCCTTGATTGGGACGAGTTTGGAAATCCGACGGGGCGGCTGAAGACCTTTTTTGGTGAAGCCGGCGAATTCGGTATCGGGCTCCGCGGACTGACAGTTCCAGTGCACGGTCGCTGCGGCGACCGTGCCTTGTTCTCCGTGACGTCAGATATTTCCGCCCGCGACTGGGCGAGCGCGAAGCTTCTCTATATGCGTGACTTCCAGGTCCTTGCGATGCACATCCACGATCGTGTGCTTGGCATCGAGGGACATGCGAGCGAACCTGCAGTTCTTTCTCCGCGTGAACTGGAATGCCTGCAATGGATCGCCGAGGGCAAGACGGCCTGGGAATGCGCTGTAATTCTCTGCCTGTCGCAGCACACCGTGCGCTGCTATCTGGAGAGCGCCCGCCACAAGCTCCATGCCACCAGCAATACCCATGCCGTTTCAATCGCTCATAGAGCGGGGCTGCTCTTCGATCCCTTGTAAACCCAGCTGTTGGACCGGATGTTCTTCTCGAAACCCAGCCGATAACTGGTGTCTCCGTCATCAATTAATGAACGGAGACCACCATCATGATATTTGCAGTCGAAAGTGCCGATCAGGACAAGTATCCCGAACTGTTCGACGAAATGTTCTGCATGCGGGCCGAAGTTTTTTCTGGTCGCCTCGGCTGGGACGTCAAAGTCGAAAACGGCCGGGAGATCGACCGGTTTGATTCCGAAGACCCTCTCTACCTTCTGTCGCTCGATGAAAGGTCAGGACAGCTTCGTGGCGCTGTGCGTCTGCTCGCCACGACTGGCCCCAACATGCTCAGAGACGTGTTTTCCGTACTGATGCCTGGTGGTACGGTCGAAAGTCCATTGATCTGGGAAAGCTCACGTTTTGCGGTCAATCCGCAGATCTTCGAGGCGAGGGATCGTGCAGAAGCGAACCACCTGGTCAACCGAATCACCGTCGAGCTTTTGTGCGGGATGGTTGAAGCCGCCCAGCGGGCCGGTATCGAACACATCGTATCGGTCTTCGACGCCCGAATGGCTCG
>NZ_JBDWHW010000061.1:0-11841 GCF_039975035.1 Hoeflea sp. | reverse complement strand
GCCGGTCCCGGAGCAAACACCTGAGCCTGAGCCTGAGCCTGAGCCTGAGCCTGAGCCTGAGCCTGAGCCTGAGCCTGAGCCTGAGCCTGAGCCTGAGCCTGAGCCTGAGCCTGAGCCTGAGCCTGAGCCTCGAAAGCTGGTTGTTCGCGACACGGTGTCAAGGGCGGAGCCCGCTGCGGCACCCGAAACTGTGGAACAGGAACAGGGCAACTGGTGGAGCCGCCTGCGCAAGGGCCTGTCGCGCACTTCGGGCCAGCTCACCGGCCAGATCACCGGCATCTTCACCAAGCGCAAGCTCGATGAAGAAACCCTGCAGGACCTTGAAGACGTGCTGTTGCAGGCCGATCTCGGCGTCGAGACCGCGATGCGGATCACCGATGCGCTGTCAGCCTCGCGCTACGGCAAGGACATTTCGCCGGCCGAAGTCCAGAAAGTGATGGCCGAGGAAATCACACGCGTGCTGGGCCCGGTGGCCAAACCGCTGGAGCTGGATCTGAGCCACAAGCCGCATGTGATCCTGGTCGTCGGCGTCAACGGCACCGGCAAGACCACCACCATCGGCAAGCTCGCCGCCAAGCTGAGTTCGGGCGGGTTGAAAGTGACGCTTGCCGCGGGCGACACATTCCGTGCAGCCGCCATCGAGCAGCTCAAGATCTGGGGCGAGCGCACCGGTTCGAAAGTGGTCTCGACCAAGCTCGGCGCCGATGCCGCCGGCCTTGCCTATGAAGCCTTCGAGACCGCCCGCGCAGATGGCGCCGACGTGCTGATCATCGACACCGCCGGACGGCTGCAAAACCGCACCGAACTGATGGACGAGCTGGCCAAGGTGGTCCGCGTCATCACCAAGCTCGATCCCGAAGCGCCGCACACCGTGCTGCAGACGCTGGATGCGACCACCGGCCAGAACGCGCTCAACCAGGTCGAGATCTTCCGCAATGTCGCCGGCGTCAACGGCCTGGTGATGACCAAGCTTGACGGCACCGCGCGCGGCGGCATTCTTGTCGCCATCGCCGCCAAACACAAATTGCCGGTGTATTTCGTCGGTGTCGGCGAAGGCGTCGACGATCTCGAACCTTTTGAGGCGGCGGATTTCGCCTCGGCAATCGTCGGAGAACCAAAGTGAGCGACCGCAACCGCACCAAGCAGCGTCCGATTGATCCCGCAGCCGGCGATCACGAGGTGCATGTTTTCGAAACCGATCCCAACGCGCCGGGGCGCAAGCACATCAATCCGCTGCTCAAGATGACGCTGGAGCTGGGGCCGTTGATGGTGTTCTTCTTCGCCAATGCGCGCGGCGCCTGGATTGCCGAGCGGGTGCCGTTCCTGGCCGACATCGGCGGTCCGATCTTTGTCGGCACCGCCTGCTTCATGATCGCCACCGCGATTGCGCTGACGGCGTCCTGGATGCTGACCCGGACCTTGCCGATCATGCCGCTGCTGTCGGGCGTGATCGTTCTGATCTTCGGCGCGCTGACACTGTGGCTGCAGGACGAGACCTTCATCAAGCTCAAGCCGACCATCATCAACACCCTGTTCGGCGCTATCCTGCTCGGCGGTCTGCTGTTCGGCAAATCGCTGCTCGGCTATGTGTTTGATTCCGCCTTCCGGCTCGACGCCGAGGGCTGGCGCAAGCTGACCTGGCGCTGGGGCCTGTTCTTCCTGGTCATGGCGCTCATCAATGAAATCATCTGGCGCAATTTCTCCACCGACTTCTGGATCGCCTTCAAGGTCTGGGGCAACATGCCGCTGTCGATCGTCTTCACGCTGATGCAACTGCCGCTGATGCAGCGCCATGCGCTGGTGGAGGAAGCTGCGGAAGAGGCTAAGCGGTAGGCGTCACAGACTGATTGAAAATTTGCTCCGCGCAAGCATTCTCGCACCCACAGAACACCAGATTCACACTTTCTTTGCTGTGCGAACTGACAAAATATTAAGCCCCTGCCTACAAGATGTCTGAAGCTGCAGGACGTCAATCCTGTGAACGAGGGGATTGATGTGCGTTACCGAGAGACCGATGAAGTGTTCAAGACGCTGGTATCGGAGCTTACCTCGACGATTTCCCCGACGACGATCATGGGCCTGACAATCCTTGCGATCGGCCTGTTTGCATATGACAGCCTCGGCGGCACTGAACTCATGCTGGCCACCATCAGCGGAAGCGTTGCCTCGCTTGCCAAGATTGTCGTGACGGTGGCCCACCGGCGCTCGAACGCGACAAAGCACGCAACCGTTGATGAGGCCGTCCGCTGGGAGATGGCGCACGGGCTGCTCACCTTCATCATCGCCGCCTCTATTGGTTTGCTGGCAACTGCGGCGTTCACCTATCGCGACCTGTCAGTGCACATTCTGGCGACAGCGCTGATCTTTGGATATTCCGCCGGTGTGGCAATCCGCATATCAGTTCGGCCATTCATCGCCGCGACCGCGATCCTGATTGCAGGAATACCGACAACGATTTCCGCCCTGCTCTACGGCGATACGGCCCACTGGATACTGGCAACGGTTTTTGCGGGGTTCCTGGTGGCGGCGATGCAAAGCGTCCTGCATGTCTACCGCACTGCCACCAGGCAAATCTGCCTGCGTCTGGAAATGGAGCATCAGGCACGCCACGATCCGTTGACAGGACTTCGCAATCGCACAGCGCTCGGCGAGGCTTTCGACGCTCTTGGGCACATTGAAGACAGCCTGATTTGCGTACATTGCTTCGATCTTGACGGCTTCAAGGCCGTCAATGACCGTTTTGGTCACGCGGTCGGGGATGAATTGTTGGCGAGCATTGGAATGAGGCTCAGGGAGAACATGCACCAGCCGAATATCGCCGTGCGCGTTGGAGGCGATGAATTTGCCATTCTCCAACCAGTTGTCAGGCATCCCGTTGAAGCTGACCTGTTGGCCAGAAACATCGTGAATGTTCTCAGCTTGCCGTACCGGGTTGCCGGTGAAGAGATCACCATTGGCATCAGCCTGGGCTACACGATGGCGCTCTCCGGCTCTGCAAAACTTGAACATATGATGGCAATTGCGGACAAAGCCTCGTACCGCGCCAAGCGCAACGGCGGCGGTATCGATTGCGAATTTCCATCAACACTGGACCTTCGCGCATCTTCTTTCGCCGCGTGAGCGCGGCTTTTGCACCATAGGCTTTCAGCGTCTGCCGCTGTTGGTCCAGGCTGTAAGCCGGGCATCTGGCCCGATAGACAGCTTTCGCGCAACTGCCGGATGGCCCGTTCATGTTTCGACAGCCGCCGCCCGGACGGTCCTGACCGCAGCAACCGGTCGCGGCGGTGTTACGCCGCGCCGACACTGCGCGCCAGCTTGCCCAGCGTTTGCAGGCCCAGTTCCACCGCGCCAAAGCCCTTGGCCTCCTGAAACTCGGCTGCCGTGCTAAACACCATGCCCAGGGTGACTTTCGTTGCCCCGTCCTGGTCTTCGAAAGACACCCAGGCATCGGCATGCTTGGGTCCGTTCTCGCCCCACAGCAGCGTATAGCTGATCCTGTCTTCTGTTTTGACATCACCATACCGGTGGTGGTTGGGGAAGACCGTGCCATCCGGCCCGATCATGTCGAAAACCCAGTCGCCGCCCTCCCGCAGGTCGATCCGCTTCGTCCGGCAGGAGAACCCGTCCGGCCCCCACCATTCGGGCAGGGATTCGGGGTTGAGCCAGGCGCCCCAGACGATATCGCGCGGCGCCATGATCACGCGGCTGAGCACCATGGTCCGCTCGGCCACATCCGCCAGATTGTCCAGCCCCGCGCCGAAGCCCTCGCGGTAGCCGGCCTCCATGTTCCCGGCCAGCGAAGAAAGTTGCACGGTCACCACCACCCGGCTTCCCTCGCCCGCGTTTGTGAAATCCGCCGTTACCAATGCCGCCGATTGCGTGACCCCTTCGGAGGAGATCACCTCGTAATTCACACTGCACACAAGGGGCTGCAATTCCAGCCATCCGGCCTCACACCGCGTGTCGGGATGCCCTTCCACCTTGCACAGCGAGACTTCGCGCCCGCCAACACGGGTATCAGCCTCAAGGAATTCAACCGTGACCGAGGGTGCCGGCGCTGCCCATAGCGCTCGCGCAGCAGGCGCTGTCCAGGCTTCCCAGACGATGGCCACGGGAGCAGCCAGCCGACGCTCAAATGTCAGCGTCGCAAAACAGCCGCTCATGGCAAAAGTCCTTTTGCATAGGTTTCCAGTTGCGTCGCCACGGTTCCCCAGCCATCGAAGAAACCCATATCTTCGTGCGTCTTCCGCGCATCAGGATTGCGGTGGCGGGCAATCGCCGTGTAGGAGGTGCCGCCCTCGGGCGTATCCGTCAGAAGCAGGATCGCGGTCATGAACGGTTCAGGTGCGGGTTTCCAGCCTTCGGTGTAGCTGTCGGTGAACACCAGTTTCTCCCCCGGCACCACCTCGAGATAGACGCCGAGATTTTCCATGATGTTTCCCTCGACGTCGAAGGTGGTGTTAAACCTCCCGCCAACCCGCAGATCGATCTCCACCGAGGTCACCTTGTGGGGCGCGGGAATGAAGAAATGCGGGATGTGCTTCGGCTCCGTCCAGCACTCCCATATCAGTTGCCGCGGCACGGCCAGCGTGCGGGTGAAGCTCATGTCCGTGGCCGGATCCAGTTCCAGTTTCATTGCTCTCGCTCCTTCATCACTGTCTTGACATAGGCGTCCAGTCTGTCGAGCCTGGATTCCCAGATGGCGCGCTGTTCATCGAGCCATGTTTGCATCGGCGCCAGCGCCTCCGGCACGATGGCACATGTGCGCACGCGTCCATCCTTCGACGTCGCGATCAGCCCCGCTTCCTCCAGCACCGAAAGGTGCCGCATCACCGTGGGCAGCCGCAATCCTGTGGGGTCAGCCAGTTCGGTGACCGGCGCAGGTCCCTCTGCCAGTCGCGTCAGGATCGAGCGCCGGGTCGGATCCGCCAGCGCGTGAAACAGGTCCGAGAGATCGATATCATGCTTAGCCATAACGCTAACTATCGCGGACACCGGCGGTCGTCAAGAGACAGTTAGCGACATAGCTAAGTTTTTAGTACCAGCTGGCTCAGAACCGGGGATGGAAAACAACCCTATGTTGCCATACTGTTCCCACTGCAGGGGAGTTGGATATTGCATGAGCGATGATAGGGATGAACCGGTCAGCCTGATCCAAGACGTTGAAACCGGCGACCGGTTTCTGGTCTATGGCTCGGACAAGGGGCTGAAGCTCGATATCCGTTACGAGGGTGAAACCCTCTGGATGACGCAGGCTCAGATTGCAGATCTATTTGGACGGGATCGCACCAGCATTACGCGTCACATCAACAATGTCATTGAAGAAGGCGAACTGGACGAAAAGACTTCTGTGCAGAAAGTGCACAAAAGTGTGGGTAGGCCGGTCGCATTTTACAACCTCGACATGGTGATCTCCGTTGGCTACCGGGTTTCATCCGCGCAAGCCACACTGTTTCGTCGTTGGGCTACGGGCATTCTTGTCCAGTTCGCCAAAAAGGGGTTCGTCGTTGATTCCCCCCGGCTCAAGCAGCCCGGCAATGCTGACAGGATTGCCGAACTCCGTGAGATTATCCGAGATATTCGCGCCGATGAGGCCAATGTTTACCGCGAGCTTCGCCAGATCTGCGCCATGTGCCAGGATTATGATGGCACCACCGAGGTTGCGCGGGAGTTTTACCAGAAGACACAAGCCAAGCTTGTCTATGCGGTCACGTCGCACACACCGGCAGAAATCATCGCATCCAGAGCCGATCATACCGCGAAAAACATGGGACTGCAGAGTTGGCCAAATGACAACATTCGCAAGGTCGATGCTGGCATTTCAAAGAACTATCTGGCCGAGGCGGAAATCAAGGAACTCAACCGTCTCACCAACATCCTGCTCGACATTTTCGACGACCAGCTCGACATGGGCAGGCTTGTGGTGATGCAGGATGCTCACAACCTTCTGGAGCAGCAATTGCAGCAGTTGGGGCGATCGGTTCTGCGCACAGGCGGACAGATCAGCGCGTCAGATGCAAAGGCGCGCGCAGATCAACAGTATGAAAAATTCGATGCGCAGCGGAAGCTTGAACGGCAGCAGGAGGTCGATGAGCAGATTGCCGCTCTAGCCAGGGAAGCGAAAAAACTGCCAAAACGACCACGTTGATAATCAGAGCTTGCCGCATTTATCCGCGCTGCAAGCATTGTTGAAAGACGATGAGGGTACAGGCGGGCTCACCCCGCATTGCCGAACGGCCCGGAATACCCCTTCGCCATCACTTCGCGCTCGTGGCCAAGCATCCAGTGCACGGTGGGAAAGGCGATCTCATCGACCGGTAGCGCATCCCAGTCGAACAGCTCGACTTCGAGGCTTTCCTCGCCGATGCCGAACAGGGCGGCTCCGGCGCCGGGGTCGATCAGTTCGGCGCGCCAGATCAGTTGCACCTGGCTCAGATGCGGCACCGAATAGATCGCCAGCAATTCGCCAAGCTTCAGATCGGCCAGCGCCTCCTCGCGGGCCTCGCGCCGGGCGCCGTCCTCAGGTGTTTCCCCCAGTTCGAGATAGCCGGCCGGCACGGTCCAGAAGCCGCGGCGCGGCTCGATGGCGCGGCGGCAAAGCAGCACCTGGCCTTGGTGGCGGACCACCGATCCGACAACAATGCGCGGGTTCTGGTAGTTGACGAAGCCACAGCTGCGGCAGACATCGCGTTCATGGGTGTCGCCGGCGGGGATCAGGCGGTCGAACTGTTTTTCTGTGCTCATAGCGGACAAGATAGCGCCACGACCGGCTCGCGGCGAGACCGGTGCGGAGCAACGCCGCAAAAAACCGTCAGCTTGAAGGCGTCACGGCCTTCTCAATCGCCGGCAACAGCTTGTCACGCAGGCTTCTGGTGGTGAACGGACCGATCTGCTTGAACAGGATGGTGCCGTCAGGCGCCACCAGATAGGTTTCGGGAATACCGTACACGCCCCAGTCGATTGCCGACTTGCCTTGCGGATCAATGCCGACCGCGGCAAACGGATTGCCCAGCTCGGCCAGGAACTTGAGCGCGTTGTCGTTCTTGTCCTTGTAGTTGATGCCGACCAGCGTGATCCGCGGATCGCGCGACAGTTCGAGCAGCACCGGATGCTCCTGCCGGCACGGCACGCACCAGGATGCCCAGACATTGACCAGCGCCAGCTTGCCCTTGATTGCCGCGTCGGTCAGCGCCGGTACCGGAGTGCCGTTCGCGCTGAGGCCTTCAAGCGGCGGCAATGCCAGCGTCGGCGCCTTGGTGCCGATCAGCACCGAGGGAATTTCGCTGGCGTCCTTGCCGGAGCCGAGCTGATAGAGAAACACGCCCGCCAGCGCGACAAACAGCACCAGCGGCAGGAATGCGATCAGCATCCGCCGGCGGCTGGAGCGCTGCGGCAGCTCCTCGCTATTGACATGTGAAGTCATGATTTCGAACCGCCTGATGGTTGGGACCGCCGCCGCACGCCTTGCGCTTCAAGCTCGGCCAGTTCACGTTTGCGGGCGCGTCCGTCAAGCACGATCACCGCCAGCAATCCGGCAAGGATGAGCCCCGTGGCCGCGTAGGACAGAAAAACGAAAGCTTCGTGGCTCATCATCCGCGCGCCTCGCCGGCGCCGATCGACTGCGCCGCCTGACGCCGCATCGTCTGCACCCGCCGTCGCCAGATCTCGTTGCGCATCGCCATCAGATGCAGTGTGAAGAAGATCAGCGTGTAGGCCACCGCCATCACCAGCAGCGGATAGAGCATCGAGGCATGAATGGTCGGACCGTCAAGCCGCATCACACTGGCCGGCTGGTGCAGCGTGTTCCACCATTCGACCGAGAACTTGATGATCGGGATGTTGATGAAGCCCACCAGCGTCAACACCGCGGCGGGTCGGGCGGCGCGGATCGGGTCGTCCATCGCCTTGTGCAGCGCCATCAGCCCCAGATACATCAAAAACAGCACGAACACCGAGGTCAGCCGCGCGTCCCACACCCACCAGGTTCCCCACATCGGCCGGCCCCACAGCGAGCCGGTGAGCAGCGACAGGAAGGTGAAGGCGGCACCGATGGGCAGCGCCGATTTGGCCGCGACATCGGCCAGCGGATGCCGCCAGACCAGCGTGCCGACCGAGGCGACCGCCATCACCGAATAGCACATCATCGCCAGCCAGGCCGCCGGCACATGGATAAACATGATCCTGACCGTGATGCCCTGCTGGTAATCCTGCGGCGCCGCGAAGGACATATACAGCCCGAGCAGCGAACTTATCACCGCGGCGACGGCGAGATAAGGCAGCACCCGCCCGGAAAGGGCGAGAAATCGCGTTGGGTTGGCGAGGCTGGCAAACCAGCCCTGGGAGATGGTGGTGTCACTCATGGCCTTTTTCTAATGCTTGCCGCGTCCGGTTTCAATGCGACAAATCAATCGGACGCTCCCTTGAGCGCGGCTGCGGCCGCAACCGGGCCGAGGGCTGCGAAAAACAGCGCGATTGCCGACAGGATCATGAATGGCGGGAGAAACGGATCAGGGTCAACCACCGCCGCGTAGGATGCGCTGACCCCAAAGATCAGGATCGGGATCGCCAATGGCAGGATCAGGATCGACACCAGCAGCCCGCCGCGCGGCAAGCCGACGGCGATGGCCGCACCGACCGCGCCGATGAAGGAAATCGCCGGCGTGCCCGCGAGCAGCGTCAGCATCACCGCCCCGGTCGATAACGCGCTCATGTTCATCAACAGCCCCAGAAGCGGGGCCGCCAGCACCAGAGGCAACCCGGTGGCGAGCCAATGCGCCAGGCTTTTGACGAAGACCGTGAGCACCAGCGAGAGCCAGTCCTGCATCACCAGCATATCGAGCGAGCCGTCTTCCCGGTCGGCCTGAAACAGCCGGTCCAGCCCCAGAAGCGAAGCCAGCAGAGCGCCGATCCACAGGATCGCCGGGCCGATCCGCGACAAGAGATTGAGATCGGGCCCGATGCCGAACGGAATCACCGCCACAACGGCAAGAAAGAACAGCACACCCAGCATTGCGGCGCCGCCGGAGCGGGTGGCGATCGCCAGATCGCGCTTGAGCAGCGCCATCATGACCAGGACCCGCTTGACGCTGACGCCGCCCGGTGAACGCCCGACAGTTCCAGCGACCGGACATTTTCAAGACCCAGCGGCTGGTGAGTCGCCGCAATCGCCATCCCGCCCCCGGAGAGATGATCGCGCACCAGATCGGCGAACAGCTGGTCGGAGCGCTTGTCGAGCGCCGCCGTGGGTTCGTCAAGCAGCCACAACGGCCTTGCGCCGACCAGCAGCCGCGCCAGCGCGATCCGCCGCTGCTGCCCGGCCGAGAGATAGCCGAAGGGAAGATGCGCCACGCCGGCAAGCCCGACGGCGTCGATCGCCGCATCGATCGACAGGCCTGTGCCGCTTTCGGGTTTTTGAAACTGCTTCCAGAATTCGAGGTTTTCCGAAACCCCGAGTTCCCGCTTCATGGCGTTGCGATGGCCCAGATAATGGCCGAACTCGCTGACCGGCATGTCCGCCCCGTCATCCCCGGTGAGCGAAAACCTTCCGCGATCGGCGGCCAGCAGTCCCGCCAGTATTCTCAGCAAGGTGGATTTGCCCGCCCCGTTGGGACCGGTAACAACCAGCGCCTGGCCGCGGCCCAGCGTAAACGAGACGTCTTCGAACAAGACGCTGTTGCCGCGTCGTCCCGCAAGGTTGGTGGCTACCGCCTGCATTCAGTCCCCGCTCCGGCCCGCCGATCAAGGCAGCGGTACCGTCAAAACATGCAGCCCAAAAAAAGTTTCAAATGAGCCGTTGGTTGATCTGGCACGTTCTTACGAAATTATCTATAACCCCCGCAACCACGCCAGCGGTCGGCGTGAATTCCATAAAGCGCCGAACATGACGTCATACCCGGCGTCACGGGCGGACGGCGGAAATGACCGTACCCGCATCCTTTTCCACGCTTGAGCGTGTAAGGTGTTCGCCTTGAAACTCGGCTGAACTGATGAAAGCGGGTTGCCTGTGGCCAAATCACTCGACAGCTTCAACTGCCGTTCCGTCCTCAATGTCGAGGGCACCGAATATGTCTATTACAGCCTCGTGGAGGCCGAGAAGAACGGCCTGACCGGCATTGCGTCACTTCCATTCTCGATGAAAGTCATTCTCGAGAACCTGCTGCGCAATGAAGACGGAGGCACGGTGAAGAAGCAAGACATCCTCGCCGTCGCCGCCTGGCTGAGCGACAAGGGCACCGCCGGAAGCGAGATCGCCTACCGCCCGGCACGCGTGCTGATGCAGGATTTCACCGGCGTTCCCGCCGTGGTTGACCTGGCGGCCATGCGCGACGCCATGGTGTCGCTTGGCGGCGACCCGCAGAAGATCAATCCGCTAGTGCCGGTCGATCTGGTCATCGACCACTCGGTCATCGTCGATGAATTCGGCACGCCGCAGGCGCTGGCACACAATGTCGAGCAGGAATACGAGCGCAATGGCGAGCGATACCGCTTTTTGAAGTGGGGCCAGCAGGCCTTCAAGAATTTCCGCGTCGTGCCGCCCGGCACCGGCATCTGCCATCAGGTCAACCTTGAATATCTCGGCCAGACCGTGTGGACCAAGGATGAAGACGGTGAAGTCACCGCCTATCCCGACACCTGCGTCGGTACAGACAGCCACACCACCATGATCAACGGCCTGGGCGTTCTGGGTTGGGGCGTCGGCGGCATCGAGGCCGAAGCCGCCATGCTCGGCCAGCCGATTTCCATGCTGCTGCCGGAAGTCATCGGCTTCCGCCTCACCGGCGCGCTCAAGGAAGGCGTCACCGCCACCGACCTGGTGCTGACCGTCGTGCAGATGCTGCGCAAGAAGGGCGTTGTCTCGAAATTCGTCGAGTTCTTCGGCCCCGGCCTGGATTCGATGACGCTGGCCGACCGCGCCACCATCGGCAACATGGGCCCTGAATACGGCGCAACTTGCGGCTTCTTCCCGGTTGATGGCGAAACCATCAAGTACCTGACCATGTCGGGCCGTGAAGAAAACCGCATCAAGCTGGTTGAAGCCTATTCCAAGGCGCAAGGCATGTGGCGCGAAACCGCGGCAGCCGACCCGGTGTTCACCGACACGCTGGATCTCGACCTCGGCTCGGTCGTGCCGTCGATGGCCGGCCCGAAGCGTCCGGAAGGCCGGATTCCGCTCGAAGGCATCGCCGCCGGTTTCGCCAAGTCGCTGGAAGACGAATACAAGAAGCCCGGTCAGCTTACCAACCGCTACCAGGTCGAGGGCGAGGATTACGATCTGGGCCATGGCGACGTCGCCATTGCCGCGATCACGTCGTGCACCAACACCTCCAACCCGAGCGTGCTGATCGGCGCAGGCCTCTTGGCCCGCAACGCGCTGGCCAAGGGCCTGAAGACCAAGCCCTGGGTGAAAACCTCGCTGGCGCCCGGTAGCCAGGTGGTGGCCGAGTATCTGGCCAAGTCCGGCCTGCAGGACGATCTTGATGCGCTCGGCTTCAACCTGGTCGGCTTCGGCTGCACCACCTGCATCGGCAACTCCGGCCCGCTGCCCGCACCGGTCTCCAAGACCATCAACGACAAGGGCCTGATCGCCGCCGGCGTGCTCTCGGGCAACCGCAACTTCGAAGGCCGCATTTCGCCTGACGTGCAGGCCAACTACCTGGCTTCACCGCCGCTGGTGGTGGCCTATGCGCTGGCAGGTTCGGTGCAGAAGGATCTGACTGTCGAGCCGATCGGCGATGACCAGGACGGCAACCCGGTGTTCCTCAAGGATATCTGGCCCTCCAGCCAGGAGATCCAGGAATTCATCATGAAATACGTCACCCGCGCACTCTACGCGGCCAAATA
>NZ_JBDWHW010000060.1:0-9934 GCF_039975035.1 Hoeflea sp. | reverse complement strand
ATCCGCCTGATACAAGCGCGGTGTAATGACCGTTGGCGCGCATGGTCGCCACCAGTTCGCGGCCTCCCGGCGTCAATGTGATGCGGCTTTCAATCACCTGTGCGATGACCTCGACGGGCAACCCCTTGAGCAAGCCGACCCGTTCGCGCAACGCGGGTTCGAACGCGATCTCGCCATTCATCGCCCGCGCGGTGATTGTCGAAACCCTGTCTTTCAGCCCGACTTCAGCGGCAAGTTCGTCAATGCACTCCTGGCCGATCATGGTTGAATCCATGTCGGCGATGAGGATTTTCTTGCGCCGCGTTTCCGCCTCCTGCACTGCGACGTCGATGACTGCGTCGCCAATCACCTCCCTGAGTTTGGCGAGGACAACCGCCGGGTCGGCTCCATCCCTGAGCGCGATGTCGCAGGCAATGCCATCGGCGAGCCAGTAGAGGCCGGCGCTGCTGATGGCGCTGAAAGCTGCTTCGCCCAACTCCGGAGTGAGAACGGGATTTGACGGATTGGCGATAAGCGTGGCAACGAGGGCCATGGAACATGTTCTCCAGCGACAAGATATCTCGGCGCTCCTGATAGCCGGGCCGACCGCCAGCGGCAAGTCCGCGCTGGCACTGGAACTGGCGCGCGACCTCGGCGGCGAAATCGTCAACGCCGACTCGATGCAGGTCTACAGTGTGCTCGACAGGCTGACCGCGCGGCCTGGCGCCGCGGATCTTGATGTGGTTGCGCACCATCTCTACGGCCATGTGGCGCCGGCGACCGCCTATTCCACCGGGATATGGCTCGACCAGGCCACCGAGGCGATCGCAGCCATTCGCGCGCGAGGCGCGCTTCCGGTGGTGGTTGGCGGCACGGGGCTGTATTTTCGCGCCCTGACCGGCGGACTCTCGCAGATGCCGGAAATTCCGGATGCCCTCCGCACACAATTGCGCGCCCGGCTGGAGAGCGAAGGTGTCGAGACACTGCATGGCGAACTCGCCCGGCTTGATCCGAAGATGGCGCAGCGGCTCCGTCCTGCCGACCGCCAGCGCATCCTTCGCGCGCTTGAGGTGGTTCGCGCTACCGGGCGATCGATCCTCGAATTTCAGGGCCGCGGCGGCGCGCAAATCGTCGATCCACTGACTGCACGCTGCATGGTGCTTGAACCGGACAGGGCGCTGCTGCACGCGCGGATCAACACCCGCTTCGCCAACATGGTGGAGGAGGGCGCTATCGATGAAGTGAAGCAATTGATTTCACAAAATGTTCCACCTCCGCACCCGGCCATGAAGGCGATCGGGGTCAGTCAGATTGCCGGTTATCTCGCGGGCCGTCATTCACTTGATGAAGCCATCGCCCTGGCCAGCGCTGCCACCCGGCAATACGCCAAACGCCAGATGACCTGGTTTCGAAATCAGCTCGATGAGCGCTGGGAAAAATACAACCATAAATAAGCAAAAATATGTCTCAACAACCAATGGAAGGCCATTGCGTTAAGTCAAACATAACGGGTTCGGCTTATATTCGCCAAACCTTAGAGATCACAGTTGGGGATCATGCGCTTTCACAAGGCCGAACTGTTCTTCTTTCTGCTGATGGGGCTTGTCGGCCTCGGCGGCGGATTTTCGTGGGCGGCGTATTCCGCCGCGACTGGCGGCATTGTGGTCGGCGGCACGGAGACAGCCGCGAAATTTGCCTTCATGGGCGCGGTATTGGCCGTGCTGTCGGCGCTGTGCGGCTTGCTGCTGATCTATCCGATCATGTCGCGCGGCCTGCGCGAGCGCGGCAAATTTCAGAAAATGACCGAATCGCTGTCGGTCCGTTCCCAATCGCTTGAACATGCCGCCGTCACCGATGGCCTGACCGGGATGTACAATCGCCGCTATTTTGACGATGCCCTGTCGGAATATCTCACTGCGTTCGGACGGATCGACAAGCCGATCGGCATGGTCATCCTCGATCTGGACCACTTCAAGAAAGTCAACGACACGCACGGGCACGATGTCGGTGACGAAGTGCTGCGCCAGGTTGCCGACTGTCTTCAGGTTTATACCCGCTACCATGATGTCGTTGCTCGTCTGGGCGGTGAGGAGTTCGCAATCCTGTCGCCCAATATTACCGAGCGGCAACTCTACAACCTGTCGGACCGTATTCGTCAGGCTGTCGCCGAACTCAATGTTCGCAATGGAAATGTGACGTTGAAGATAACCGTGAGCGCCGGACTGGCGATCTGGAATGGCGTTGAAAGCGGGGAGGAACTTTACCGCCGCGCCGACATGCAGCTTTATGAAGCCAAGCGCCAGGGCCGAAACCGCGTCTGCGCAGCCTGACCCGGCCGGCTTGATCGACCGGCGGTGCAAGGCCGGCTCGTGACCGACGCGGCCTGGCTTGTCCCGGCAGTGGTAAATCTTAGTCTTTCAACAGCGAAGACAGCGGCTTCTTGAGCAGGCTGGGGCGCAACGAACTGAGTTCGTGACGGGGCGCTGCGGGTGCCGCATCTGCATGTCCGCGGCCGTGGGCATACGGCGCGGAAGTCTCATGGTCGGAAGCCCGGCGTCTTGCCGGCGCGGCCCCGAATTCCTCCGCCGGGTCGATCGACGGCAGTTGTTCGGTCTGATGCCGCGGCTCGGGTTGGTGAGCTTGCTGCTTTGGGCTGTCGTTGATATGCCGCATCCGCATCACGATCTTTCCAAGGTCGACACCGTTCGGGTCGCCCCGGTTGACCGGTTGCAGACCGGAATTGGCGCGCGGAAGGACGTCTTCCGAGACCCGTTCGAACATCATTCGCATCGGAACCGCCACGGCTTCACCGAACGCGATCGCCTCGCCATTGCCGATGGATGACAGAAAGCTCAGCGTTGACGCAGACGAATCCGGAATGGCCGACCGGATGATCTCCTGATCGTGGTCATTGGACAGCCGCATGGCAAACACGGTCGAGCACTGGGACAGGATCGTCGGATCCAGTTCGCCGGGGCGCTGGGTGATCACGCCGAGACTGACACCGTATTTGCGGCCTTCCTTGGCAATGCGCGAAATCGCCTGCCGGGTCGGAAAAAAACCGAGTTTCGGATCGGCGGGAACGTAGCGGTGGGCCTCTTCGCAGACCACCAGAATGCGCACTCCGCCCGCGCTCCACAGCGCGATCTCGAAAGCCATGCGGCACAGGATGGAGGCGACCGAATTGACCACTTCGGACGGAATGCCCGACAGCTGGAACGTGGTCACCGGCTTGCCGTCGCCGGGGATCCGGAAGATATGGCTGATCGTCTGCAGGATCGTGTCGTGGATGGTGTTCGACGAGAACATGAATTCGTAGCGCGGGTCGTTGATCGCCGCCTGAATGCGCACCTTGAGTGAGCGCAGATGCGGCTTCTCGCTGCGGCCTTCGAGCTTGCCGATGCGTTCGTCGATCAGGGCCAGCAGGTCAGCGACCCTGTAGGGCACCGGCGTATCGGCTGTCAGCGAGGACTTTTCCGGTCCCCGGCGGATCAGCGCCGTGTCGGTGCTGCCCTTGAACATCCGCTTGGCTTCAGGGATCAGATCGCGGAGTACATCGATCTCTTCTGCAATGGCGGGACGGCCGCGGAACAGGACTTCGGTGAATTCCTCGAGCCGGAACAACCAGAACGGCAGGTCCAGCGTGTCTGTGTCGATAGCCACCGACTGGGTCGGAAAGGCGGCGGCGAATTCATTGTGCGGATCGAGAATGAGCACCCGCAAGGCCGGATCGGCCTGCAGCGCCTTGTGCAACAGCAGCGTGACCGCAGTGGTCTTGCCCACGCCCGTCGTTCCAACGACCGCGAAGTGGCGCGACAACAGGGAGGGGACATGAATCAGCGCACCCAGCGAGGGATCCTGCGTCAGATTGCCGATGACTGCGGTTTCGCTGACACCTGGATCATAGATCACCGCCAGATCGGAGGAGCGCATGCGATGCACCACCGCCCCGAGATAGGGATATTGCGAGATGCCGGCGCTGAATTCGGTTTTTCCGCTGATGCCGGTATGGATCTCGCCGACCAATTCGACTTCGATATGCATCACGTTGTCGGCGGTTTCCGACCATGCGGCTGAATCGGTTTCCATCGAACAGACAAGTGCGACAACCCGGTTCTCGCCGACGCTGATCGAAATCAGCCGCCCCACCGACCAGAGTTCCGCCAGGCCTGCACCGTCTTTTCCCGCGAAGGCGCTGACGGTGGCCTTGGAACCGGAGCAACCGATCACCCGACCCAACTTGCGGTTTCCGGCCGCGAACGTGCCGCGGCGGTCGCGCTCGTCGGGCGTATCGGGAAGTGGTGAAGTCATGCCGGTTTCCATGGTTCTCGGGCTGTCCATTACAATCACCATCGCATCGCTGGGTTAATGGGGTATTGCCGGCTTTGCCATTTCGGGTCTGTAGCGCGCGAATATTGGAATAAAGCCGTTGACGCAGCCCGTTTGAGGCGATACGAAAGTCGCCATGACACAGATCGCGAACATTCTCGTGGTAGGACCGCGTATGGGCAGGGTGGCGTAGCCACCCGGCGAAAGCACCCATGCGCGACACAAGGCTCCGAAAGGAGCCTTTTTTTATGGCTTCAATCGGGCTATGCAGCCCGGCAAACAGACGGGACAAGGGGTCAGGCGAAATGGCCGGCAAGCAAATCGAAATGACAGGCGCGGAAATCGTATTGCAGGCGCTGAAGGACAATGGTGTCGAACACATGTTCGGCTATCCCGGCGGCGCGGTTCTGCCGATTTACGACGAACTGCATCAGCAGGAAGCTATCGAGCACATTCTGGTGCGCCATGAGCAGGGCGCCGGCCACATGGCTGAAGGCTATGCGCGCTCGACCGGCAAGCCCGGCGTGGTTCTGGTGACTTCGGGTCCGGGCGCCACCAATGTGGTCACCGCGCTCCAGGACGCACTGATGGATTCGATTCCGATAGTCTGCATCACCGGTCAGGTGCCGACCTCGCTGATCGGTTCGGATGCTTTCCAGGAGTGCGACACTGTCGGCATCACACGGCCATGCACAAAGCACAATTGGCTGGTCAAGGATGTCAACCAGCTCTCCCGCATCATTCATGAAGCCTTCCGCATCGCCACCACCGGCCGTCCGGGCCCGGTCGTGGTCGATGTGCCTAAGGACGTTCAGTTCGCCACCGGGATCTACACCCCGCCTTCTCCGGTGATCGAGCAGAAAAGCTACCAGCCGAAAGTCTCGGGTGATCTCGACAAGATCCGTGCGGCGATCGAGCTGATGGCCGGCGCCAAGCGGCCGATCATCTATTCCGGCGGCGGCGTGGTCAATTCCGGCCCCGAAGCCAGCCAGTTGCTGCGCGAACTGGTCGAACTCACCGGTTTCCCGATCACCTCGACCCTGATGGGCCTGGGCGCCTACCCGGCGTCGGGAAAGAACTGGATGGGCATGCTGGGCATGCACGGCACCTATGAAGCCAACATGGCGATGCATGATTGCGATGTCATGGTCTGCATCGGTGCGCGCTTCGATGACCGCATCACCGGACGTCTGGATGCGTTCTCGCCGAATTCGAAGAAGATCCACATCGACATCGATCCGTCCTCGATCAACAAGATCGTGAGAACCGAGATCGGCATTGTCGGCGATGTCGGCCATGTGCTCGAGGACATGGTCCGGTTGTGGCGCGCGTCGAAGAAGACCGACCGCAGCCAGCTGGCTGACTGGTGGACCCAGATCTCCAAATGGAGAGGGCGCAATTCGCTGGCCTATCCGTCCAACAAGGATGTGATCATGCCGCAATACGCGATCCAGCGGCTTTATGAGCTGACCAAGGACCGCGACACCTACATCACCACCGAAGTTGGCCAGCACCAGATGTGGGCGGCGCAGTTTTATGGCTTCGAGCAGCCCAACCGCTGGATGACATCGGGCGGTCTGGGCACCATGGGCTACGGCTTTCCTGCCGCCATCGGCGTACAGGTGGCCCATCGCGACAGCCTGGTCATCGACATTGCCGGCGACGCCTCGATCCAGATGTGCATCCAGGAAATGTCCTGTGCGGTCCAGTATCAGCTGCCGGTCAAGATCTTCATCCTCAACAACCAGTACATGGGCATGGTCCGCCAGTGGCAGCAATTGCTGCATGGCAACCGGTTGTCGCATTCCTACACCGAATCCATGCCGGATTTCGTCAAGCTGGCCGAGGCCTATGGCGGCGTCGGCATCCGCTGCGACAAACCCGCCGATCTCGACGATGCGATCACCAAAATGATCGACACGCCGCAGCCGGTGATTTTCGATTGCCGTGTGGTTTCTCTTGCCAACTGCTTCCCGATGATTCCCTCGGGCAAGGCGCATAACGATATGCTGCTGCCCGATGAAGCCACCGACGAAGCTGTCGCCAACGCCATTGATGCAAAAGGTCGCGCGCTCGTTTGAGCCGCCAGTGGTCTGGCGAAACAGATGGTCCCATCTGTTTTAAAAAGCCAGCCCACCACCAGAACAGGAACTGATCTCATGAACGCTCAGCACCAGCCCACAGGTTCGGCCTATTTCATGACCGCCGAAACCGCCCTTCCGGAAACCCACACGCTCTCGGTTCTGGTCGACAACGAGCCGGGCGTTCTTGCCCGGGTCATCGGCCTGTTTTCCGGTCGCGGCTACAACATCGAAAGCCTGACGGTCTCCGAGACCGAGCATGAGGCGCATCTTTCGCGCATCACCATCGTCACCACCGCGACGCCCAACGTGCTTGAACAGGTCAAGGCGCAACTTGAGCGCATTGTTCCGGTTCACCGAGTGGTTGACCTCACCGTGCGCTCGGCCGAACTTGGCCATGACAAGCCGCTCGAACGCGAGCTGGCCCTGGTCAAGGTGACCGGCACCGGCGAGGACCGGGTCGAGGCGCTACGCCTCGCCGACGCCTTCCGCGCCCAGGTGATTGACGCCAACACCGAGCATTTCATCTTCGAGATCACCGGACGTGTCTCCAAGATCGAACAGTTCATCTCGATCATGAAGCCGCTCGGCCTCGTTGAGATCTGCCGAACCGGCATCGCTGCGATGAACCGCGGACCGCAGGGCATGTGATCTGCAGATGTGATCTCAGATCATCGCCAGCGGCTCGCGTGAGCGTGGCGGCGGAAAGATCTGGTCGAGTTCACGGATCTGGTCTTCGGTCAGCCTGATATCGGCGCTGGCACGGTTTTGCCTGACCCGTTCCGGGCTCGATGATTTCGGAATTGGAATGACATTGTCACGGGCAAGCAGGAAGGCCAGCGCCAGTTGCGCCGGCGTGACCCCGATTTGCCTGGCCAAGTTTCCCAGTCCCGGATGCCGCAGCAGCCGGCCTTCATCGAGCGGTGAATAGGCCATCAGCGGCATGGCATTCTCGGTCATCCATGGCATGAGATCAAACTCGATGCCCCGCGTCGACAAATTGTAGAGCACCTGGTTGGCGGCGCAATTGCCACCGTCGGGCAGGGCGGACAGCTGCCGCATGGCAACAGTGTCGAAGTTGGAGACGCCCCAACGGACAATCTTGCCGGATTTCCGCAGTTCCTCGAAGGCCTCGACAGTCCTGCCCAGCGGATGCCGGCCCGGCCAGTGCAGCAGGTAAAGATCGACGTGGTCGGTACCAAGCCGCTGGAGGCTGGCTTCGCAGGCAGCGATGGTGCCTTGGTAACTGGCATTCGAAGGCATCACCTTGGAGACGATAAAGACCTCATCGCGGCGGCCCATGATGGCTTCGCCGGTGATTTCCTCGGCGCCGCCACCCGCATACATTTCCGCCGTGTCAATCAGCGTCATGCCGCAATCGATGCCTGTCTGCAGCGCGCGGACTTCGCTTAAGACCTCGGTGCGGTTCTCGCCCATGTGCCAGGTGCCGAGCCCGAGCGCAGGCACGGCGTGACCATCGGGGAAAGTTGCTGAGGGGAGCGGGAGGCTCATGCATGTCTCCAGTGCCGGGGTTCGATTGCCGGGTTGAATCACATTTTGGAGTGCGGGCATGACGACAATTTGTTTGCCACGCACGAAAGCTGGTTTATCAACCATAGGCCGGCATTCAGCCGACGGGAACGGATATGGTACTGGAAACTTTTCTGTCGCTCATCGTCTTCGCCTTCGTCACCTCGGTGACGCCGGGGCCGAACACCATGATGCTGTTTGCCTCGGGCGTGAATTTCGGGTTCCGCCGCACCTTCCCGCACATGGTCGGCATCGGTGCCGGCTTCTTCTCGCTGCTGCTTGGCGTCGGCTTCGGCCTTGGGGCGCTGCTGGCCACGCTGCCGGTTCTCTACACAGCGCTCAAGGTCGCGGGCGCTGCCTATCTTGTCTACATCGCCTGGAAGATCGGCATGTCGCGGGCCATGCCCGACGGCAAGGTTGGCGAGCAGCCTCTGACCTTCCTGCAGGCGGCGGCGTTCCAGTGGGTCAATCCGAAGGCCTGGGTGATGGCCGTCACCGCGATGACGATCTACACCAACCCCGACCGCTACGCGCTCACGGTGTTTCTGGTCGGTCTGGCGTTCATCCTGACCAATTTCCCGGCGGTCTTCACCTGGGCCGGCTTCGGCTCGGTGCTGCGCTCCTGGCTGTCCGACCCGGTCCGGCTCAAATGGTTCAACATCACCATGGCCATACTGCTGGTGGCGAGCCTGTGGCCGATGTTGCGGTAACGGTTTTGGAGGACTAACCTGCTGTCATGACCCATGATGCTGAACACCACGGCCACGACCACCACCACGACAATGATCTCGATCCCTTCGCGGCTCGGGTCAGGGCGCTTGAGACGATCCTGACCGAGAAAGGTCTGATCGACCCCGCCGCGGTCGACGCCATTGTCGAGACCTATGAGCATAAGGTAGGGCCGCGCAACGGCGCCCGTGTGGTGGCCAAGGCCTGGGTCGATCCGAAATTCGCCGACTGGCTGAAACGCGACGCCACCGCGGCCATCGCATCGCTGGGTTATACCGGCCGTCAGGGCGAGCACATGCAGGCGGTGTTCAACACGGACGACACCCACAACCTGATCGTCTGCACTCTGTGCTCGTGTTATCCGTGGACCGTGCTCGGCGTGCCGCCGGTCTGGTACAAGGCGCCATCCTACCGCAGCCAGGCGGTGATCAATCCGCGCGGCGTACTGGCCGAATTCGGACTGGTGCTGCCGGAAGACACGCGCATCCGGGTGTGGGATTCCACCGCCGAACTGCGTTACATGGTGGTGCCGATGCGGCCGGTGGAAACCGATGGTCTGAGCGAAGACGAACTGGCCAGGCTGGTCACCCGCGATTCGATGATCGGCACGGGTATCGCGTTAAGACCGGGCTCACTTGAGCCCGGAGCCCTCTGGCCCGCTGTAAGCATACCGGGAGCAGGCGTATGAACGGGCCGCATGATCTGGGCGGGCAGATGGGGTTCGGCCCGGTTGCGCCCGAAATCGACGAGCCGAAGTTTCATGGCGAATGGGAACGGCGGGCGCTCGGGCTGACGCTGGCCGCGGGCACGCTGGGCGCATGGAACATCGACGAAAGCCGCCATGCCCGCGAGAGCCTGCACCCGGCGATCTACTATTCGGCGAGTTATTACGAAATCTGGATCCGCGCGCTGGAGACATTGCTTGAACGCCACGGTTTTGTCTCCGCCGACGAGATTGAAGCCGGTCACAAGCTCTGGCCCGGCGTCAAACCCAGACAGGTACTCCGACCCGGCGATGTGGCCGGTGTGCTGGCGCGCGGCGGGCCGTGCAACCGGAATGTCTCGTCCGAGCCAAGGTTCAAGGCCGGCGACAGCGTGCGCACCATCAACGAGCATCCCGAGGGCCACACCCGGCTGCCGCGCTATGCCCGCGGCAAGCTCGGTGTCATCGACGCCGTGCGCGAAGGCTTCGTGTTCCCCGATACCAACGCCCATGGCAGGGGCGAGAACCCGCAGCACGTCTACACCGTCAGCTTCGACGGGCGCGAACTCTGGGGCAAGACCGC
>NZ_JBDWHW010000059.1:0-15711 GCF_039975035.1 Hoeflea sp. | reverse complement strand
CCCAAGCCGCAGTACCGTGCCCAGGTCACCATCACCCTCGACCACACAATGCCGATTGGGCAGGCCCGCGAAGTGATGCTTGAAGCCGTGCAGCAGGCGAAGCTGATCCATCACGATCCGATGCCCGACGTGCGCGTTCTCGCTTATGAAGAAGTCGGAATCACCTATGCCGTCCGCTATTGGTTGTCCCGCTTCGACTGGGACATCGATTGCCGGGACGAGGTTTACAGCCTGATCGATGACGCCTTGCGTCGTGCTGGCACGATCGCTCCGCACCGCCGGATAGAACTGGTCAATACGGGATCTGTCACCCATTCCGCCCGCGGAATTGATCAGTCGTCGGCCACCCTGCACCCGTTTCTCGACACTATGGGTCCAAAGTCCTGATTATCCCGGTCAGAGTCTTCGGAGCGGGACCGGTCAAGCCGGGAGAAAGGGTTCGCCGAACGCCAAGTCGGCGTTCAGTCGATGGCAGGATTGACCTTAAAGTCCGACCTGAGAGCGCAAAGTGGTCATCTGACGAAGGGGCTTTGATGTCGGCTTCGGGCCGGAATTTCACGCGCCGAAACCGACGGCGCCGCTCTCGAAAGGAAGCCCGGAACTGCCGTTTGTTTCTGCGCGTCCATGCAACCTGCCCCGTTGATCACGCGACTTCGGCAACTTTCACTGGCTCCACCTGCAGCGGATTGAACCGCGCCGACGACATGCCGCCGGCCTTCAGCGTGATGATGCTGCCCGCCGGGATCTCATGCCATTTGGTATCGGTATCTGTAAACGGCTCGGAAACCAGGCAATGGCCCTGGTTGTTGCAAGTTGGCGCCGAATAGAGTGTTGGCGCATAAGCATCGGTGGCGTAACGGATGGCGTAAAGCGTCTCACCGTCGGAAAACGCTGCGGTAAACCGCACCAGTTCCCGCACCCCGGCGCGCGCGCTCTCAGCCAGCGCAAAGCGGATCGCTTCGGCAAAAGCCCCTGCCGGATTGGTTTCCAGTCCGAATTCGATTGCCAGCAGAAACAGCAGTTCCGAATCGGTGGTGCCGTGCCGCGCCTGGTAAAGCCGGTCCGAAAGGGCCGCTTCCATCGGTCGCCGGATCGCATCGAAGCCGGCGATCTGGCCATTGTGCATGAATGACCATGTGCCGTGTACGAAGGGATGGCAATTGTCGCGGCTGGTCGCTCCCCCGGTGGAGGCGCGCACATGGGCTAAAAACAGCGACGAGCGGATCTGCCGTGCCAAGGATTTCAGATTGCAGTCCGACCAGGCCGGCAGCACATCGCGGTAAAGTCCCGGTTCGGGATGTTCGCCATACCAGGCGATGCCGAAGCCGTCGCCATTGGTCGCCGCCTTGGCCTCGGTGGCCCGGTGCGATTGTTCGATCAGCGAATGGCCGGGGGCGGAGACAATCTGCTCCAGCGGGATCGGCGTTCCTCGGTAGGCGGCCCAGCGGCACATGCGGTTCTATTTACTCCGGTTGTGCATCCGGTGATGCATCTCGTTGATCATACGGCTTGCAGTTTTCTCAAAGGTAAACGGCAGCACCGCATGGGCCAGCGCTGCGAGGCCCGCGAGGATCAGCTTGCCGGAGAATTTTCCGGCAAACTTGAGATGCTCGAAATAACTCTCGTCGACCGATTGCGGGTGGGCAGTAAACAGTCGTGCGATCTGGTTGGACATCGGCTGGGTTCCCTCTTTGCATGCTTTGAGTGTGTGAGGATAACCCGTTCCGAAAGGAGGTGTGTCCCGAATGTCCTTTGAATAGAGACTCATATGAGATATGTGTCCCAACATGCACCAGATAGACGATATGGATATCCAAATTCTCAGTCATCTGCAGCGCGACGGCACTCTCTCGGTCGATGCGCTGTCCGAGCGGGTTCACCTGTCGCGCAACGCCTGCTGGCGCCGGGTCAAGCTGATGGAGGAACGCGGGCTGATCAGGGGCCGCGTCGCCATTCTTGATGCCGAGGCGGCAGGCTGCGGGCTGTCGGTGTTCATCTTCGTGCGCGCGGCGAGCCATGACGCCGACTGGCTCAAGGCCTTTCGCGAGGCGGTAGCCGCGTTTCCGGAAATTGTCGGGGTCTATCGCACCTCCGGCGATCTCGATTACGTGCTGCGCGCCCGCGTCTTGGACGTCAAGGCCTATGACCGGCTCTATCAACGGCTGATCGCCAAGGTGCGGCTCGCCGATGTCTCCGCTTCCTTCGTCATGGAGGAGATCAAGGAGACGACGGCGATTCCGCTGGTTGCGCTGGGTCGCGGCGCGGGCTGAGCCGGTTTGCTCAGCTAAAGCCTTAGTTTTTCCGGGCTCGCGCAATCGCCAGATTGATCGACGCCATGCGCGCTTCAACCTGATCGAGGTCGGCGGTTCCGCGTCCGGTCTGGCGTTCCAGATCGAATTTCATGTCGCTGAGCCGCTGAAGTTTCTCATCCTTCGTCAGGGTCTGGTGCGCGGAGACGTCTTCGGGTGTCATCTGCGGATCGGGTCTGCTGGTCATTGTTTGCTCCTCGTCTTGATGAAAATTGTCTTGATGAAAAACCAACGCCGGCGGGTGCATCCGGGTTCCGCGCAATCGATGAGATGTCCCGGGATGGTGCCAGCCTTTGGCTGCGCGGTTGCAGCCATCCCGGCTCTGTTGCATCTGATTGAACAGTCCGTTCTCTCTGCGCCACTTATTGTGAACGCCACAAGCCGCTATCTAAGGGGCAACATCAACTCGACCGGCCCTTGTCGCCGGCTCCGACACCGAGGAGACTGCCATGTCGATCAGACCCGTCCGTCACCAATCCGCCGCCGTGCCGCATCTTGAGGGCGCCGGCGTGCAACTCCAGCGCGCTTTCGGTTTCGACGATCCGTCGCTGACCGATCCGTTCCTGCTGTTTGACGATTTTCGCAACGAGCGCCCGGAAAACTATCTCAAGGGCTTTCCCTGGCATCCGCATCGCGGCATCGAGACCATTACCTATGTTCTGGCCGGCACCGTCGATCACGGCGACAGCCTCGGCAACACCGGCTCGGTCGGCGCCGGCGACGTGCAGTGGATGACCGCCGGCCGCGGCATCATGCACCAGGAAATGCCCAAGGGCGACGAGAGTGGCCGCATGCACGGCTTCCAGCTCTGGGCCAATCTGCCGGCTTCGATGAAGATGACCGAACCTCGCTATCAGGATGTCACTTCCGCCGATATCCCGGTCGAGGTTGATGACGACGGCACCACTGCCCGCATCATCTGCGGCGAATTCTGGGGCAAGCGCGGCCCGGTCGACGGCATCGCCGCCGATCCGTCCTATGTCGACATCTCTGTGCCTCCGGGCAGAAAGAAGACCTTCAAGGTCGACGCCTACCGTTCAGCCTTCGCCTATATCTTCGCTGGCTCCGGTTCGTTCCGCGATGCATCGAAACCCTTCGGCGTGCTGGTCGAGAAGGAAGTCGAGGGCGAGGAAATCCAGATCCGCGACATGTCGGGCGACCGCACGCTGGTGGTGTTCGATACCGGGGACGAGATCACGGTTCAGGCGGGCCCGGAAGGCATCCGTTTCCTGCTGGTCTCGGGCAAGCCGATCCAGGAGCCGGTGGCCTGGCACGGCCCTATCGTCATGAACACGCGGGCCGAGCTGATCCAGGCCGTGACCGAACTGCAGAACGGCACCTTCATCAAGCCGGCCGCCTGAACCGCCGGTCCGCCAGATGAAAGCCCGCCTGACCCCACGCGCTGCAACCGGCGAATATTTTCATTCGCCGGTTGTGTTGCGGGACGCGACGGTTCAAATGGTGGCGAACCACCGCATTCAGGCCGGTTCGGATCGCACTGGCCGTTCAGTGCCTGTTGTGGGGAGGTGTGACGGAATGAAGGCCGTGTACAAACCTGGCGATGGTTTCGACTTTTTCGAGGAGATCGGCAAGATCGACCAGCTCTGCACGGCGTTGATCGGCAAGATGCTGCCCGACGGCGTCCACCCGTCGCATTTTGCAATCGTGCTGTATCTGGTGCGCTCTGGCGACGGCGTCACGCCGCTGGGCCTCGCCCAGGTCACCAATGTTTCCAAGGCAACCATAAGCCACTCGCTCAAGGTGCTGGAACGGCGTGAATTCATCGAAACCAGGCCGTCCCGGCACGACGCCCGCTCCAAGCAGGTCTACCTCACCGACGCCGGGCGCAGTTTTTGCGAGCAAGCAGTCTACGTCGCGGCGCGGACCTTCAACAAATTCCTGCACGACGACGATCGGCAGATGATGTCCGACGCCTTGCCCGGATTGATCGCGATTCGCGCTTTGCTTGAGAAAAACCGAGAACCCGTGTCCGGGGATGAGGCGCGCCAGCGCGATGGCGAACCCGATGGTGTCCGGTCTGCCGATGTTAATGCCATGCTCGGACGTACCGGGCGCGGATAACAGCCCTGAAGGCTGTTTTGGACTTCACCCCTCAGTTCCGCTTTCGCGGCGCGGCCAGCGCGCAACCTGAGCAGCCGGCGGGACACGAACTGGTCCGCGGTTCGAGCGGGCAGGGCGCCGTCCGCCCGGTCAGGCCGAGGCGGATGCGCATTTTGACGGATTGAGGCAGGAACAGTTTCCACACCACGTAAAGTGCGGCGCCGGCAACCAGGCCATAGGTCACAATCGCGTCTGTCATCCCCTAGCCTCCCAGATACACCGTGGTCTGGTAGACCACGAAGGATGCGGCATAGGCCAGCGCCATCATGTAGCTGAACATCAGAACCGGCCAGCGCCAGGAATTGGTTTCACGCCGCACCACGGCCAGCGTCGAGGCGCATTGCGGCGCGAACACGTACCAGGCCAGCAGCGACAGGGCAGTGGCCAGCGGCCATTGGCCGGCTATGGTCGCGCCAAGCGAGGCGTCGGTCGCGGCGGTGCCGCCGACGGCGTAGACGGTGGCCAGCGCGCCCACGGCAACCTCGCGCGCCGCAAGACCCGGAACCAGCGCCACGGCAATCTGCCAGTTGAACCCGATCGGCGCCAGCAGCGGTTCCAGCGCGTGGCCGATGATCCCGGCGAAACTGTAATGGATCGCCGGGCCGGTTGCCCCTTCGGGCGCGCCGGGAACGGTGGAGAGAAACCAGATCAGGATCATCATCGACAGGATGATGGTGCCGGCCCTGCGAATGAACATGTAGGCGCGCTGGATCACGCCGGTCAGCAGGCTTCTGGGCATCGGCAGTTTGTAGCTCGGCAACTCCATGATGAATGGCTCGCTCTTGCCGCGCCAGACGAAGGTGCGGAAGATGAAGGCCACCGCGAAGGCGCTGAGAATTCCCGCCAGATACAGCGAAAACAACACCAGCCCCTGCAGGTCGATCATCCCGGCAACCGCCCGGCGCGGAATGAAAGCCCCGATAATCAGCGTGTAGACCGGAATTCGCGCCGAGCAGGTCATCAGCGGTGCCACCATCATGGTTGCCAGCCGCTGCCGGCGGTTGTCGATGACCCGTGTCGCCATGATGCCGGGAATGGCGCAGGCGAAGCTTGAAAGCAGTGGAATGAAGGACCGGCCGTGCAGGCCGACGCCGCCGACAACCCGGTCCATCAGGAACGCCGCCCGCGCCATATAGCCGAAATCCTCGAGCAGGATAATGAAGAAGAACAGGATCACGATCTGCGGCAGGAACACCAGCACGCTGCCGACCCCGGTGATGATCCCGTCGGTCAGCAGGCTTGCCAGCATGCCGTCCGGCAAGGTCGCCTTCACCACCCCATTGAGTGCGTCAAATCCCTCGCTGATCCACTCCATCGGCAGCGCCGCCCATGAATAGACCGCCTGAAAGATCAGGAACAGCACCGCCAGAAGAATGACGATGCCGAGCACCGGATGCAGCAGCACCTTGTCGATGCGCGCGCTCACATCCCGCGCAATCTCCGGCGTGCTGACAAACTGCACCACCATTGCGTCGGCGGCATGATGGGCGTCGCGGATCTCGCCGGTGTTGCGTTCGCTCCAGTGTCCCGCCTGCGCGGCGTGCGGATGCGCCAGCGCCAGATCCAGCTGATCAAGCAGCGCCGCGGTTCCGTTCTGTGCGACAGCAACAGATTTGACCACCGGAATGCCCAGTTGCCGCGAGAGCCCCTCGGCGTCGATGCGGATACCCCGGTGCTCGGCGATATCTGACATGTTGAGCGCCAGGATCATCGGAATGCCGGCGCTGGAGAGTTCCAGAACCAGCCGCAGCATCAGCCGCAGATTGGTCGCATCGGCGACGCAAACCAGCAGGTCCGGAGGGGTAAAATCATCAAGCCTGCCCAGGATTGCATCACGCGTGACGATCTCGTCGGGGCTGCGGCCGCGAAGACTGTAGGTGCCGGGAAGGTCGATGGCGGTCACCTGCCTGCCCGCAGGCGTGATAAACTGCCCTTCCTTGCGCTCAACGGTCACGCCGGGGTAATTCGCCACCTTCTGGCGGCTTCCCGTCAGCGCGTTAAACAGCGCCGTCTTGCCGCAGTTCGGGTTGCCGACAAAAGCCACGCGGCAGGTTCTGGCAATTGTGTCGAGCATCGCCTCAACCTCCGGCCAGCAAGCGCGGATCGGGTGCCTCGCTCGCCACGATCACCGCATTGGCTTCCCGCCGGCGCAGGGCCACGCACATGCTGTCGACCCTGACCGCGATCGGATCCTTGCCGATGAAGCCTTCATGCAGGATCTCGACATGCGCGCCCTCGACCAGTCCGATCTCCAGAAGCCGTTTTTCCAGCTCGATGTCGAAAGCCGATTGGGTGGCGCCAGCGGCCTTGCCTCCGACTTCCATCACCACGCCGCGCAACCCGCGACGACCGTGTCCGAGTTTCACGAGGGTTTTCTGCGTATCTGGTCTGGTCAGCACGGCAATGTCGATCTGCAAATGGAACTCAGGGACTTCGCGTCCCCTTTCCAGTTTCACTACATCCGCATTAAAGTAGAGTCAAAAGGTATGATTTAGACTGAGTCTAAGGAAGCGGCGTCGTTTCGTCGCGCCCTGCGGGAGGGCGTCTGCGACCGGATTGCATTCTTTGAATCGAGCGGTGCCTGCCTTAGCCGCGAAGTTCGGCCATCGGCTCGCCGCGCACGGTGATGTAGACAAGCGTAAACCCGGCTGCCGCCAGTCCGCGCCAGAAAATCACCTCCCAGGCGCCGGCTTCCACGCCACGCGTGAAAATCCCCACAAAGCTGAAGAACAGCACCGAGACGGCAACCAGGCCAAGGCCTGCGGCATGGCGAGGGTCGGATTTCAGCGTCATCGCGGCAAGTCCCTTAACGTTCCGCCCTTGATAGCCGCCATCTGCTGACAGCGTGTCAGCAGTGCTTGCGCGATGAAAGCAGCGCTGCCCGGCGCGACAGCCGAACCCGGGCCCCGCTGGACCTGCCTGCACTCACAGGCTCTTGTACATGTAGGTGGTGGCGTGCAGCGCCTTGCCGTCGGGATCAAGCGCGAAGCCGGGGATGACGCCAGCGGTAAGGAACCCCGACGAAAGGTAAAGCGGTTCGGCCTTGTCGCCGGTGCGGGTGTCAAGCGTGATCAGGCTCTTGCCCGCCGCCCGAGCCTCGGCGTCGAGTGCGCCCATCAGCGCGGCGCCAATACCTTTGCGTCTTGCGGCCGGCGCCACCATCATCTTGGCCACCTCGCAACGGTGCGGCTGGTTGGGCGGCAACGCCGTGATCAGCTGCACCGAGCCCGCCGCCGCCCCGTCGAGTTCTGCGAGCAACAGCCGGCGCCGGCCGGCGCGGACCTCGGGAAACACCTGATTTCGAAAAAAATCCAGTCCGTCGGCCAGCGAAAACGGCTGCATGAAACCGATCGCCGCCCCGTCCTGAACTGTTTCCGCCATGATCCGCGCCAGAGCTTCGGCGTGGGTGTCCAGCTCGTTGGCCCCAGGCACATGAACGCTGATTGCTGTCATCTTCGCCTCATACGAGAACAATCAGATAGGACGCCGGCTGCTCTCCGGTTTGAAAGCGCGAGGCGCCGTAGAGTTGGTAACGCAGGCAATCGCCCGGCTCCAGCACGCGGGTCTCGTCCGCGATGGTCACCGCCAGGATTCCTGAAAGCAGCACCAGGTGGTGTTCATGTCCAGCCATCGACGGCGCCGCGTACGAGATCCTCTGGTTTGCGGCAAGCTCGCACCGCACTACTTCCGCCGCCAGCCCGCCACTCGGCGGCGACACGACACGGCGCGTGAAACCATTTTCCTCGTCGCTCCACAGGCTCTGTTCAGTGTACCGTACCAATGGCGAGAAGGGGGTCTCGACCGGCGCCAGCAATTGCGAAATGCTCATCTGGTAGATGCTCGACAGGCTGCCCAGTGTCTCCGCCGTCGGGCTCACTTCCGCGTTCTCGATGCGCGACAGTGTCGAGCGGCTGACAGCACTCTTGTCCGCCAGAACCTCCAGCGACCAGCTGCGTGATCTGCGCAGCTGCTTCAGCCGTTCCGCCAGTCTGTCGTTGAGTGTGGCCTGCATGGACAATCCCTGTTATGGGAAATATTCCCGTATCAAGGATGACGCAATTTCGCGGCATGGTCAAGTCACTGCGTTTCAGGGGTGGCGGATCTCTGTACTCGTTTGCGGCCTCACACCAGCATCTGGAAGATGATCCCCGAGACGATCGCGCCGGACACCCCGAGCCCGATATAGGCGGCGAACACCGGCCTTTTGACCAGCGACCACACCGCCGCCATCGCCGGCACCGAACTGACCGCGCCAGACACCATGAACGCCATCGCCGCGCCATTGCTCATGCCTTGCTCCATCAGCCCGGCCAGCAGCGGCGGAGCGACATAGGAATTGAGATAGGCCGGCATGCCCACCAGTGCCGCAATCCCGATCGGCAACAGGCCCTCGCCGCCGACCAGACCGGCAATCGTTGAAGCCGGAACATAGGTAACCAGCAGCGCCTCAAGCACATAGGCCAGCGCCAGCCACTTGATCAGGAACAGGCCATTGGCAACCAGTTCCGCCCGGAAGGTCTCGCGGCGTCTGGCGTCGTGCCAGAAGCGCCAGGCCGGCTTGCCGGAGAACGGGTCCGGCCCGCAGCCGCAGCGTGATTGGCTGACCCCGCGCAGTGGTTTGCCAAACCAGCCCGAGGCCATCGCCTGCTTGATGGCAAAGCCGCCGAACAGCCCGAGTGCGACGGCGGAGACCGCCTTGCCGATGGCGAACGGCCAGCCGAGTGCCGCCGCGGTGATCAACAGCGTCGGCGGATCGATCAGCGGCGAGGACAGCCAGAATGCCATCACCGCCGACAGCGGCGCGCTGACCGCCAGCAATCCGGCAATGAACGGAATCACCTCGCACGAACAGAACGGCGCCAGCCCGCCAAACAGTGCCGCCATCAGGATCATCCGGGTCTCGCGGCCCTTGAACGCGTCGGCGATAACGGCTTCCGCGCCCGTCGCCTTCAAGCCCGCGATCAGCAGCACCGCGAAGATGATGTAGGGCAGCGTGCCAAGCAAGGCCGCGATGGCAAAGCTGCCAATCGTGGTCAATCGCGCGGCGTCGAGAATGGCCACCGCCGCAAACGCCAGCACGATTACCGCCCAGGGACTGATCAGCCAGCCTCTGATTTCCTTGCCGAGCGGGCGGCCTGTGTGGATGATATCGCTCATGACCGCGGCTCCGCTTCGCTGCAGCACTCTTCCAGGATGAAGCCTGCCAGCAACGACAGATGGTCGAAATTGGCCGTGCTCATGATCACCCGGCCCTGCTTGCGCTGGACAATCAGATTGGCGGCACTGAGGAATTTGAGATGATGCGCCAGCGTCGATGCGGCGATGCCGGTGCGCGCCTGGATGTCGCCGACGCTTAACCCCGCATCGCCCGCCCTGACCAGCGCCAGCAACACCTCCAGCCGCGATTCCGACCCCATCGCGGAAAACCCCTGCGCTGCTTCAACTGTATCCATGTCGGATGCCTCCAATATAACCATAAAACTAGTTATATCGAAATAACAGCAAATGCAAGCGGCCAGCCCGCGACCGCCGATCCGGGTAAACCCTTCTTAAGCCGTTCCTGATAATTCTCGGCGCGAAACGGAGCCACCCGATGAGCACCAGCCTGTATCTAACCCTCGCAGCCGCCAGACGCCCCGCCAGCTTCCGGCTGGCCGATCTGCTCGGCGCGCTAAGCTACGCGCTGGACATGACCGAGGGCCAGCCGCAGGGTCATTGCATCCGCTGCTGCTGGATCGGCACCCGCATCGGCGAGACGCTGGGCCTGCCCGATGATCTGCTCAGGGATCTCTACTACACCCTGCTGCTCAAGGATCTGGGCTGCTCGAGCAACGCCGCGCGGCTTTGCGAACTCTATCTGGCCGATGACATCTCGTTCAAACGCGATTTCAAGACCATCGACGGCAGCCTCTCCTCCGCTTTGCGCTTTGTCTTCGCCAGGACCGGGCTCGAACATGGCCTCAGCGAGCGCATCCGCGCCATCATCAACGTGGTGCAGAACGGCGGCGAGATCTCCCGCTCGCTGATCGAGACCCGTTGCCATCGCGGTGCCGATATCGCCGCGCGGATGCGGTTCTCCGAAACCGTGCAGGACGGCATTCGCTCGCTCGACGAGCATTGGGACGGCTCCGGCAAGCCGCTGGGACTTGCCAAAGGGCAGGTCCCGCTGATCTCCAGCATTGCGCTGCTGGCCCAGGTGATCGACGTCTTCCACACTGAAAATGGCGTGGCCGCGGCATTGCGCGAGGTCAAGACGCGCTCGGGCAGCTGGTTCGATCCCGCCCTGGGCGACGCGTTCCTGCGCGCCCAGTCCGAACCGGAATTCTGGCAGGCGCTCAAATCGCCACAGCTTGAGGCCCGCGTCTTCGCCATGAAGCCGGCGCTGCAATCGGAACCGGTCGATGAGGATTATCTCGACGACATCGCCGCCGCCTTCTCCGATGTGGTCGACGCCAAGAGCCCGTTTACCGCCGACCATTCCAATCGGGTCACGCTTTACACCGACATGATCGCCGAGGAACTGGGGCTTGACCAGGATCACCGCCGCTGGCTCCGGCGCGCCGCCTTGCTGCACGATCTGGGCAAGCTCGGCGTCTCCAACCAGGTGCTCGACAAGCCGGGCAAGCTCGACGAGGCGGAGTGGCGCTCGATCCGCCGCCACCCGGTCCACAGCGAGGAAATCCTCAACCGCGCCCACGCCTTTCGCGACATCGCCGCTGTCGCCGCCGCTCACCATGAACGGCTCGACGGCAAGGGCTATCCCCATGGCCTTGGCGGCGCGGATATCTGTCTTGAAGCCCGCATTCTCACGGTCGCCGATGTGTTTGACGCGCTCACCGCGGAACGGCCCTACCGCGCCGCCATGCCGATCACCAAAGCGCTGTCGATCCTTGATGCCGATGCCGGCACAGCCTTCGACCCGGCCTGCATCGCCGCGCTGAAATCGGGCCTGGCCCGGCTCAACGCCGAACTTGTGGCCTGATCAGGCGTTGCGTTGCGCCTCAGGCGTTGCGCTGGGTCTGCGGGTACTGGTGCCGGGCGCGCAGCCGCGGCGCCAGCCACCAGGCCACCGGCACGGTGGCCACAAAGCCCGAGACGATGATCGCCGGCAGCAGGTATTTGGCGTGTTCGGCCAGCGCCGGGATCGACAGCACCGCAATCGCGCCGGCGCCGAACAGCACGGCGTTGACGGGCAGGGCGATCAGCAAGGCAATGGATGTTCGGGTTCGCATGGCGGTCTCCTTCGCTTTCAAGGCCAACGCGTCACGTGCGCGATGGTTCCCGCCAGGCCCCCACCGGAGCAACGGCCCCGCCATTCCGGCCGGCTCAGACCTCGCCCGCTCAGAATTCGGTGACCACCGTCACGCCGACGCCCTCGAACCGGTCCATGCCGACAAGCGCCTCGATCGATTGCGCCAGCGATATCCGCCGCCCGACCAGCTTTTCGGGCGCGAGCCGCCCCGCCGCGATCATCGCGAACATCGCATTATAGCGGTGCGCCTGCATGCCGTGGCTGCCGAGGATTTCCAGCTCATGGCTGATCACCCGTCCCATCGGCACCGGCGGAAAACTCTCCGCCCCCGCCATCAGCCCGACCTGGATGTGCCGCCCGCGCTTGCGCAACGAATTGATCGAATTCACGCAGGTGGTCACCGCGCCCAGCGCATCGAGCGACACATGCGCCCCGCCATGGCTCAGATCGCGCACAGCACCGGCCACATCGTCGACCTCGCGCGCGTTGATCGTCGCCACCGCGCCCAGCTCGCGCGCCAGCGTGAGCTTCTCGTCGGAAATATCCACCGCGATCACCTGCGCGCCCGCCGCCGCCGCGATCATCACCGCCGACAGCCCCACCCCGCCGCAGCCATGCACCGCCACCCAATTGCCGCCCGACACCCGGCCCTGGTCCACCACCGCGCGAAACGAGGTGACAAACCGGCAGCCCAGGCTTGCGGCGGTGGCAAAATCAAGGCTTTCGGGCAGAGCCACAAGGTTGAGGTCGGCGCGGTGGATCGACACGAACTCAGCAAACGAGCCCCAATGCGTGAACCCGGGCTGAAACTGGTTGTCGCACACCTGCTGATGCCCGGCATGGCACTCCGGGCAGTGCCCGCAGCCGCCGACAAACGGCACCGTCACCCGGTCGCCAACCCGCCACCGCGTCACATCACGCCCCACCGCGGCAATCACGCCTGCCAGCTCGTGCCCGGGCACATGCGGCAACACGATATCCGTGTCATGCCCCACCCAGCCATGCCAGTCCGACCTGCAAACCCCCGTCGCCCGAACTTCGACCACCACCCCGTGCGGGTCTGGTGTGGGATCCGGCAGATTGACCAGCTTCGGCGGCGCGGAAAAGGCTTCGTAGAGAATGGCTTTCATAACGGAATCCCGGATGTGTGAAGGGAGGGCAGGGGGAGGGACAAGGATTGGAATGTTGTGTACTCGGCAAGAGCGGCGACATCGAAAGAATGCTGTCGGCTCACAGAAAATAATGCGAAAATAACTCTATTTCGTTCGAGAGACGCCAATTAGCGACATAATCAGATGGTGGCACCGAAAATCTTTGGGGTAAGGTTTGCCAATCGGAACACTCCGGGCATGGTTGGAAACTCTGCTCTCTCTCTCAGGATACAATGGTGAGGGATCCAGTAAACATCCCAAGAGTACAGAAATATTTACGAAAGTATCATCCGCATTGCCGCTCAGAAGGTATCCGAGCATAGCTCCTGAAGGTGAAAACGGAGCGTATCGACAGGTCAGAAATTGGTCATTCACGTCGCTAATATATGCAGCCAGGGTGCGAGGTGTTTGGAGTACTTTGGCTTCTATAGGCCAGATGACTCTTGGGTCAGCTCGAAAAATGAATGCAATGTCATATTGAGGAGGCTGCGCCGGAGCGGGTAGTTTTGTTTCCCGCTCATGTGAGCCATGCTGAACGATGAAGGGTTCGTCACCCGACATTCTATCTTGTATGCCAGCTTCTAAACGCTCGGTTATGCTTCGCTCAAGATCGCTCCCATCAAACGCGGGGCGCGCTTTAAGGAGTTCATCATAACCGTCCCAAACCCGTTGCAACATTGCGTCTTCACTTACGCGCATCCAGGCCGAAACCCCCATAATGAAAGCAGCATCGATTGGCGGTGTAGGCCGACTCCACTGCGCTCCTCCAATCACTGAACTAGCTCTCTTTGCTGCGCAATCGCCATCATCTGAAATAGATCAGCAGAGACTTCATCCGCGTCGTTCAGTGCGATCGAACGCGTCCAGTAACGCACCGCATCCGGCTTCATTAAAAAGATCATAGGCGACGGCGCCTTGCCGTCATAGACACGGGCAATCAGACTCGAGGCGATCGTTTTTCCGCGCTCGCGTGAGCGATGATGCTCTGCCATTCGTTGCATTTCCGCCAACAGCTCTGAGGTATCAACGCGCACGTATCTGGGCTCACCACTATCTTTCTCAACCAGTTCGAAGGATACCAATCTGAAGGGAAGGGATTCCGTTCCTGGTGAGTAAAAAATGTTCGCCTGAACGCCCTTATCGGCTCCAAACCCGGCTTTGAGTACGCGCGTGAAATATCGAGCGTACTCAGTCAGCACATGCTCGCTGTCAGAGGATGGGGCTAACCGCGTAGAAGGGGTTGTACATGTCGGACGCAGGCCCGGCCGGTCGCGTACGCTGCGAAAGTCAGCAACGTTAATGTCCACCATATCTTCAATCAGTACCCGTTCAGCGTCTTTTAAGCCGAATACATTAAATACTTGCGCGTCGAAATCGGTCGGATCTTCGATAAGATCGAGATTGACGGTGCTCGATGGCATCGGCACATTTAGAAGATCTTTCACTGTAGTCTCAGGCCTATAGGTCGCCATGCGTCCACTGGTTAATTGAAGAAAATATACAGCCAGTTTACTATTGTAAGTCAGGCAAGCGGATTCAAGGGCGTCGGTGTTGGCTGTGACTGTGACATAGCTTTGAGAACACAATAGCCCTTCTGGCTCTGCTGAACGCACCAGTCTTGCTTGAAATCGCCCTACTTTAACTTGCCAACTCTGTTTGATTAAAAGCTGTGGCATAGCGAACGCGGAGAAGTTGGTTGATGCTTTTCCGTCGGCCAAGATGGCTTCGTGTACTCTTGGTGCGTTTTCAGCATCCAGGTAGACGGTTGAGCCTGAGGGGAACTGGTTGGCTGAAAAGAGGCGTCGGCCAACTAGGGAAGGGAAGCGCTTTTTCTGGTCACCAAAAATTATGCCTTCCCGTGTTCGGGCCTTTCCCTCGGCGATCATTTTTGCGAGGGTTGGCTCTTTCCCGAGCTTTCTAAGTAGATCAATGTCGCGAGGCGTTCCCCACATCAACGCTGTCCATACGAACGGCTCTGATGCGGCGTCGGATGCGCTAATCCAACGATAGTCGCTAGGCTCGACCGAAATAGCGAATTCTTCGACCGGCTCCAAGGGCATTTTAGGACTGACATACGCGATGCTATGGTCAGGAGGTGGCCGATGCGGGCGAAGTACCACGACGCAGGCTGGCGAAACCGAGACCTTTCGCGTATGCCGCTTTCCGCCGAACATTCGGAACCGCAAAGCCGAAAGGTTGAACACGGCATCAACCGTATGACTTGAAAAGAGCTTTTGACGAAAGCGCAACGCAGGTTCCGCACCGTTAAATAGTAATGACGCAGCTGATTCGATTAATGCCAGCCGACCTGAAGGCTTTAGAAGGGCCGCACCCTTTGCAATGAATAGGCAGCCGATGTCTTTATTGGCGACAGGCCAACAATGTCGTTCGTCATTGCTCCATTCGCACGCAATATCTGTCAGGAGGTTCTTCCCCCACGGTGCGTTGCCGATAATGAGGTCGTATTGTTTTGAGCTCCGATCATTGGAATCTAAAGGAGTGGCGAAACCCTGCCGCTCTTCGAAAAAATCGGAGCAAATTAGGCGATGTTCACGCATGGAAGGGAAATGTACGTCCGTCCAGTAGCGCCGCGGTTCGATCTCATCACACATAGCAAGATAAAGACTGAAGCAGGCGACACGAACGGCATGCTGGTCTTTGTCCACACCCAAAAGATTTTCTGTAAGCATACGACGCATAACGTCAGCAGTGATGACTGTGCCAGCATGTGCCCTTTTCCAACGGTGCACAATGCGTTGGAAGGCCTTGACCAGAAAAATGCCAGATCCGCATGCTGGGTCAAGAATGTGTAGATCCCAGTCGGCACCATTCCAAGGCAGAACTTGATCGAGAACAAAGTCCACGAGATGCGGAGGCG
>NZ_JBDWHW010000058.1:0-9568 GCF_039975035.1 Hoeflea sp. | reverse complement strand
CTCGCCGATGTCGGGCTCGACGGCGACGAGGCCGCGCTCGACATCCGCGACCTGCGATCCCTGGTCGACTGCATCCGGCTGGTGCGCCGCACCGCCATGCAGACCGCGGTCCGCATGATCACCACCGGCGTCATGCTGGCGCTGCTCGCGGGCATCGCCATCAAGCTCAAGATCTTCGGCGGCGGTCCGTAGGCTAGCCCCAACCACATTCATCAGCCCGCAATGACCCGCCCTCGAGGCGGGTTTTTCGTTTTCGGAGAACCCCATGACCTCGACCTTCCACCCCCACTGGCGTGACGTGCCCGAGAGCAGCTGGCGCTGGCCCAACTTCTCGCCCGCCGAAATCGCCTGCCGGGGCACCGGCAAGCTGCTCATCAACGAACCTGCGCTCGACAGGCTGCAGGCGCTGCGCGACCGGCTGGGCAAGCCGCTGATCGTCCGCTCAGCCTATCGCAGCCCCGAGCACAACCGTGCCGTCGGCGGCGCGACCCGCTCCAAGCACCTCGACGGCGCCGCCTTCGACATCGCCATGGCGAACCACGACCCGGTGGCGTTCGAAGCCGCGGCGCGCGAGATCGGGTTCCTCGGCTTCGGCTTCTACCCGCGCTCCGGTTTCATGCATGTCGACCTCGGGCCTGCGCGGCAGTGGGGTGAGCGGTTCCCGGTTCGGGCGACTGCCTTCGCCGAAGAAACGCCACCAGCGCGCGAGGTTTTGGCCGACAGCCGCACCATGAAGGGCGGCGGCGCGGCCGGCGTAGCGACGCTGGGTGCTGCGGGTGTCGAGGTGGCGCAGAGCGTCCTGACGGAGACCCAAACCGCCATCCTGCCGCTCGTGCCGTATCTCGACACGTTGCGCTGGGTGTTAATCGCCGTGGCGCTCGGCGGCATCGCGGTCACGATCTACGCCCGCCTCGATGACTGGCGCCGGGGCCGCCGATGATTGGTGCGCTCCTCGCTGGGTTCGCCACCAACCCGTGGGTCCGGACGGCACTGCGCTACGGCGCCGTCGCGCTCACAGTGCTCCTGTTCCTGCTTTCGCTTCGGCGGTCTGGCGAGCGAGCGGGACGCCTCGCCGATCGCCTTGAGACAACGGAGAAGGTCAATCATGTCCAACGCCAGATGCTGGAAGCAGCAGCTCGCCGCCCTCGCGATCTCGACGAGCTCACTGAGCGGCTGCGCGGTGGTCGGTTCTGAACCGCGCTTCGCAACCGTCTGCCCTCCCGTCGTCGAGTACAGCCGTGAGTTCCAGGCGCGCGCGGCCGACGAGCTCAATCTGCTGCCGGAGGCGTCGGCTATCGCCGAGATGATCGCCGATTACAGCGTCATGCTGGATCAGGCGCGGGCGTGCCGTTGAATCGGCATAATGACAGACTGGATGCGCTGCCATCCGAGAAAGAACTTTCGAGGAACACAGGTGCGTGTTATGCGGGTTTCGTCGACTCTTACCGATTCAAACCGATATACACGGGCCAAAGAGGGTGGTGGCGGGATGACTGAACCATGGGTCTCTGTTGATCAAGTGGCCGCCCACCTAGGGGTGGCGAAGGACACGGTGTACCGCTGGATCGAATCCAAGAGCTTGCCCGCTCAGCGGGTTGGGCGGCTTTGGAAGTTCAAGCTGAGCGATGTTGATCGCTGGGTCATGGACGGGATGGCAGCGGAAGATGCACCAGCCGTTGCCGAGAAATTGACGAGCGAAGGTGAATGATGTGAAAATGGGTGCCTAATCATGCCGACACCTGACCGGCCAAGGATTTATCACATAGTCCATGTCGACAACCTAGCGTCTATTGTCGGGGACGGTTGCCTGTGGCCTGACGCCGTGATGGTCAAGCGGCGGCAGGGAGCGGCGGTGATCGGAAACAACGAGATCAAGGCTGACCGCCTTGTTCTACCCGTACAATGCAATCCCGGCACTTGCGTGGGCGACTATGTTCCGTTCTATCTCTGTCCGCGTTCCGTGATGCTCTATGTGATTTCACGGAGAAACCACCCGAACGTGGCGTACAACGATGGGCAGGGTCCGGTCGTTCATCTCGTCGCGGATATGCGTGAAGTCGTAGATTGGGCAGCGGCAAATAATCGCCGCTGGGCATTTACTGACATAAATGCCGCCAACCGCGCCGCTGACTTCTACAACGATCTCTCAAAGCTCGATCAGGTAAACTGGGACGCGATCAATGCAAGAAACTGGGTTTCTTGTCGCGATCACAAAATGGCAGAGTTTCTCATGCATGAGAGCTTTCCTTGGGAGCTTGTTCGCGGCATCGGTGTACATTCCGAACAAGTTGGTGCTCGTGCAATGGCAGCGTTCGGGAAGAGTAAGCATAGACCGCAAGTCAAAGTAAAAAGAGAATGGTACTACTAAGGGGAGGATGACCATGATCAGATATATGACAGGCGACATTTTGCAGGCGGACGCAGAGGCGATCGTCAACACGGTGAACTGCGTCGGCATCATGGGCCGTGGCATCGCCCTCCAGTTCAAGAATGCATTTCCGGCGAACTTCAAGGCATACGAAGCGGCCTGCAAGCGCGATGAAGTTCAGCCGGGCAAGATGTTCGTGTTCGAGAGCCATACACTGACAAACCCCAAGTACATCATCAATTTCCCGACGAAACGGCATTGGCGCGGGAAAAGTCGGATGGAGGATATCGATTCCGGGCTTGTCGCCCTTGCCGAAGAGGTTCGGCAACGCGGCATCAGATCAATCGCCATCCCGCCGCTTGGGAGCGGTCTTGGTGGCTTGAATTGGGAGGACGTTCATCCCCGGATCGAAGCCGCGCTGCGCGACCTGCCGGACTTGGAGATCATTGTCTTCGAGCCAAATAGTGCGCCGGTCACAACGAAGTCGCGGGAAGTTCCAACAATGAGCCCCGGACGAGCGGCGCTGGTGGTTCTAATGAACCGCTATCTTGGCGGGCTGATGGACCCGTTCGTGACGCTACTTGAAGTGCATAAACTCATGTATTTCATGCAGGAAGCAGGCGAGCCACTCCGCCTCAAGTATGCGAAGGCGCCGTATGGTCCTTACGCCGAGAATCTGCGGCACGTCCTTCGCGCGGTCGAGGGGCATCTCGTGTCGGGATACGCCGATGGTGGCGATGCGCCCGAAAAGCTGCTTGAACTGGTCCCCGGCGCCGTGAAGGACGCGGAGTCCTTCTTGTCGGATAACCAAGATACAGCCGCGCGCTTCGATCGTGTGGCGGAGCTTGTAGAGGGGTTCGAGACACCATTCGGCCTAGAACTTCTCGCAACCGTGCACTGGGTGACGACGCGCGAAAAGGCTGTCAGCGCAGAGGATGCAATCGAAAAGGTTTATGCGTGGAACGAACGTAAGAAGCGTTTCTCCCCGCGCCAGATCGGCATCGCTCTCCAGAACTTGCAGAACAAGGAGTGGCTCGCAAGCGCCTGAACCAGTGTTTTACGCTCCTCCTTGTCTGACGAAGAGGTTGGTGCGGTGCCAGGTCAGTTGCTTCCGATGCTTGTCGGTCAACGGGATCGGTTCCTGCCAGCGCAATTCGGCGCAAGCGCTGTCGCTCAGGAAGGGTGAGAATTGCGGCTGGCCCTCGTCATTGAACGTTACTAGCCCGCGATCAAAGGCAGCATCCCACAAGGCCGAGAGCAGGAAGCCGTTATGGACGTCGAGGCGTTCTGCATCGCTCGCGCAATCTTTCCATGGAATTATGTGCGATGCGCGCAGCAGCGCTGTATCGGTAATGCCGGTCAGCGGGCATCGCCCCTGCCAATACTCGATCAGGCCCACGCGGAAGATGTCCTGGCCGATGCGCTGGACGACGAGGCGTTCGGCCTCCGTCGTTTTCGGAAGGTCCTTGATCTTCGTCTCGAACTCCCGAAGCGGCGCATCGGGCAGGCTCGCCGCCAGTTGGTAGATCCGCGGTAACACGATGTAGACTTGGCCGAGCGTCCCGAATGCGTAGCGGGTATGACCTGGACCCGGCATGTCCACTGCAGGCATATCCAGCTCTTCAATGACGCCTGTGTGATCCAGGGCGAGAAACCACGGGCCCTGTGCGTCGCCTGCGGCGAGGTGGATCGTGCCGGGCACCGTGGTCGAGCTAAAGCTGGCCCATCCTTCGTTTTCGCCCAACTTGCGGCGAAAGCCATTCTGAAACGCGACCTTGGCGCTTTCCTGGCGGATGACGAAGGGCTGCGGCGCTTCGATCATTGCATATTGATCCTCATAGGTCACAGGCCAACAATCGTTCGCGGCCAGGCGCACCGCGCAAGACCGCACGTCGCCAAGGCCCTCTGTTGACGTCATGAGGTGGCCTTGTTGTCGTTGTAATCAGATACTGAAAAGTCCCACCCGCCAGCTCTTCCTCGAGTTCTCGTAAAAGCCGGAAATGCTCATCATAGATCGTTTGTCCCAAATCGGCCTCGCGCGGACTGTCGTGGATCAGAAAGGCGGGGATCCGCGTGCGGCCCTCAACGCTCAAACAGAGACAAGCCAGATCGAAGGCGAGCACTTTTAAAGACTGAATGGCCGCTGTTCGCCTATCGCCCCCGGCTTCAACAGAAATTTCAAGACCTTTACCAGTAAGACGCACAATGCCCTTGGCATCGTCACCGAGCAGACGCCGAATGATCGCTGAAAACTTCTGGGATACAGCGCCGATAGCCTTTGCCTGCTTGTCCTCGAAGCCTCGAAGTTGTTCGCGGGTGCGCTGCAACTCGTCTTCCAGTTTTCTGATAGCAGCTTCGGCACGCGCGACCTCATCGACGATTTCTGCGGCTCGCTGAACATCCTCAACACCTCGAGTGGCAGTTCGCCAGCTTGTGTTTCGAGCGTCAGCAGCCTTTTCGAGGCGATTTACTCGATCCTCTGCCTGCCGAGCCTTTTGGCTTGCCAGAGCGACTGCGGGCTTCAGGGCGCCAATTTCAGCGTTAATGCCCGCAATCTCGTTTTTCTGAATATGGATTTCCTCGCGTTTCGCCTCCAGCCGTGCACGGCACTGTGCTTGATCGGGCAGTTTGTGAGACAGCTTGCAGCCTTCCGCGAGCGCTGTGTCGATTGGCACCTCGCAGATGGGACAGACCTGACTAGCCGCGGACTGAGCGGCTGCCGAGAGTCCCGGAATTTCACTGCTCATCTGTGCGAGTAGCTTTTCTTCAAGAGGCAATCTCGCGTCGAGTTCAGCGGCCCTCAGTTCAATATTGCGCAGTTCAATACGCGCATCTTGTGAAGTACGCCTGGCCTCATCAAGCTCAGCGCCAACCCCCGATGGGAGTTTTGTCACGGCGGCAAGTTTCTCCTTTGCGGCCGACTTCAAGGAGTCCAGAAGAAGCGGCATATCAGGCAAGGATGTATCGCTAAGACCGAGATCGCGAACGAGGCGCTCCACGCGCCGCGCTTGATCCCATTCGAGAAACGACCGTTGCCGTTTTGCTTGATCAAGTTGACTTGCCAGATCCTGCTCTCCGCGGCGTGCGGCCTGCTCTTCATCCGTGATTGCGTTCAAGAACGCCCGCATCGCGAGCAATCGAGGTCCTTTGGCATCACCACTTGCCGGCTGTGGCGCATCCGATCCTGATGCCGATGAGCGCCAGTCTAGGACGTCGTCGAAACGGCATTCCTGATCGCGTGCCGCCCACGCGAGGGCGATCGGCCAAGCCCGCTGACCAGCTGAGAGCCTGGCTAACCGAGAGGTGCCTTCGCCGAGGATAGCGGCCTCGATGGCGTCGATCAGCGGCTCTATGCCCGTAGCCGTTCCCTCCATCTTCGCAACGACATCGAGGTTGCCGGCATCGACAGCGAAGTGCTTGCGACCGATGCCGAGTGGTCTCGCTACCGCCCAGCACACTCCGTCAAGCATCACCTCAGCCCCGACGACGCCATTCAGAAAAGCGGTGGAAATGGCATCGCGCTGGACCTCGTCCGCAAAGCGGACTTCGCCGAGGCAATAGCGCAGCAAACGGCAGAACAGAGTCTTCCCGCTGCCATGGCCGATTGCACGGCCGCCCCCATCGGGATCGTCATCTCCGTCTGGCGACCAGATGATGTTGAGTCCGGGCCGCAACTCGATGTCCCGAATGACCTCGCCGTCCGGCTCTTTCCAGATCTTCAGCCGTCGCACCCAAAGCCTCGGCTCCGTGAGGCCTTTCGGAACTTCAACGCTCAGTGGCGGAACCGGAAAGAGATCATCCTGCTGCGGCATTTGCGATCCAGTCTCGAACTTCGTCCGGAACAGCGTTCACGGTTGCATCAATGTCCAGGTTTCGCAGCGCGTCGAGGACAAACCTTGCGCGCCCTTCTGGCCAGCCCGCCGTGTCAAAAGCTTCCAGACCTGCGCCTGGGGTCCAGGTTCTCGCCGCGATGTCCTCGAGCAGTCGACCGTTGCCTCGATGGTTGGTGATGGCGGCATTCCATCCCGGCGTGGTTCGGGCGGCGAAGCCGACGACATTCCCTGAGCGAGGCTCTGCCTCTTGGCCCACCAGCCGCCGCCATTGGGTCTGATCATCAGGCGACAGGATCTGCGTCATGAGGTGTGGCTCAAGCATGATCGCGGCGGTCAGACGAATGGTGCGGATCGGCGTTGGGCCATCCAGCGACTTCAGAATTGCTGCGAGTGCTGCCAATGGATCATGCTGCGGAGACGGCACCGCGCGAGCCCAAGCAGCGTCGGGAATTTGCTCGAGTGGCGGAAGCTGGATGCGGTGCTGCAATGGAGCAACAGCGGAACCCTCCACACCATGACAAAGGCTGATGTCAGCGGGCGGCGGGGACAGTGGCGTCTGGTATGCCGTACCTGAAGCCTTCGCCTTCGCCATCGCGTCGTAAGCGGCCAGAACCAGCTGCTTGGTGCGGAACTCGCCATGGTCGCGCTCTTCGTATTTCCGGAGGACGGTGAACGAGTCCACGACCCAGTTGGCTTGCTCCCCGTCCAAGCCATAGAGATGCAGGACTGCCGCATCGATCTCAGCTTGGAGGATTTGACGGCGCGATGGATCCCATCTGAATGGAGGTGTTTCCCGTCCAATGCTCTCCGCGAGGCCTTGGAGCTCCCAATTCGTGTAGTAGAGCTCTATTGCGCGGTTGTTCAACCAAGCACGGACCTCCTCTCCGAGCCATGTAGGTGTTTCCTCAAACTTCGCGCGCTCAAGCATTGGCAACTGTTCAATAATAAAGAACGTCATCCTACTAGATTTTTGACGAACAGCGTAGTCGATCACCAAGCTTGAAAGGGTGGTGGAGAGCGCCAATTCGTTTATGGCGGAGGTGTCTGTTAATAAATAGGGCGAAGCATGCCCCATCGCCGTTGGCGGCAAAATTGTACCAATGAATGTCCGTTCTGACGGGCCGACATCTCTCCACGAAAATAGCCAAGGCCTTCCAGCGTCCTCGCCAAGCGTCTCCCTGGTCAGTCGAGCATCTACCCAGTATCGCGGCTGGATTCGATATTCTGCTGATTTGTGCTTCTCATCTCGGACTCTTGGAAGAACACCTTTATTGGCTTGCTTCTCGGTCTGGTCTTCATAGGTGCCGTAGCGGTGGTCGAAGTGCCAGAACATCTTACCCTCATAAAGAGGGTAGACCTGACGCCCATCGCGAAGCACTGCGAGCGCACCCCTTCGCTCTTTGATTATCGGCGCGACGTCGTCGTGGTCGATGAAATGGCCAGAATCATTTGCCATGTGGAACATGGTCTTGAGGGAAATCTCCCAGTCATTCCGAACAACCTGACTGCCTTCCTTCTCAATCAAAATCGGCGCAGCCGTGTGTATGGCAGCCGTGACTTTCGCATCTCTCGACCACCGAAAGGCGGGAAGGTTCAGGGTGTTCGGGTTGATGGCCCTGATTTCATCGACGGTGAGCGCGTACCGCTTCGAAGGATCAGCGATTTCAGCGGGTTGACGGATGTGCGCCGTGAACCATGGCTGGTCGATCTTGACCTGGGTGCCGCCAATGGTGAGCAGCCCGAACTTCGTTTCATTGTGCACGTCCTTGAAGATCTTGTCTTCGTTCTCAAAGCCGTAGAACGAGACCAGAGACCTCTCCGACAAGAGCTGGCGCAGGAACTCTCGGTAAGTGAAGCCGACCACCAGACCGTTCGGAATGATCAGCCCAGCTCGTCCCTTGGGATGGACGGCCTGCCAAGCAAGATCGGTGAACACGGCATAGGTGTTCACGTCTCCAACACCGCCTCGTGGGAAGCGCCCGGACTCGCGCATGAAATGGCTTTCAGTCGCTGCGGTTCTCAGCGCATCCTGCCATTCCCTAGCCAGGCGCGGGTTGGTGTCGTCCAGCTGTTCGATCAGCTTCTTGCGCGCAGCAGCGTTCTTCGCGGTTGCGATTTCTGCGTCCCGAAGCGCGAAGAATTCCTGTTCCTGTAATTTCACACGCTCCCATGGTGGATTGCCGAGCACTATGTTGAAGCCGCCGCGCTGCATGATGTCCGGAAACTCGAGCGGCCAATGGAAGGCCCGGGCTTCGCGCGCAACTTTGGGAGCATCGACCATCGCGTTCCGGATCTTGCCCTGATTGAGCGCCATCCAGATCTCTTCGGTCGTCGGGACAGTCCGTTCGGACGGACCTGTTGGGGCGTGGCCAGTCTTGGGCAGCAGGAATGCTGCAATGAAAAGGTCGCAAGCGGCCTTTGCCCGGACGAAGTCCTGCTTCTTGCGAAGCTCCTTGAAGCGCGCAGCTTTGGCGCCGATTTCGTCCAGCGTGTCTTCTGGCAATTCACGGAAGCCGGAGAAGTCGACAGCGAACGGCTTGGTCTCTGGCAGTTTGTTGAGCCCGGTCCCGAAGTCGAACCCGCCCTGTCCGGATTTCGCCGCGGCGTTGATCTTCCTGTAGATGCTGGCAATGTCCTTGTCGTCGCCTGTCAGCGGCTTGTAGGCGGCATCGGGAATGCCTTCCTCCAGAACCTTCAGGTCGAAAACCCCCAGCAGCGCGTCTCCACAGCGGATCTGCGCGTCGAAGAAACCGAGGGGCAGGCCCGGGTCCACCGTCTCGATCCAGAGCGCTACCTTGGTCAGCTCCACCGCCATTGGGTTGCGGTCTACCCCGTGGATGCAGCAGCGCGCGACATCGCGCAGCGCATGGCGGAAGTCTGCGAGCGCGGGCGTGCCCTCGGCCCGGATACGCGCGAGCCGCGTAGCGATGCGGCGAGCGGCGGCCAGCAAGAAGTGGCCGGACCCGCAGGCGGGGTCGATGACCGAGAGCTTCAGCAGCGCCTTGGCGGGGTCGTCCGCCTCGGCCTCGGTCTTGTCGAGCACGGGGTCGAGTGCCGTGTCGAGCAGCGCCTGAACGAGGCTGTCGGGCGTGTAGTAGGAGCCGGTAGTCTTGCGCTGGTTGCCCTTCTGCTCGGACGCTTCGGAGGCGAAGACGAGCGTCTTGCCGTCGTCGCCCAGCTGCGGCTGGAGTTCGAGAAGGGACTCGTAGACCGAGCCCAGTTCCTCGGTCTCCATCGCACGCCAGTTGACGGGGACCATTCCTGTCTTGTCGGCGAGCCAGGACAGCCGATAGAGCGCCTCCATGATGGCGCGGTTGCGCAGGCGGGCGGTTTCGAGGTGGGGCAGCCTGCCCTCGGCGAAGAGGCC
>NZ_JBDWHW010000057.1:0-5320 GCF_039975035.1 Hoeflea sp. | reverse complement strand
GTCAGCTACGTCATTCCCTATGACACCACACCCTTCGTCGAAATCTCGATCGAGGAAGTGGTCAAGACGCTCGCAGAAGCCATCGGGCTTGTCTTCCTGGTGATGCTGGTGTTCCTGCAGAACTTCCGCGCCACCCTCATTCCCACACTTGCCGTTCCGGTGGTGCTGCTCGGCACCTTCGGCATTCTTGCCGCAGCCGGATTTTCCATCAACACGCTGACCATGCTTGCCATGGTGCTGGCCATCGGCCTTCTGGTCGACGACGCCATCGTTGTTGTGGAAAACGTCGAGCGGATCATGGAGGAAGAGGGGCTCAGTCCGGTTGAGGCGACGCGCAAATCGATGGGCCAGATCACCAGCGCCCTGATCGGGATCGCGCTGGTGCTCTCGGCCGTGTTCGTGCCGATGGCCTTCTTCGGCGGATCGACCGGGGTCATTTACCAGCAATTTGCGATCACCATCGTCTCGGCCATGGGCCTCTCCGTCCTCGTCGCACTGACGCTCACACCGGCACTGTGCGCCACATTGCTCACCTCCAAGGCGGCGCACCATGCCAAACGCGGCCCGGCCGGCTGGTTCAACCGCGCCTTCGACCGCATCAGCAACGGCTATGGCAGCACCGTCGGCTGGATCGTTCGCCGCCCGCTGCGCATCGGCTTGATCTACCTCGCGCTCGTGGGCCTTGTCGCCTGGAGTTTCGTGCAGACACCGACCGGCTTCCTGCCCGACGAAGACCAGGGCATCCTTCTGGCGCTGATCCAGGCGCCGACCGGCGCCACCGCCGAGCGCACCCAGAAGGTGCTTGAACAGGTGGAAAAGCATTTCATGGAGAATGAGAAGGACACCGTCGACAGCATGTTCGGCGTTGTCGGCTTCTCGTTCTCCGGTCAGGGCCAGAACATGGGGCTCGCCTTCATCCGGCTGAAGGACTGGTCGGAACGGCAATCCCCGGGACAGAGCGCCCAGGCGATTGCCGGCCGCGCCTTCCCTGCGTTCATGGGCATCAAGGACGCCATGGTGTTTCCGATCGTGCCGCCATCTGTTCCCGAACTCGGCATCATGAGCGGCTTCGATTTCTATCTCGAGGCGCGTGACGGCCAGTCGCACGAAGCCTTGCTTGCGGCGCGCAACCAGTTGCTCGGCATGGCAGCACAAAGCCCGCTCGTCGCCTCGGCCCGTCCGTCCGGGCTCGAGGATGCAGCCCAGTATCATCTCGATATCGACTGGCGTGCTGCCGGTGCAATGGGCGTCTCCGCCTCCAACGTCGCACAATTGCTGCAGGTCGCCTGGGCCGGCACCTATGTCAACGACTTCATCGACCGCGACCGGATCAAGCGCGTCTACATTCAGGGCGAAGCCGATGCCCGCGCCCTGCCCTCCGACATTTCCAAATGGAAGGTGCGCAATTCCAGTGGCGGGCTGGTCCCCTTCGCCAACTTCGCCGAAGGCAGCTGGACCTTCGGCCCGCAGGGCATCAACCGCTACAATGCAGTCAGCGCCATGCAGATCCAGGGATCTCCGGCACCGGGCGTGACCACCGGCGAAGCCATGAACGAAATCGAGCGGCTGGCCTCACAGCTGCCCGGTTACGGCGTATCCTGGACCGGTCTGTCCCTGGAAGAACGCGAATCGGGCAACCAGGCGCCGCTGCTTTATGCGCTGTCGCTTGCGGCCGTATTCCTGTGTCTTGCGGCTTTGTATGAAAGCTGGTCGATCCCGTTCGCCGTCATGCTGGTCATGCCGGTCGGCGTCCTCGGCGCGGTGCTGTGGACCCTTTACGGCGGCTACCAGAACGGCGTGTTCTTCCAGGTGGGGCTGCTCACAGTGGTGGGATTGACCGGCAAGAACGCCATCCTGATCGTGGAGTTCGCCCGCGAACGTTACGAGGCAGGAGTCCCATTGCTCGACGCAATCCGCGAAGCGGCGCGCCAGCGCTTCCGTCCGATCATCATGACCTCGATGGCGTTCTCGCTCGGCGTGTTGCCGCTGGTTATCTCTACCGGCGCCGGGTCCGGTGGCCGCAACGCCATCGGCACCAGCGTGCTTGGCGGAACCATTTCCGGCACGGTTCTCGGCATTCTGTTCGTGCCGCTGTTCTTCGTACTCGTCACCCGGCGTCGCAAGTCCAGGCCGGATCAGGCAAAGCCGTCTGCTGAAGCCTGACCTCCAACCCCATCGGCATGACATCAATGGCCCGCCGCAAGACGGGCCATTGATTTTCAGCAAGGTCCCATCCCGCTGGTGGCCTGCCCGATTGCCAAGGCCCGGGGCCAGAACCGGAGCGAAACACCACGAAAACTCCCTTGAAATGCGCTCTTCGGTCGAAATTTGATCAAGCGCAATGCAAATTCGCCAGGCAACTCCCATATAAAGGTTCGGAATTCGTGGCGCTTGCGAGCATGCTGGTAGCCATGCCACGATTTGACACTTACATGCCAAATGCCGGAGCGAACTGAATGAAAAACCCCTACGAGATCCTCGGCGTAAAAAAGACGGCGAGCGATCAGGAAATCAAGACCGCTTTCAAGAAGCTTGCCAAGAAATATCACCCCGACCTGCATCCCGACGACAAGTCCGCTGAAGCCAGGTTCAAGGACGTCTCCGGCGCCCATGAATTTCTCAAGGACAAGGAACGGCGGCGGCGGTTCGACGCCGGCGAAATCGACGCCTCGGGCGCGGAAAAGCAACAGCAGCAATATTACCGGGATTACGCAGGAGCATCCGCTTCGGGCGGCCATGCCCGGCAGGATGGATTTGCCAGCAATGAGGATCTCGAGGACTTTCTCAGCCGCGCCTTTGGCGGCGCCGGCATGGGAGCGGGCATGGGCGCCGGCGGTCCCGGCGGCAGGCGTTCGTCGATGAAAGCCCGCGGCCAGGACGTCACTTACACGCTGCGGGTACCGTTCCTGCATGCCGCCACAGGCGCGGTCGAAAAGCTGCAACTGCCCGATGGCAAGACGCTCAACGTCACCATTCCCGAAGGGGCGGAAGACCGGCAGACCTTGCGGCTGAAGGGTCAGGGTGGCCCCGGGTTCGGCGGCGGACCGGCGGGCGACGCCTATATCGAACTGCATATCCAACCCGACGCGCATTTTGTGCGCAAGGACGACAATGTGCACCTCGAAGTGCCGGTCACGCTGAAAGAAGCTGTTCTCGGCGCCAGGATCGAGGTTCCCACCCTGACCGGACCTGTCAGCTTGACGGTACCGAAAGGCTCCAACACCGGCACCAAGCTGCGCCTGAAGGATCGCGGCATCAAGAACGCCAAGACCGGTCAGAAAGGCCATCTCTACGTCGCGCTCAAGGTGGTCCTGCCCGATCAGGAGGAGCCGGAGCTTTCGGCTTTCCTTGAAAGCTGGAACCCCCGGCACGCACAAAATCCCCGCAAGGAGATGCTGTCATGAAAAACCTTGAAGAGATCATCTCGCTGGTCCCCGAACTCAATCGCGCGGATCTGGAACGCTGGATCCATGAGGCACTGATCGAAGCCGAACAGGACCACGGTGCACCTCGCCTCACCGACATCCAGTTTGCGCGGGTGCGGCTGATCTGCAGCCTGCGCTACGACATGGATGTCGAGGAGGAGACGCTGCCGGTGGTGCTCGATCTCATCGACCAGTTGCACGCCACCCGCGAGCGGCTGCACAGGCTGAGCCAGGCGGTGCTGGCGCAGGATGAAGAGGTCAAGGCCGCTGTACTGACCATGCTGGGCGATGCCAGACGGGCCGGCGGGCGCTGAACCGCTTCAAGCGACCGCAGGCACCGTCTCAGCTCATCAGCAGATCTCGAACAGCCCGGCCGCCCCCATGCCGCCGCCGACGCACATGCTGACGACGGCGAGTTTAGAGCCGCGCCTGCGGCCCTCGATGAGGGCGTGGCCGGCCATGCGGGCGCCGCTCATGCCGTAGGGGTGGCCGATGGAAATCGCCCCGCCATTGACATTGAGTTTTTCCGGATCGATGCCAAGCTTGTCGCGGCAATACAGAAGTTGCGAGGCGAACGCCTCATTGATTTCCCACAGGTCGATGTCATCAATTTTCAGCCCGTGCCGGGCAAGCAGGCGCGGAATCGCGAACACCGGGCCGATGCCCATTTCCTCGGGCGCGCAGCCGGCGACCGCCATGCCGCGGAAGATCCCGAGTGGCGACAGGTTGCGCCGGGCAGCCTCCTCGCCGGACATGACGATCAGCGCCGAGGCGCCGTCGGACAACTGGCTGGCGTTGCCGGCGGTGACCACCTTGCCCTCGCCCATCACCGGTGCCAGCCCCTGCAGCCCCTCGAGCGTGGTGCCCGGACGGTTGCATTCGTCATTGGAAAGCGTGACCGCCTGCTCCCAGACCTCGCCGCTGGCCTTGTCGGTTACCGACTTGACCGTATCCATGGCGACGATTTCGGCGTCAAACCGGCCTGCGGCCTGGGCCGCCGCCGTGCGTTGCTGACTTTCGAAGGAATAGAGATCCTGCGCCTCGCGGCTGACGTCATAGCGCGCGGCCACCACTTCAGCGGTGTCGAGCATGCTCATGTAATAGCTGTCGGGAACCGAGGCGATCCGGTAGCTGTGCTTGTTCCAGTGCTCGTTCTGCACCAGCGAAATGCTCTCCACACCGCCCGCCATGGCGATGTCGACACCGTCATGCATCACCTGATAGGCGGCATTGGCAATGGCCGACAGGCCCGAGGCGCATTGCCGGTCGATGGTGGCGCCGGCGACCGTGTCGGGCAGGCCTGCCGCGATCACCGCGTGGCGCGCGGCATTGACGCCGGTGGTGCCCTGGGTGAGCGCCGAGCCCATGGTGAAATCCTCGATCTCCCCGCCTTCAAGCCCGGCGCGCGACACTGCGGCCCGGATCGCATGGGCCATCATCACCGGTCCCTGCGTGATGTTGAAAGCGCCCCGATAGGCCTTGCCAATCGGGGTGCGGGCGGTGGAGACAATGACGGCGTCACGCATGGGCATTTTCCTTTTCAGACTTTTTCCAGACCGCACCAGCCGGCTATGAACAAGGCCGTGGCCTGGGTCACCCGCCGTACTGATTCGAGCTCCACCCGTTCATTGAATCCGTGAATGGCTTCGGCGCGGGGACCATACACCAGCGCGGGTGTATCGGCATAGAGGCCGAAGAAGCGGGCGTCGGTGGTGGCGGTGATGGCGATCCGGTCGAGCGCAGCGCCAGTGACCGCGGTGTGCGCGCTTTCCAGTGCCGAGATCGCCTGCGCGGCCCCGGCGGAGGTGTCCTGCGACAGCGCGTACCCCTCGGCGTGAAAGCCGTGATAGACAATCTCCGGTGCATTCTTGCTCAGAAACGGATGCGTCCGCGCC
>NZ_JBDWHW010000056.1:0-9807 GCF_039975035.1 Hoeflea sp. | reverse complement strand
TTGATCTCACGCTTTTCTGCACTGTGACGTCGTGACATGCTTTTCGTCTTTCAACTGATGGGTCGAAATGGCCAGCCGCACCGTTGGATGCAGCCGGCCAACACAATTACTTCGGACGCTTGGCGCCGTACTTCGAACGGCGCTGCTTGCGGTTCTTGACGCCCTGGGTGTCGAGAACACCGCGGATGACGTGATAACGCACGCCGGGCAAATCCTTGACGCGACCGCCACGGATCATGACCACGGAGTGTTCCTGAAGGTTATGGCCCTCACCCGGTATATAGCCGATCACTTCGTAGCCGTTGGTCAAACGGATCTTGGCAACCTTACGAAGAGCCGAGTTAGGCTTCTTCGGGGTCGTGGTGTACACGCGAGTGCATACGCCGCGCTTCTGCGGATTCTGCTCCAGCGCGGGAACCTTGTTGCGCTTTACCGGCGCCTGGCGCGGCTTGCGGATCAGCTGGTTTACAGTTGGCATGTAACCATCCCTTTAGAATTCATGTTTCGCCCTCTCAGGCACCATGCACGCAAACCATAAGCGCAAAACAAGGGCCGGTTCCGGTATTGCCGGAGGGCCCATGAAAGCAGAGGACACGAATACTCGTGTCATGCGTGCAGCATTGTCAGTTCACAGTGCAGTCAGAAACCTTGTTTGAGACAAGTTTCAGGACGTGTCGTCCCGAAGAAAAGCGTCTCACATCGGTCTCGGTGGCCGGTAACTACTGATTTCCCCCCATGCCGTCAAGGCCACAGGTGAAATAATCGTGCCGAAGGGCGGTCCAGATCACGAATACGGGGCGCACGAGACATATTGTTGCGCCATCTCACCCCCGCAGGGCGTTTAGTTGCCCTGCCTCGTCGAAGGAACCTGGCAGACGGCGCGATTACGCAGAATCAACCGTCCTCAACGGCACCGCAACGACTCAGAGCGTGACCGGCAAGGAATCAGCGTCTTCGCACCAGTCCGATGATAAACAGCAAAATTACCGCGCCGATGGTGGCATGAATGATCGATCCGACGATTCCACCGCCAATCGAGACCCCGACCATTGGCAGAATCAATCCGGCGACAAAGGCGCCGACGATGCCGACGATGATGTTGCCGATCAGGCCAAAGCCGAACCCCTTCATGATAACACCGGCAAGCCAGCCCGCTACGGCGCCTATGAGAAGAAAAATCAAAAGACCCTGAAGACCCATATGCCCAACTCCCTCTGTCCGTGTGCCGGACAAGCCCGGTCACCACAAGCTATCCACCGTTGCCCGGTTCTTCCCAGACAACCACGGAAAGCCCGCGTCGGCAAGCTTGCTGGTGGTTTATTGCTTGGCTGCTCAAGTCAGCATCCAGACACAGGAAGGCGCAGTTCTGGGTTCGGACGGGAAATCGCGTTGCCATCGCGCTTGCAACATGGGAGGTAATGCTTCCCCAAAGCTCGGAAAGGATGGCGAATGAACCCCGATAACGACAATGATCATGACAACGGCGACGCTCCCGCCATCTTCATCATCGTCGGCCAGACCAGCAAGCAGAAAGGCGGGACCATGACCCCCGTGCACGTGCTGCTCGCCGCCCCCGACGAGGACACCGCAGTGCGGCTTTGTCTCGATGCACTGTCATCGAAAGGATATGCGGAAGCCGATCTGGACCAGATCGGCCTGATGGGCGGTGCGCCGGACGAAGAACCGCATGCCTCGGCCTACCAGGGCGCACTGGAAGGCGAAGTGGCCGTCATCGCCTTCGAATGAGAGTAGCAATTTTACGTCAACATCGAGGCTGACATACCTGACATGCCGCCTGTTGGTCACACGGTTGTGAGCAGCGCATGGCAAAGGTGATTTCTCCCGGTATCCGCGACGTGTTTATTTGACCACCGAGCAATCCGCATGACCGCACTGCGCTGCCGCGTGCGATACCGGCAACATCGCGGACAGGAAGCCGTGTGGAACACAGGACTGCTTGAGCCGTTGATAAGAACACTTGTTACACTCGAGGGAGACAGAAGAGACATGCCATTTCACAACAAACTGAAAATTGCGGCCGCAGCCGCAACGTTGATGATGACGACCGTTTTTTCCGCCGGTGCAGAGGATGGCTGGATCATCAAGGACAGCTCCGGTTCGGTGGAGACGACCGCTGACAGATTGGTGGAAGCGGTTGAAAAGGCCGGCGCCAAGGTTTTTGCCCGTGTTGATCACGCCGCTGGCGCCAGGAGCATTGATGCCGAATTGGCCGGGATGACACTGGTGATGTTCGGCAACCCCAAAATCGGCACACCGATCCTGCAGGCTGCACCCCGCGCCGGTCTGGACCTGCCAAACCGCGTGCTGATCTGGGATGATGCCGGCCAGACCCGGATCGGCTATCTCGACCCCGCCGAACTCAAGGCCCGCTACGAGGTTGAAGGTGCAGATCAAGCGTTCGAGGTGATGACGGGTGCATTGGGCAAGTTGACCGACGCTGCGGCGAAATAGGTCCCAAGTCAGTCTCCGAAACGCAAAAGGCCGCCCCGAAAGGCGGCCTTTTTATTGGGTATGCGCGGGCCCTTATTCGGCCGGCGTTGGCTCTTCCTTGGCCATGTCGGTAAGCATCGGGGCGGCAGTCTCCGCGCCCGAAGTCTTGCGGCGTTCGTCCAGGATCAGATCGTCGCGCGACGTGGCGATACGACGGATCTGGGTCATGGTGCCGCCGGTACCTGCAGGCACCAGACGTCCGACGATGACGTTTTCCTTGAGACCCTGCAGCGTGTCGACCTTGCCCGCAACTGCGGCCTCGGTGAGCACCTTGGTGGTTTCCTGGAACGATGCCGCCGAGATGAAGGACGGTGTCTGCAACGATGCCTTGGTGATGCCGAGCAGAACCGGAACGCCATACGCAGGCTTTTTGCCTTCCTCGACCAGACGGTCATTGGCGTTGTCGAGTTCGATCTGGTCGACATTGTCACCGACGATGTAGACGGAATCACCGGAGTCGGTGATCTCGACCTTCTGCAGCATCTGCCGGACAATCACTTCGATGTGCTTGTCGTTGATCAGAACGCCCTGCAAACGGTAGACTTCCTGGATCTCGTTGACGAGGTAAGAGGCGAGAGCCTCCACGCCCTTGATTGCCAGAATGTCGTGCGGCGCCGGGTTGCCGTCGAGGATGTAGTCGCCCTTTTCGATGAAATCGCCATCCTGAAGGTGGAAAGGCTTCCCCTTTGGAATGAGATATTCAACAGGCTCGACTCCATCTTCCGCCGGTTCGATCTGGATGCGACGCTTGTTCTTGTAGTCGCGACCGAAGCGGATAGTGCCATCGATCTCGGCGATGATGGCGTGATCCTTCGGACGACGGGCTTCGAACAATTCCGCAACCCGCGGCAGACCACCGGTGATGTCCTTGGTCTTGGCGCTTTCGAGCGGCACACGGGCCAGAACATCGCCCTGGCTGACCTTGGCGCCGGGTTCGACCGACAGGATAGCGTCAACCGAGAGCTGGAACCGGGCTTCGCCGCCACGGGCCAGTTTGGCGATATCGCCATCCTTGCCCTTGATGACGACCGACGGCTTGAGATCGACACCGCGCGGCGTCGAACGCCAGTCGATAACCTGACGCTTGGTGATGCCGGTCGCTTCGTCGGTAGCTTCGAGAACCGAGATGCCGTCGACGACATCCTCGAATTCAACGGTGCCTTCGACTTCCGTCAACATTGGACGCGTGTACGGATCCCACTCTGCCAGACGCTGGCCGCGTTTGACCGCATCACCATCGTCGACAAAGATCTTGGAGCCGTAGGCCACACGCTGCGACGAGCGCTCGGCGCCCTTCTCGTCCAGGATCTGGACAGCCATGCTGCGGCCCATGGCAATCAGATTGCCATCGGAGTTGCGCAGCATGTTGCGGTTCTTGATACGGACCGTGCCCTCGTAAGAGGCTTCCAGGAACGACTGGTCAACCACGGTGGCGGTGCCGCCAAGGTGGAAGGTACGCATGGTCAGCTGAGTGCCCGGCTCACCGATCGACTGGGCGGCGATGACGCCGACAGCTTCACCGATGTTGACCGGCGTACCGCGCGCCAAGTCACGTCCGTAGCAGGTTCCGCAAATACCGGTCTGGATATCGCAGGTCAGCGGCGAACGGATGCGGATCGACTGAATGCCCGCAGCTTCGATTTCAACGACCTGCGCCTCATCGATCGTGGAGCCGGCCTTGACCATCAACTCGCCGGTGATCGGGTGATTGATGTCGTCAAGCGTCGTCCGACCGAGAATACGCTGACCGATCGACGCCACAACCTGACCGGCGTCAACGATGGCCGTCATTGTCAGGCCTTCCTTGGTGCCGCAATCGACATGGGTGACGATGCAATCCTGCGCCACGTCAACCAGACGACGGGTCAGGTAACCGGAGTTGGCGGTCTTGAGCGCGGTGTCGGCGAGGCCCTTACGTGCGCCGTGAGTCGAGTTGAAGTACTCGTTCACGGACAGGCCTTCCTTGAAGTTCGAGATGATCGGGGTCTCGATGATTTCACCTGACGGCTTGGCCATCAGGCCGCGCATCCCGCCGAGCTGACGCATCTGGCTCGGTGAGCCACGTGCGCCCGAATGGCTCATCATGTAGATCGAGTTCATCTGCTTCTGGCGACCATTTTCGTGGAATTCCACGGACTTGATGCGCGCCATCATTTCATCGGCGACCTTCTCGGTGGCCTTGCCCCAGGCGTCAACGACCTTGTTGTACTTCTCGCCCTGAGTGATCAGGCCTTCGTTGTACTGCTGCTCGTATTCCTTGACCAGGCTGTCGGTGTCGCCAACGATCTTCGCCTTGGTGTTGGGAATTACCATGTCGTCCTTGCCGAACGAGATGCCGGCGCGGCAGGCGTGGCCGAAGCCGAGCTGCATGATCCGGTCGCAGAAAATGACCGTGTCCTTCTGGCCGCAGTGGCGGTAGACGGTGTCGATCATCCGGGAAATGTTCTTCTTGGTCATTTCCTGGTTGCAGGTATCAAACGGAACATTGACGTTCCTGGGCAGAAGTTCGCCGATGATCATGCGGCCCGGTGTCGTTTCGAAAATTTTCGAAACCGGGTTGCCATCAGCGTCAACGGTCTTGAAACGACCCTTGATCTTGGTGTGCAGGGTTACAACTTTGCTTTCCAGCGCATGATGAAGTTCGCCCATATCGGAGAATACCATGCCCTGCCCCGGCTCGTTCTCAGCCTGGATCGAAAGATAGTAGAGGCCAAGCACCATGTCCTGCGACGGCACGATGATCGGAGCGCCGTTGGCAGGGTGCAGGATGTTGTTGGTCGACATCATCAAGACGCGCGCTTCAAGCTGGGCTTCGAGCGACAGCGGCACGTGAACAGCCATCTGGTCGCCATCGAAATCGGCGTTAAACGCGGTGCAGACGAGCGGGTGAAGCTGGATCGCCTTGCCTTCAACCAAGGTCGGTTCAAACGCCTGGATACCCAGACGGTGAAGCGTCGGAGCGCGGTTGAGAAGCACCGGATGCTCGCGGATAACCTCGTCGAGGATATCCCAGACTTCAGGCTTTTCCTTCTCGACCAGCTTCTTGGCCTGCTTGACCGTGGATGAATAGCCCTTGGCGTCAAGGCGCGCATAGATGAACGGCTTGAACAGCTCAAGCGCCATCTTCTTGGGCAAGCCGCACTGGTGCAGCTTGAGTTCCGGACCGGTCACGATGACCGAACGGCCTGAATAGTCGACGCGCTTGCCGAGCAGGTTCTGCCGGAAACGGCCCTGCTTGCCCTTGAGCATGTCGGAGAGCGACTTCAGCGGACGCTTGTTGGCACCGGTAATGGTGCGGCCACGGCGACCGTTGTCGAACAGCGCATCAACGGCTTCCTGCAGCATCCGCTTCTCGTTGCGGATGATAATGCCGGGCGCACGCAGTTCGATCAGCCGCTTGAGACGGTTGTTGCGATTGATAACGCGGCGATAAAGGTCGTTTAGGTCGGAGGTGGCGAAACGGCCGCCATCCAGCGGGACGAGCGGACGAAGGTCGGGCGGGATCACCGGCACAATCTTCATGATCATCCATTCCGGCCGGTTGCCCGAATCCATGAAGCTCTCAACGATCTTGAGACGCTTCATCAGCTTCTTGGACTTCAGTTCCGACGTCGTTGTGGCAAGTTCGGTGCGCAGTTCGCCGCCGATCCGCTCGAGGTCCATCGATGCCAGCAGCTCATAGATTGCCTCAGCGCCGATCATGGCGGTGAAGGAATCCTCGCCGAACTCGTCAACAGCGATCATGTAATCCTCTTCAGAGAGCAGCGAATGCTCCTTGAGCGAGGTCAGACCAGGTTCGGTGACGATGTAGTTCTCGAAATACAGGACGCGCTCGATATCCTTGAGCGTCATGTCGAGCAACGTGCCGATGCGCGAGGGCAGCGACTTCAGGAACCAGATATGGGCAACGGGGGCTGCCAATTCGATATGGCCCATGCGCTCGCGCCGCACGCGGCTGAGCGTGACTTCGACGCCACACTTTTCGCAGATGACGCCCTTGTACTTCATGCGCTTGTACTTGCCGCACAGGCACTCATAATCCTTGATCGGACCAAAAATACGGGCGCAGAACAGACCGTCGCGCTCAGGCTTGAAGGTCCGGTAGTTGATCGTCTCCGGCTTTTTGATTTCGCCGAAGGACCAGGAAAGAATCTTCTCGGGGCTGGCGATCGAGATCCGGATGGAATCGAACGTCTGCGCCGGAACGGCGTTGTTGAAAAGATTCATGACCTCATGGTTCATGCCTGTCTCCTTTTAGGGCTGTTCGCCCTTGGCTTGCGACGGCGCCGGCGGACACCCGGCAACAGGCCATCGCCTGAAATTCATTTTTGACCGCGTCGAACGCGGGTTTCATCTCCAGCCCGCGGCTGCGGGACGGAAGACAGCGCGAGGGATTTTGGTCCCTCGCCCCTTCCAGGCTTTATTCAGCCGCGTCGGGCAGTTCATCCCGCTCGGCGATACCGTCGATCTTGTTGGACTCCAGCTCGACGTTGAGACCCAGCGACCGCATTTCCTTGACGAGAACGTTGAAGCTCTCCGGAATGCCTGCCTCGAAGGTGTCGTCGCCGCGCACGATGGCCTCGTAGACCTTGGTGCGGCCAGCCACGTCGTCCGACTTGACCGTGAGCATTTCCTGCAGGGTGTAGGCGGCGCCATAGGCTTCGAGCGCCCAGACCTCCATTTCCCCGAAACGCTGTCCGCCGAACTGCGCCTTGCCGCCCAGCGGCTGCTGGGTAACGAGCGAGTAAGGACCGATCGAACGGGCGTGGATCTTGTCGTCCACCAGGTGGTTGAGCTTGAGCATATAGATGTAGCCCACGGTCACCGGACGGTCGAAGGTCTCACCCGTACGCCCGTCATAGAGCGTCGACTGACCCGACACATCAAGACCGGCCTGGCCGAGCATGATGTTGATGTCGGCCTCGACCGCACCGTCAAACACAGGTGTGGCGATCGACACGCCGCGGCGGGTCTGTTCGGCCAACCTGACGATCGACGGATCATCATAATCCTTGATCGGCTCGCCCTTCGGACCGGTACCGATCACGCTGTCGATGGTGTCACGCAGCGGCTGGATATCCGCACCCGCATTGTAGGCATCGAGCATCGCGCCGATCTTCTTGCCCATTCCCGAGCAAGCCCATCCGAGATGGGTTTCCAGGATCTGCCCGACATTCATGCGCGACGGCACGCCCAACGGGTTGAGCACGATGTCGACATGGGTTCCGTCTTCCAGGAACGGCATGTCCTCGCACGGCAGAATGCGGGAAACCACACCCTTGTTGCCATGACGGCCGGCCATCTTGTCACCCGGCTGGATCTTGCGCTTCACGGCAACAAAGACCTTGACCATCTTCATGACGCCCGGCGGCAGTTCATCGCCACGCTGGACCTTCTCGACCTTGTCCATGAAGCGGGCTTCAAGCAGCTTCTTGGAATCGTCGTACTGACCACGCAGCGCTTCGATCTCGCCCTGCAGCTTTTCGTCCTCGACAGCGAACGTCCACCATTGCGACCGCGGATAGTCGCCAATGGTTTCGGCACTGACTTCCGAACCCTTCTTGAAGCCCTTCGGTCCGGCAATCGCCACCTTGCCCGCCAGCATGTCCGTCAAGCGGCCATAGACGTTACGGTCAAGAATTGCCTGCTCGTCGTCACGGTCCTTGGCCAGGCGCTCGATTTCCTCGCGCTCGATGGCCATGGCGCGCTCGTCCTTCTCAACGCCGTGGCGGTTGAAAACGCGGACTTCCACGATGGTGCCGTAGGTTCCGGGCGGCATCCGCATGGAGGTGTCGCGGACATCGGAAGCCTTCTCGCCAAAGATGGCGCGCAGAAGCTTTTCTTCCGGCGTCATCGGGCTTTCGCCCTTTGGCGTGATCTTGCCGACCAGAATGTCGCCCGGAGCCACTTCAGCGCCGATATAGACAATGCCGGCCTCGTCGAGGTTCCTGAGCGCTTCTTCCGAAACGTTCGGGATGTCGCGGGTGATTTCTTCCGGTCCAAGTTTGGTGTCACGCGCCATCACTTCGAACTCGTCGATGTGGATGGAGGTGAACACGTCGTCAGAGACGATGCGCTCGGACAGAAGGATCGAGTCCTCGTAGTTGTAGCCGTTCCAGGGCATGAACGCGACGAGCACGTTGCGGCCCAGCGCCAGATCGCCAAGATCGGTCGACGGTCCATCGGCAATGATGTCGCCCTTGTTCAGAACGTCGCCCACGGTGACCAGCGGACGCTGGTTGATGCAGGTGTTCTGGTTGGAACGCTGGAACTTCTGCAGCCTGTAGATATCGACACCGGACTGCGAGGCTTCCATATCCTCGGTCGCACGGATAACGATACGGGTTGCATCAACCTGGTCAACGATACCGCCACGGCGGGCCGCAATGGCAGCACCGGAGTCACGCGCCACGATCGGCTCCATGCCGGTGCCCACGAACGGCGCCTCGGCGCGAACCAGCGGGACCGCCTGACGCTGCATGTTCGATCCCATCAACGCGCGGTTGGCGTCGTCGTTCTCAAGGAACGGGATCAAGGCTGCCGCCACCGACACCAGCTGGCGCGGCGAGACGTCCATCAGATCGATGTTGTCGCGCGGGGTCATCATCACGTCGCCGGAATGACGACAGACGACAAATTCGCTGACAAGGTGTCCGTCTTCGCTGACTTCGGCATTGGCCTGGGCGACAAAGTACTTCGCCTCTTCCATGGCCGAAAGATAGATCACTTCCTTGGTGACCTTTCCGTCCTTGATCTTGCGATACGGGCTTTCGATGAAGCCGTACTTGTTGACGCGCGCAAAGGTGGCGAGCGAGTTGATCAGGCCGATGTTCGGGCCTTCCGGCGTCTCGATCGGGCAGATACGGCCATAGTGCGTCGGGTGAACGTCGCGGACTTCAAAGCCGGCACGCTCACGGGTCAGACCGCCAGGTCCAAGCGCTGAAAGACGGCGCTTGTGGGTAATTTCCGACAGCGGGTTCACCTGGTCCATGAACTGCGACAGCTGCGACGAGCCGAAGAATTCACGTACGGCGGCCGCGGCCGGCTTGGCGTTGATCAGGTCCTGCGGCATCACCGTATCGATTTCGATCGATGACATGCGTTCCTTGATGGCGCGCTCCATGCGCAGCAGGCCAAGACGGTACTGGTTTTCCATAAGTTCGCCGACCGAACGCACCCGGCGGTTGCCGAGGTTGTCGATATCGTCGATTTCACCCTTGCCGTCGCGCAGTGCAACAAGCGTGCGAACCACGGCGATGATGTCATCCTTGCGCAGAACACGGACGGTGTCTTCCG